>JBCBWF010000367.1:0-5065 GCA_039817245.1 Pseudomonadota bacterium | reverse complement strand
CGCTGCGCTGCATGGGCAGCACCACCTACAACGAGTTCCGCCAGCACTTCGAGAAGGACCGCGCGCTCAGCCGGCGCTTCCAGAAGATCGACGTGAACGAGCCGACGGTGGACGATTCGATCAAGATCCTGAAGGGGCTGAAGCCCTTCTTCGAGGACCATCACGACGTGAAGTACACCGCCGACGCGCTGAAATCGGCGGTGGAGCTCGCGGCGCGCTACATCAACGACCGCAAGCTGCCGGACAAGGCGATCGACGTGATCGACGAGGCCGGTGCCGCGCAGCACCTCGTGTCCCCGGCCAAGCGGCGCAAGACCATCACGCCGAAGGAGATCGAGGCGGTCGTCTCGAAGATCGCGCGGATCCCGCCGAAGACCGTGTCCAAGTCGGATGCGGAGGCGCTGCGCGACCTGGAGGGCAACCTCAAGCGCGTGGTCTTCGGGCAGGAGAAGGCGATCGAGGCGCTGGCCTCGGCCATCAAGCTCTCCCGCGCGGGGCTGCGCGAGCCGGAGAAGCCGATCGGCAACTACCTCTTCGCCGGGCCCACGGGCGTCGGCAAGACGGAGGTGGCCAAGCAGCTCGCCTCCATCCTCGGCGTGGAGATGCTGCGCTTCGACATGTCGGAATACATGGAGAAGCACTCGGTGAGCCGGCTGATCGGCGCGCCTCCGGGCTATGTGGGCTTCGACCAGGGCGGGCTGCTGACCGATGGCGTGGACCAGCATCCGCACTGCGTGCTGCTGCTCGACGAGATCGAGAAAGCGCATCCGGATGTGTTCAACATCCTCCTGCAGGTGATGGACCACGGCAAGCTGACGGACCACAACGGCAAGTCGGTGAGCTTCCGGAACGTGATCCTGATCATGACCTCGAATGCGGGTGCGGCGGAGCAGGCCAAGGCGGCCATCGGCTTCGCGCGCGACCGGCGCGAGGGCGAGGACGAGGCGGCGATCGAGCGGACCTTCAGCCCCGAATTCCGCAACCGTCTGGATGCGGTGATCTCCTTCGGCGCGCTGCCGCGGGACGTGATCCTGCAGGTGGTGGAGAAGTTCGTGCTCCAGCTCGAGGTGCAGCTCATGGATCGCGGCGTCTCCATCGAGCTCTCGAAGGAGGCGGCGGAGTGGCTGGCGGACAAGGGCTACGACGCCACCATGGGCGCGCGCCCGCTCGGCCGCGTGATCCAGGAGGCGATCAAGAAGCCGCTGGCGGAGGAGCTGCTCTTCGGCCAGCTCGCCAAGGGCGGCCTCGTGAAGGTGGGCGTGAAGGATGGCGAGATCGACCTGACCATCGTGCCGCCGGGCAACCCGCAGCTGCCGGGCAACAAGACGCCGCTGCTCACGGCCGGCTGACCGGCGCGGCCATGCGCGCCGCGCGACGGATTGCGGCTGCGGCGGGGGTTTGCCTCGCCGTGGCCGGGCCTGCGACGCAGGCTGCGGCGATCGAGCTGCGGCTGCCGGTGGACTGCCGGCTCGGCGAGACCTGCATGATCCAGCAATATGTGGACCGCGATCCGGGCAGCGGGGCGACCGACCATCGCTGCGCGTCGCTGAGCTATGACGGGCACAAGGGCACCGATATCCGCCTGCAGAGCCTGGCGGCGATGCGCGCGGGCGTGGATGTGCTCGCGGCCGCGGACGGCGTGGTGGCGGGCGTGCGCGACGGGATGCCCGATATCCGCTTCAACGATCCCGGCGCGCCGGATCTCGAGGGGCGGGACTGCGGCAACGGCGTGCGGATCGTGCATGCGGATGGCTGGTCGACGCAGTACTGCCATCTGCAGGAGGGCAGCGTCTCGGTGGCGAAGGGCACGCGCGTGGCCGCGGGCCAGCCGATCGGGAGGATCGGCCTTTCGGGGCGCACCGAGTTTCCGCATGTACATCTGACCCTGCGCGACGGCGAGGGGCGCGTGGTGGACCCCTTCGACGGGCGCAGCATGGACACGCCCTGCGGCGCCAAGGCGGCGGGCGACAGCCTCTGGGCCGATCCCACGCTCGCGCATGTGCCCGGCGGCGTGGTCTCCGCCGGGATGCTCGGCCATGTGCCGAGCTACGAGGAGGTGCGGGCCGAGGCGCCGTCTGTGGAGCGGCTGCCGGGGGATGCGCAATCGCTGATCGCCTGGACCTTCTTCTTCGGCGTGATGAAGGGGGACCGGCTGGCGATCAGCATCCGCGCGCCGGGCGGCGGCATGCTCGTCTCCAACACCCATGTGATGGACCGCAACCGCGCCGCCGAGTTCCGCGCCATCGGCCGACGGCGGCCCGAGGGCGGCTGGCCGGCGGGGGCCTATGAGGGGCGCGCGGCGCTCATCAGAAACGGCAGCGTGGTGGCGACGCGCCGGATGCCGCTGACGGTGGAGTGAGCCGGGCCGCGCGGGCCGGGCGATGCGCAGCCCCTCTTGCACTGCCCCGCGCCCCGTCGTTCTGTTGCGCGACGGCAGCGGCGGAGGGGCGGCATGGTTCGGGATGTGGTGATCGTGGGCGGCGGGCAGGCCGGGGCCTCGGCGGCAGCGAAGCTGCGCGCGCTCGGCCATGCGGGCTCCATCACGATCCTCGGCGCCGAGCCGCATCTGCCCTATCAGCGCCCGCCGCTCTCCAAGAAGTATCTGCTGGGCGAGATGACGCTGGAACGGCTGTTCCTGCGCCCGCCGGCCTTCTATGCGGAGCAGGAGATCACGCTGGCGCTGGGGCGGCGGGCCGAGGGGATCGACCGCGCCGCACAGCGGGTGCAGACCGATGCGGGCCCCCTGCCCTATGACGCGCTGATCCTGGCGACCGGCTCGACCCCGCGGCGATTGCCGGAGGCGATCGGCGGCGCGCTGGCGGGGGTGCACACGGTGCGCAGCGTCGGCGATGTGGACGCCATGGCGCCCGCCTTCGTGGAGGGCGCGCGCATGCTGGTCCTCGGCGGGGGCTATATCGGGCTGGAGGCGGCGGCCGTGGCGGCGCAGCGCGGCATGGCCGTGACGCTGATCGAGATGGCCCCGCGGATCCTGCAGCGCGTGGCCGCGCCCGAGACCGCCGACTATTTCCGCACGCTCCATGAGGGCCACGGCGTGCAGCTTCTGGAGGAGACCCGCCTCGCACGGCTCGAAGGCGAGGACGGCCGGCTGGCCCGCGCGGTGCTGGAGGACGGGCGGGTGCTGGAGACCGATATCGCCATCGTCGGCATTGGCGTGAGCCCGGAGGCCGCGCTGGCGGAGGCGGCGGGGCTCGCCATCGACAACGGCATCGCGGTGGACGGCGCCTGCCGGAGCTCGGACCCGGCCATCTATGCGGCGGGCGATTGCGCCTCCTTTCCCTATCGCGGCGGGCGGATCCGGCTCGAATCGGTGCAGAACGCCATCGACCAGGCCGAGCACGCCGCCGCCGCCATCCTCGGCGAGACCGCGCCCTACGCCCCGGTGCCCTGGTTCTGGTCCGACCAATACGACTGCCGGCTGCAGATCGCGGGGCTCAATCTCGGCGCGGACCGGCGGGTCACGCGCCCCGGTAGCCGCCCCGGCGCCGCCTCGGTCTGGTACTATGAGGGCGAGACCTTCCGCGCCGTCGACGCCATGAACGAGCCGCGCGCCTTCATGCTCGCCAAGCGCTGGTTGGCCGATGGCCGCAACCCCGACCCCGCCGCCGTGGCCGATGCCGCGCAGGACCTGAAGGCGCTCGCCTGACGCGCGCGGCAGAAACCAAACACGGCCCGGAAATTCGCCCACAGGCCCCGCGCGGATCGTGGCATTTGCTGACGAACACAATAATGTGCTTCATACAGCAATGATCGGCCCGCAAAGGGCGGCGGCAGTGGGGGGCGATGATGGCGCGGTTTCCCGAGGGAAGCACACTCGATGTCTGCGGAGACGTGGGGCTGGCCGCGCTCTCGCAACGCTGGACCGAGGCCAACTATCCCGCCCGGGCGCTGATCGTGAGCGCCGAGGAGGAGGACGACGACGTCTACTTCATCCTCGAGGGCAAGGCGCGCGCGGCGACCTTCACGGATCAGGGCAAGGAGGTGCTGCTCTCGGACCTGATGCCGGGGGACAGCTTCGGCATCTTCGCCGCGATCGACGGCCAGCCGCGCTCGACCAATGTGGTGGCGCTGGAGGACAGCCGGATCGCGCGGATGTCCGCGCCCAATTTCAACGATGTGCTGTACGGCAACAGTGCCGTGGCGCGGGCCTTCGTGCTCTATCTCGTCGACCGGGTGCGCGCGCTCTCCGAGCGCATGACCAATGTCACCACGATGAATGCCGAGCAGCGGCTGGTCTTCGAGTTGCTGCGCCTGGCGAATGCGGACGAGGCGGAGGGCGACACGGCGATGGTGGAGCCGCTGCCGACGCAGCAGGAACTCGCCAATGTCATCTTCTCGCAGCGCGAGTCGGTAGGGCGCGACATGTCGAAGCTCCGCGATCTCGGCCTGATCGAGCGCGCTGGGCGCAAGCTGAAGATCCTCAGCATCGAGGGCATGCGCGACCGCCTCGAGCCCGAGTAGCGCCGCCCCGGAGCGACCGGCCCCGCCGCGCTGCCCGGTCGGGGACCCCGACGGGGGCCAGATGGCGGCCCCGACGGGAACGGTGCACATGTCCGCCTCGAGCGGCAAAGGCGCGGCGGGCGACGCACCGTCGTCCTACCACGCGGTTTTCCGGGGTTCGCGGCCAGGCGCCAACCCGCAGGCGCCCCGCGCAGACGCCCGGGCAGCCCCATCGCGCTCCCTGCCCCAACAGCCTGCGCCATCGCGAACATATTGCGAACGTGCAACGGTACCCGCTCGAATGGCGGCCCGGCGGCGCGGGTCATCTCCCGTTCACCATACGCTGCCCACGATGACGTGGGTGGGCGCGGGCGCGAGAGGGTGCCCGCGCCCATCGATCCTGTCGCAGCCGGGTGCGGCGATGCGGAAACCACGCCCCGCACCGCCCGCGATGACCGGTGGCAGGGCGGCGACAAGCGCCGCCCAGAGGGTCCTTGATTTTGGAGGGCGGCGTGGGCCGCCCGGAGTCTTGGGTTTGGGAGGGCGGCGTGGGCCGCCCGGAGTCTTGGGTTTGGGAGGGCGGCGTGGGCCGCCCGGAGTCTTGGGT
>JBCBWF010000241.1:0-7968 GCA_039817245.1 Pseudomonadota bacterium | reverse complement strand
GGGCGCCTTCGGGATCGAAGGCCTGCTCGGAGGTGCCGGCGATGCCCTCGTCGTAGTAGAAGCCCATGGCCGGGTTGATGGTGCCGTAGGCGGGGAGGGCGTAGCCGAAGCGGGCCTGCTTCACATAGGTCTCGCGATCCAGCGCCTTGGCCAGCGCGAGGCGGACCATGAAGCCCTTGTCCTTCTTCAGCTCCGCCAGCGGCTTGTCGAAATCGGTGACCTTCATCGGGTCGCGCCACGGGTTGAGCCAGACGGACTGGAAGCCGGGGCCCGGCTTGATGTCGACCACGAGATCCGGGTTGGCCTTGAAGCGGTCGATGAGCTGGGCCGCGATCGGGTTGCCGCCGATATACTGGATGTCGCCGGCCTCGATGGCGGCGGCGAGCGGCTCGGCGCCGTCGATGGGCTTGATCACCACCTTGTCGAGCTTCGGGCGCTCGGGGTCGAAGTAGCCGTCGAACTTCTCGAGCACCACGCCCTGGCCGAGCTGGTGCTCGGTGATGCGGAAGGGCCCGGTGCCGACGGGGGCGAGGCCGTACTGCGCCTCGCCCATGGCCTCGAGCGCGCCCTTTGAGACGATGGTCATGGCGCGGCCCGAGGCGCGCTCGAGCGCCTTGGTCAGGAACGAGGCCTGGGGCGCCTTGAGGGTGAACTTCACCTCGTAGTCGGAAAGCTTCTCGAGGCTCGCGACATTGGCGATCACCTTGGAGTGGATCGAGATGTCCGGGTTGCTGGAGCGCTCGAAGGTGAACAGCACGTCATCGGCGGTGAAGGCGTCACCATTGTGGAAGGTGACACCCTCGCGGAGCTTGAAGGTGTAGGTCTTGCCGTCCTCGGAGACCTCCCAGCTCTCGGCCAGATCGCCCTGGGCGACGAGCGAGGCATCGATATGCATGAGCCCCGAGAGCACGTTGGACATGATCTGGAACTGGAGCACCTGGCCGATCTTGGCGGGGTCGAGGGTGACGATCTCGGCCACGCCCGCCCAGCCGCAGGTGAGGGTGCCGCCGGCCGACCCCGCCGCGCGGGCCACGGGCGCCGCCGGGAGCAGATGCGCCGCGGTCAGCGCGCCGCTGGCGGCCAGGAGGCGCAGGGTTGCGCGGCGCGAGAGCTTCGGGCCGGACATCTCGGCGCGGCTGAGGCCGACCAGCGGGTCGCGGGGGTCGAAGTCATGCGCGTCATCCCACGCGGCCTGCAGGCGCGCGCGGACGCTCTCGTCATACTCGGTCATGGATCACCTCCTGTTCGGTCTTGCTTTTATCGATATCGATATTGGGCGCCGGATCCGGTCCGGCCAGCCAGCAGGCGGAACGGCGGTTCTCGCCGCGCACGGCCAGCGGGGGCTCCTCGCTGCGGCAGCGCGGCACCGCGATGGGGCAGCGGGGGTGGAAGACGCAGCCCGGCGGGGGCGCGGCGGGGCTCGGCACCTCGCCCTTCAGTGGGCGCACGGCGCGGGCGGCCTCGCGCTCGGGATCGGGCTCGGGCACGGCCTCGATGAGCGCGCGGGTATAGGGGTGGTGGGGTGCCGCGAAGAGCGGCTCGGAGGCCGCCGCCTCCATCACCCGGCCGAGATACATGACCGCGACCCGGTCGCAGAGATGGCGCACCACCGAGAGGTCGTGGCCGATGAAGAGATAGGTGAGGCCGAGATCGCGGCGCAGATCGCCGAGGAGGTTCACGATCTGCGCCTGCACGGAGACATCGAGCGCAGAGACCGCCTCGTCGCAGACGATGAGTTCGGGCTCGAGCGCGAGGGCGCGGGCGATGCAGACGCGCTGGCGCTGGCCGCCGGACATCTCGTGGGGGTAGAGTTCGGTGAAGCGGCGCGGCAGGCCGCAGAGATCGAGCAGGCGCGCGACGCGGGCGGCGATCTCCGGGCCCCGGGCGAGGCGGTGGACGCGGATCGCCTCGGCGAGCGTCGTGCCCGCGGTGCGGCGGGGGTTGAGCGAGGAGAAGGGGTCCTGGAAGACCGCCTGCACCTTGCGGCGGAAGGGGGCGAGGGCCTTGCCCTTCCGATGCGTGATATCCTCCCCGGCGTAGCGGATGCGGCCGTCGGAGGGGTCCTGCAGGCGCAGGACGGCGCGGGCGACGGTGGTCTTGCCGCAACCGGATTCGCCCACGAGGCCAAAGGCTTCGCCGCGGGCGACCTCGAAGCTCACGCCGCTGACCGCGCGGATCTCGCCGGTGACGCGGCGCAGGAGCCCGGAGCGGACGGGAAAGCGCACATGGAGATCGTCGACCTGCAGAAGCGGCGGCGTGGGGCTCATGGCAGGGGCGCTCACTCGGCCGGTGTGGCGGCATCCGCGAGGGCGCGCGCGCCGACGGGATGCCAGCAGGCGACCAGATGCGCGCCGTCCAGGCGCAGCTCGGGCACGGTCTCGGTGCAGCGCGCCCCGGCGGCGGGGCAGCGCGGATGGAAGCGGCAGCCCGGGATCTCGGTGAGCGGATCGGGCGGAGCGCCGCGGATCGGGCGCAGCGCTTCATCGCGCGGCCGGTCGAGCCGGGGCACGGAGGCGAGGAGGCCCTCGGTATAGGGATGCGCCGGGGCGCGGTAGAGCGCGCGAGCCGGCGCGGATTCGACCACGCGCCCGCCATACATGACCGAGACCCGGTCGGCGTAGCGCGCGACGATGCCGAGATTGTGGGTGATGAGGACGAGGCCCACGCCGTGCTCGCGGCAGAGCCGGGCGGTGAGCTCGAGGATCTGCGCCTGGACAGTGACGTCGAGCGCGGTGGTGGGCTCGTCCGCCAGGATCAGCTTCGGCTCGCAGGAGAGCGCGATGGCGATCATCACGCGCTGGCGCATGCCGCCGGAGAGCTGGTGGGGGTACTGGCGCAGGCGCGTGGCGGGGTCGGAGATGCCAACCTCCTCGAGGAGCCCGACGGCGCGCTGCTGCGCGGCCGCGCGGCTGAGGCCCATATGGAGCCGCATCCCCTCGGTGAGCTGCGCGCCGATGGAGCGCACCGGGTTGAGCGAGGTCATCGGCTCCTGGAAGATCATCGCGATCTCGCGGCCGCGCAGGCCCGTGCGCGCGGCGGAGGGCTCGGCGGTGAGGTCGCGGTCCTCGAAGCGGATGCGCCCGGACGCGATCTCGAGCCCGTCTGCCAGCAGGCCCATCACCGCGAGCGCGCTCAGGGACTTGCCGGAGCCGGATTCGCCGACGATGGCCAGGGTTTCGCCGCGGGCGACGGTGAAGGAGGCGTCTCGGACGAGGGCACTGCGGCCGCCCTCGCGGATCAGGTCGATGGCGAGATGGTCGACCTGCAAAAGGCTCATGCGCTCTCCATGGTCGCAGCTCGTCGAAGCGTTGTGGACATTAACCAATGTTATCGGTACCGTTATCGATAATCAACCTGAACGAGAGATGATGGTTCAGCGGATGCTCTTGTCCAACCCGTTCGACGAGCCAACCGGCGCGGCGCATGTCCCTGCCCAGCGCGTGGGCGGGCGCAAGGCCGATCTGGCCTATGAGATCCTGAAGCGCGATATCCTGTTCCAGCGTCGCGTGCCGGGCGCGCAGCTCCTGGAAAAGGCTCTTTCTCAGGAGTTTAGCTGCAGCCAGAGCACCGTGCGCGAGGCCCTGCTGCGGCTGACCGAGGACGGGCTGGTGGAGCGGCGCGGGCATAAGGGGACCACGATCACGCGCACCGGTCTCGCGGAGGCGACGGAGATGGTGCGCATCCGGCTCTCCATCGAGGCGGCGGTGGCCTGTACCATTGCGGATCACAAGACTATCGATCTTTCCGAGATGGAGCCGATCCTGGAGCGGATGGCGATCTCGAACCGCGCCGGCGACATCTACACCTGTGCCGAGCTCGACCGGCTGTTTCACTGCACGCTCGCGCGGATCGCCGGCATGGGGCTGCTCGCGCCCATCCTGCAGCGGTGCATCCTGCATATTCACCGCTTCACGCTGAGCGGGGTGGAGGTGCCGCGCACCTTTTTCCAGGAAGCCGGGATTGCGGAGGAGCATCGCGATCTGCTAGCGGATCTGGTTTCCGGCGATGGGGCTCGCGCCGAACGCGCTGCCCGCGGCCATATCGCCCATGTGCTTGAGCGGTGGTCCCCGTCTCTCCATTTCGCGGTGGGTCGCGAGGACTTCGTCGACGCTTGAGCGACCCCTGAGCGCAGCCGCAGCCCGCGGTGCGTCGGCGCCGCGACTGGAGACCTGCATGGCTGCCTTCACCACACGCCCCGAGATCACCGGCAATTTCGGGGTCGCGACGTCGACGCACTGGATCGCCTCGGCCGTGGGCTTCGGCATCCTGGAGCGCGGCGGCAACGCCTTCGATGCGGCGGTGGCCATGGGGCTGGTGCTGCAGGTGGTGGAGCCGCATCTGAACGGGCCGGCGGGGGAGGTGCCGATCCTCTTCCACGCCGCCGGCAGCGACCGGGTGGAGGTGCTCTGCGGCCAGGGCCCCGCGCCGGCGGGGGCGACGATCGCGCATTACCGCGCGGAGGGGCTGGAGCTGATCCCCGGCTCCGGCCTGCTCGCCACGGTGATCCCGGGCGCTTTCGATGCCTGGATGCTGCTGTTGCGCGACCATGGCACCCTGCCGCTCGCCGCGGTGCTGGAGCCGGCGATCCACTATGCCGAGGCGGGGCATCCGCTGCTGGCGCGCGCGGCGGAGGCGATCGACGGGATCGCGGGGTTCTTTCGCGACGAGTGGCCGAGTTCGGCGGCGCTGTGGCTGCCGGATGGCCGGGTGCCCGCGGGCGGTGCGCTCTTTCGCAACCCGACCCTGGCCGCGACCTGGCGGCGGATCCTGGCGGAGACAGAGGCGGCGCCGGGCCGGGAGGCGGGCATCGACCGCGCGCGCGACGCCTTCTATCGCGGCTTCGTCGCCGAGGAGATCGACGCTTTCGTCCGCCGGACCGAGGTGATGGACGCCTCCGGCGCGCGCCATCGCGGTGTGCTGACGGGCGCGGATCTCGCCGGCTGGCAGGCGCATTACGAGGCGCCGCTGACCGCCGATTACGGTGCCTGGACGGTGGCGAAGGCGGGCATTTGGAGCCAGGGGCCAGCGCTTCTGCAGGCGCTCACCCTGCTCCGCGGCACCGATATCGCCGAGATGGATCCACTCGGCCCCGATTTCGTGCATCTGGTGATCGAGACCATCAAGCTCTGCTTTGCCGATCGCGAGGCCTATTACGGCGATCCGCGCCAGTCCGAGATCCCGCTCGAAACGCTGCTGAGCGAGGCCTATGCCGCCGAGCGGCGCGCGCTGATCGGAGCGGAGGCCTCGCATGCGCAGCGCCCCGGCCGCATCCCGGGCTACGAGGCGCTGGCGGAGGCCGCGATCGCGCGGGCCGCGCGCGATGTGGCGGCGGGCGCCGGGATGGGCGCGGGCGAGCCGACCATGGCGCATCTGGCCCGCCAGCCCGCACCGGCGGAGGGCGATACGGTCCATCTCGACGTGATCGACCGGTGGGGCAACATGGTGTCCGCCACGCCGTCGGGGGGCTGGCTGCAATCCTCGCCCGCGATCCCGTCGCTCGGCTTCGCGCTCAACACGCGCGCGCAGATGTTCTGGCTCGACGAGGGGCTGCCGACGAGCCTGGCGCCCGGGCGGCGGCCGCGCACGACGCTGACGCCGTCGCTCGCGCTGCGCGACGGGCGGCCGGAGCTGGTGTTCGGCACGCCGGGGGGCGACCAGCAGGACCAGTGGCAACTGATCCTGTTCCTGCGCCATGTGCAAGGGATCACCGATCTTCAGGCGGCGATCGATGCGCCGCTGTTCCACAGCCAGCATTTCACCTCGTCCTTCTTCCCGCGCCAGGCGCTGCCGGGGCGGATGATGATCGAGGCGGGGGCCGGCGAGGCGGTGGTGTCGGCGCTGCGCGCACGGGGGCATCTGGTGGAGGTGGCCGAGCCCTGGACCATCGGGCGGCTCACCGCGGCGAGCCGGCGGGCGGACGGGTTGCTGCGCGCCGCCGCGACGCCGCGGCTGATGCAGGCCTATGCGGTGGGGCGCTGAGGGCGCGCGCTGCGCAGAGGGGGGCGGCCCGTGACCTACTCTATCGTTGCGCGCGACAGGGAGACCGGGCATCTCGCCATCGCGGTCGCCAGCCGGTTCTTCGCGGTGGGCGCGCTGGTGCCCCATCTCGGCCGGCGCGCGGCCGTGGCGACGCAGGCCTATGTGAACCCCTGCTGGGGCACGGAGGGGCTGGCGCGGCTGGAGGCGGGAGAGGCGGCTGGGGCGGTGCTGGCGGATCTGCGCGGCCGGGATGCGGGGGAGGCGATCCGGCAGGCGCATCTGATCGACGCCGAGGGCCGGATGGCCGCGCATACCGGGCAGGGCTGTGTGGACTGGGCCGGCCATGCGGCGGGCGAGGGTGTCTCGGTGGCCGGGAACATGCTCGCAGGGCCGGAAGTGGTGGCAGAGACGCTGGCGGCCTATGAGGCGCATGCCGCACTGCCGCTCGCCGAGCGGCTGCTGGCGGCGATGGAGGCCGGCGAGGCGGCGGGCGGGGACAAGCGCGGGCGCCAGTCGGCTGCGGTCCGGATCCATCGTGGCGAGGCGCATCCCTGGCTCGACATGCGCGTGGACGACCATGCGGACCCGCTGGCGGAGCTGCGCCGCCTGCTCGCGGTGGCGGGCGAGCGCTATCTCCTTTTCGCCGAGGCGCTGCCGACGGAGGAACGGTTCAGCGGGCTGCCGAGCCGGGAGGGGGTCGACCGGGAGATCGCCGAGGCGGAGGCGGCGCGCGCGAGGGCCGGGATCCTCTCCGCCTCCCAGGCGAGCCCGGCCCGGCGGCGCTAGTGGTCTGACCGATACTGAGGAGTCCGATTTGGGATTCCCGGTGGCTGCCATTCGTGCGAGCCTGCGCCATGCGCAATGGAGTGTCCATCACGGTCTCGCCCGCCGATCGCCGGCGGCTCGAGGCCATCGTCGCCGACCGCAAGAGCGCGCAGAAGCATGTCTGGCGGGCCCGGATCGTGCTGCTCTCTGCCGACGGTCTCGGAACGACAGCGATCATGCGCGCGGCCGGTGTCTCGAAGACCTGTGTCTGGCGCTGGCAGGAACGGTTCATGGCCGAGGGCGTCGACGGCCTGCTCCGCGACGCGACCCGCCCGCCCGGCAAGGCGCCGGTGGCGGCGGACAAGGTGGCCGAGGTGGTCCGCCTGACCCAGGCGCCGCCGCCCCACGAGGCGACCCACTGGACGGCGCGCGCGATGGCCAGGGCCGCAGGGCTCGCGGTCTCGACGGTGCAGAAGATCTGGAAGGCGCACGGGCTGGCACCGCATCGCTGGCGGGTCTTCAAGCTCTCGAGGGATCCGGCCTTCGCCGACAAGCTCGTCGACGTCGTCGGGCTCTATGTCGATCCGCCGGCCCATGCAGTGGTGCTCAGCGTGGACGAGAAGTCCCAGATCCAGGCGCTCGACCGCACCCAGCCCGGCCTTCCGCTGAAGAAGGGGCGCGGCGCGACCATGACACACGACTACAAGCGCAACGGCACGACCACGCTCTTCGCTGCGCTGAACACGCTCACCGGCGAGGTCTTCGGGCGCAACATGGCGCGCCATCGCCATCAGGAGTTCATCCGGTTCCTCAATGCGCTCGAGCGCGAGATCCCGGCCGGGAAGACGGTTCACGTGGTGCTGGACAACGTCTCTTCCCACAAGACCCCGGAGGTGCGCCGCTGGCTCGCACGCCATCCCCGCTGGACGTTCCACTTCACGCCGACCTCGAGTTCCTGGCTGAATGCCGTCGAAGGGTTCTTCGCCAAGCTCACGAAGCGCCGGCTCAAACACGGCGTCTTTCACTCGGTCGTCGATCTGCAGGCCGCCATCAACAGGTTCATCGCCGAGCACAACGCGACCGAGGCCAAACCCTTCACTTGGCGCGCCGACCCCGACGAGATCATCGCCGCACGGACCCGTGGGTTCCAAACGTTGGAGTCACTCCACTAGTTCCGGCTCAGGTTTGCGACCACCTCCGCCCAACGGCACGGGTCCGATTTCC
>JBCBWF010000639.1:0-1929 GCA_039817245.1 Pseudomonadota bacterium | reverse complement strand
GTGCCGCGGATCACGCTCAGTGAACTCGCCATATCGCTCAGTCTCATTTTTCAACGCGCGGATGGGTTGGGGCGCGAATGAGCGGGCGTGCAGGCCGGAGACGTGCGCGGCGCTTGCCGTGGGGGGCTGCGATCCGGTACACCGTGAAGTATGGATGTAGTTCTGACCCATTTTGGCCGCGCGGGCCCCGCCGCGCCGGGCCTGCCATGACCGCTCCCGAGGATGGCCCGGGCGGGGCGGACAGGTTGCCGATGGCGCTGGCGCCCGCGCCGGGGGAGACCTGCCGCTCGTTCATCGCCGGTGCCTGGTCGCGGCCGGTTGCGTATCGCGAGGGCGTGGTGGTCGATCCTGCCACGGAGGCGCCGATCTGCCGCGTGCCGCTGGCGGAGCCCGCGGAAGTGGCGCGGGCCGTTGCGGCGGCGCGGGCGGCCTTCTATGGAGACAGCGACGGCGAAGAGGGCTGGCGCGAGGCCGCGCCCGCGCGCCGGCTGGCGGTGCTCCGCCGGCTGGTCGAGGCGGTGGAGGCGCGGCGCAGCACTTTCGCCGCGCTGATCTCGCGCGAGATGGGCGCCCCGCTGGATTTCGCGGAGAAGCACCAGGTCGCCGCCGGGATCGGACATCTCGCCGCGACGCTCGATGCGGCAGAGCGCGCCGGGGACGACACCCCCGTGGCGCCCGACCGGCCCGCCGACCGGGTGCGTTACGAGCCGATGGGGGTGGCCGCGCTGATCACGCCCTGGAACTGGCCGCTCAACCAGACCGCGCTGAAGGTGGGCGCGGCGCTGGCGGCGGGCTGCGCGATGGTGCTGAAGCCGTCCGAGCGCGCGCCGCTGAGCGCGCTGCTGTTCGGCGAGGCGATGGAGGAGGCGCTGGCGCGGGCCAACGCCGAGGATGGCGCGCGGGCGCCGGCGGGGCTCTTCAACCTCGTGATCGGGGATGGCGCGACCGGCGCGGCGCTGGCCGGGCAGGACGGGGTGGATGTGGTCTCCTTCACCGGCTCGACGCGGGCGGGGCGGGCGGTCGCGGTGGCCGCGGCGCCCGCGTTCCGGCGCACGGTGCTGGAGCTCGGCGGCAAGTCGCCCAACCTGCTGTTCGAGGACTGCGATCTGGAGACGGCGATCCGGCAGGGTGTGGCGCACTGCTTCCGCAATGCCGGACAATCCTGCAACGCCGCCTCGCGGATGCTGGTGGCGCGGCCGATCTATGCGCGGGCGGTGGCGCTCGCGGCGGCTGCGGCCGAGGCGACAGCGGTGGGGCTTCCGGACGCGCGCGGCGGGCATATCGGCCCGCAGGTGAGCGCGGAGCAGCATGCGCGGGTTCAGGGGCTGATCGCCGGCGCGCAGGCGGAGGGGGCGCGGCTGGTGGCGGGAGGCGTGGGGCGGCCCGAGGGGCTGGCGCGCGGATACTTTTCGCGGCCGACGGTGTTTGCAGATGTTGCCCCTCAGATGGCGCTCTTTAGCACGGAGGTGTTTGGCCCCGTGCTCGCCATGACGCCCTTCGAGACGGAGGCAGAGGCGATTGCGCTGGCCAACGACGTGCCATACGGGCTGGCGGCCTTTGTGCAGACGGCGGATCCGGTGCGGGCGGACCGGGTGTCGAGCCGGCTGCGGGCGGGGATGGTGCAGGTGAACGGGCGGAGCCGCGCGCCGGGCGCTCCCTTCGGCGGCGTGAAGGGCTCCGGCTGGGGGCGCGAGGCGGGGATCTGGGGGATCCGGTCGCTGCAGGAGGTGAAATCGATCAGTGGTGCCGCGGCCGTGAGGGGCGGTTAGGGCGTTTTCCGGTGGGTCTGAACCTGGTTGCGGCCGCTCCCTCCCACGTGATTTTGGATTGAATGATCGGAACATAAAATGAATACGCTCCGCGTTTCGCGGACGTTTTAGACACGCGCGGGCGCTACTGGGTCTTCACAGTTTTCTGCCTACGTTGACG
>JBCBWF010000366.1:0-5068 GCA_039817245.1 Pseudomonadota bacterium | reverse complement strand
TGGAAGGAGAGGATGTCCTCTCCTTCCACATCCTCAGCCAGGTGGGCTACATCGCGCTCGGCCTCGCGCTGGCCTCCCCGCTCGCGCTGATGGGGGCGATCCTCTACATGGTCCACAACATCATCGTGAAATCGGTGCTGTTCCTGATCGCGGGCGTGGGGCGGCGGCTGACGGGCTCCTTCGCGCTGGCACAGTCGGGCGGGCTTTACGCGGCCTCGCCGGCGCTCTCTGTGCTTTTCCTCGTGGCCGCCCTCGGCATGGCGGGCCTGCCGCCCTTCTCGGGCTTCTGGGGCAAGCTCACGCTGGTGCAGGCGGGCGCAGAGACAGCGGACTGGCTCGCGGTCTTCGCGGTGCTCGGCGTCGGCCTCTTCACGCTCTTCTCCATGACGAAGATCTGGGTGCAGGGGTATCTGAAGCCCCACCCCGCGGGCCGCGCGCGATCGCTGAGCGCGCTGCCCGCCGGCGCGCGCCCGCTCCTCGTCGCGCCCATCGTCGGGCTGATCGGGCTCTCGCTCGTGATGGGGCTGTGGCCCGCGCCTTTCATCGCGGCTGCCGAGGCGGCGGCAGAGGGGCTGCTCGAGCCCGGGCCATACATCGCGGCCGTGATGGGCGCGGAAGCGGTGGCCGCGAGCGCGGCCGGGAACGCGGTGCAGACCGCAGCAACGACAGGAGTGCGCCCGTGAACATCTTCGCGATCAACCTGCTCCTGGCCGGGGCCTGGGCGGCGCTGGCCGGCGACTGGTCGGCCACGAGCCTGGCCATCGGCTTCGTGCTCGGCTTCGTCGCGCTCTGGGTGGTGCGCCCGCTCTTCCCGGACGACGGCTACTTCCTGCGCATGCCGCGGCTGGTGCGGCTGGGGCTCGTCTTCGTGCGCGAACTCCTGCTCTCCTCGCTGCGGGTGGCGCGCGACGTGCTGAGCCCCGTGCCGCGCAGCCGGCCCGGCATCGTCGCGGTGCCGCTGCGCGCCGAGGGGGAGACGGCCCTGCTGGTCCTCTCCAGCCTCGTGACGCTGACACCGGGCACGCTCAGCCTCGACCTCACGGACGACGAGCGCACGCTCTACGTCCACGCCATGTTCGCGGATGATCCGGACGCGCTGCGCGAGGAGATCCGCACGACCCTCGAAGACCCCGTGCTGGAGGCGCTTTCATGACCCTGATCCCCCAGGCCGCGGATCTCGCGAGCTGGATCCTGCTGGCCGCGGCCGGCCTGACCCTGCTGCGCCTGATCCTCGGCCCCACCGTCGCGGACCGCGCGGTGGCCATCGACATGCTCTCGGTGCTGACCGTGGCCTTCGCGGGCCTGCGCGCGCTGGCAACCGGAGTGGAGGCCTATCTCGACGTGGCCCTGGTGCTCGCGCTCGCGGGCTTTCTCGCCACGCTGGCCTTCGCGCGCTTCATCATGCGCCGTCACGCGGCCAACGGGCACCACGCCACCGGCGCGGAGGAGCGGGCATGACCGAGGCGTTGGCCACCGGCACCCTGGCGGAGATCATCGCCGCCTCCGTCCTGCTGCTCGGCGCGGGCTTCGCGCTGATCGCGGCCATCGGGCTCCTGCGCATGCAGGACGTGTTCATGCGCATGCACGCCTCCACCAAGGCGGGCACGCTCGGGGCCGGGCTGATCATGCTCGGCGCGGCGATCGGGTTCGACTCGGGCTGGGCCGCGGCGCGCGCGCTCGGCGCGATGATCTTCCTGCTGCTCACGGCCCCCGTGGCCGCCCATATGATCGGGCGGGCGGCCTATATCGCCCGCGCGCCCCTCTCGCCAAGAACCGTGATCGACGAGCGCCGCGGATACAAATAAGGGGGCCGATTGGCCCCCTTTCTTCTTCCCGACTCGCGTCGCCGTCACTTCCCGAAATCGGTCGCCGATCCGCTGCTGGTGCCGAGGTTCCGCGTGATCCGTGCGATATGCGTCGCCACGCTGCTCACATCGGCGCCGGGGCTGTCCTCGACCACGGCCCAGGAGAAGCCGCCGTCCTGCCAGTAGCTCGCATAGCTCTTGCCCACATGGACCAGCCGCAGATCCGCGCCGCCGGGCACGATCTGCTTGCCGTAGACAAGGCTGACCCGGTCGCCGCGATCGTTCTCGTAGAGCACCTGCGCCATCGGGCCCTCGGCGCCGCCGAGGAGCCGGCCGCCGACGAGATCGAAGCCGAGCTCCTCGAGATGCGGAATGATCGCGGAGTCGCCCAGATGCGAGGAGAACCAGCTCGCCATCGTCGCCTCGTCCGACGCGGTGAACTCCACCGGGTGGAACGTGTCCGGCGCGAAGACGGCGTGGGCGCCGGCCGCATCGGCCACGAAGCCCGGCACCTGGCCGCGCGGGATCGGCTGCGGCTGCGCCGTAGCCAGGATAACGCCCGGATCGCCCGGCCGGAGCTTGCCGGCGAGCGGCTTGGCGAGGAGCGCGTGGCCGAACCAGCCCGCCGCCGCGACGGCCGCCAGCGTCACGCCACCGCCCGCAAAGCGCAGCGCGCTCTGGCGGCGCTGCTTGCGGTCGAGCGCCGCGCCGAGCTTGGCCGCGAGCGCTTCCGTCGCCGGATCGTCGCGCTCGGGCTCGGAGGCCTCCGCGAGCCGTGCCGCATCGGAGAGAATGTTCGACATCCGCGCGCGCAGCACGCCGTCCGCCTCCAGCGCCGCGGCGACCCGCGCGCTCTCCGCCTCGTCGAGCTCGCCGTCGCAGAACGCATGCAGCTCCGCATCCGTCACGATCCTCGACGATCCACCCTTCAAATCCGTCATACCGTCGCTCCCCTGGCAGCGCCGGCGCGTTTCGCGTCCCGGCGCATGTTCAGATCTTCCGTCCCGTCCAGCGCCGCGCGCATGGCCGCCCGGCCGCGCGCGATGCGCGACATCAGAGTTCCGAGCTTCACGCCCAGCACCTCGGCAGCCTCGGCGTAGCTGGTGCCGCCGAGGGCCACGAGCGCGATCGCCTCGCGCTGCTCGTCGGGAAGCCGCTGCAGCGCTTCGAGCGTCTGCTCCAGCTCCATGGCGTGCTCCTGGCTCGGAGCGACGCGGTCTTCATCGGGCCCGCGCTCCTCGAGGAGCTCGCGCCTGCGCGCCTCCTGGCGCCGGCCGGAACGGTGCAGATTGATGAGGATCTGCGAGAGCCAGGTGCGCAGCGAGGACCCGCCGCGAAACCCGTCGAGGCTGCGAAGCGCGCGCAGGAGGGTCTCCTGCACGAGATCGTCCGCCTCCGCAGCGTTGCGCGTAAGCATGCGCGCGAGCCGCTTGAGCTTCGGTATCTCGGCCTCGAGAACATGTGCGCTCCGCCTCCGTCCGAACATCCGTTCCCCTTCGCGCCGGCGCAAAAACCCGGCGACCAAGGAGTGAGACGCGCGTGCCCGGGTTTTCATCCCAACAAAATTTGCGGGGCACATAAGCGCGTTGCCGGCCCATGCCAGCCCACCAGACGAAACCTCGACGTCGCACCGGCCGCCGAAAAAAAAGTTCGGATACGCGGGACGATGGTCGGGGGTCGATCGTCTCAACCTTTGCGAGCGGGGTTGAAGACCCGCTGACACCCGAGAAGAGAGAGGCTGATCCATGACCAGTGTGACCACCGACCCGATGCCGCAGGACTACGAGCGCTCCTCCGTTCTGCGCGAGCGTTTCGCCGACGCCATGGAAGCCGTGCGCGCTCTGGCCGAGCGCGTCGGTCGCGCCATCGAGATCAACCGCCAGGACCGCGATTTCGACCGCATCCACGACTCGCTGAACCGGCTGAACAACCGCCAGCTCGCCCTGCTGGGCCTGAAGCGCGACCAGATCTACCGCTTCGTCGAGACCTGCGTGTTCGAGGACCGCGCCCAGCCGACGCTGGCGCTCGGCGCCGCGCCGGAGACGCCGCGGCTGAGCGCGCCGCAGCCGGCAGACGCCCCTGCCGAGACCCCGGCCGTCGCCGCGGCCACCCCTGAGAGCCGCCCGGTCTCGGAGGCCGCGTGAGCGTCTCGGCCGAGCCCTCCGCCACCGGCAGCTGGCCCCTCCAGCTGTCGGCCCGCATGGCGAAGGGCGCGCTCGGCGCTGCACTCGTCAGCGCCAATCTGGTGGGCGCCTACATCCTCGGCGGCATGATGCTGACCGAGCGGATCGACGACCGGCTGGACTTCGTGCCGGCGGTACAGACCGAAGGCGGGCTCGCCAGCGTGGACATGACCGTCGCTCTCATCGAGCGTGAGGTCGAGGAGTATGCCTGGGTCTCGAACGAGCCGGACTTCATGCCCGGGGCCTGGCTGCCGAACATGCAGGACTACCAGCAGGGCATCATCTACGGCCTCAGCCGCTTCGCCTTCGAGCTGGCGGACTCGCTCGGCCGGGTGCGCGGCTCGACGGCGGTGGACCCCGATCTCGACCGCGCCGCTGGGCTCCTGCGGTTCCCGGGCGATGTCTGGGTGTTCGACTTCGAGAAGACCTGGACGCCGGTGGTGACCAGCGAGGAGCAGTACCTCTCGGCCGCCCGCGCGCTCGCTAAGTATAATGCGCGGATCGCGTCCGGTCAGGCCGTGTTCGACCCGCGCGACGACAATCTCCATGCCACCCTCAGCCGGATCGAGGCGGATATCTCGTCGCAGATCAACGTGCTGGCGGGCCATGTGGAGCGTGTCGCCGCCGGCGAGGTGGTCCGGGCCACCTCGAACGAGGTGTTCTACACCACCAAGGGCCGGCTCTACGCCTACACCATGCTGCTGAAGGCGCTGGAGGCGGATTTCGCCGCCGTGATCGAGCGCGAGGGCCTCGGGATGGTCTGGTCGCGGATGATTACGAGCTTCGAGAACGCCGCTGCGATGCGGCCGCTGATCATCACCAACAGCCCCCCGGGCTCGATGATCGTGCCGAGCCATGTGGCCGAACTCGGCTTCTTCGCGCTGCGTGCCAAGACCCAGCTGCGCGACGTGATGGCCGTGGCCCAGGGCTGAGCAGGGCTGAGGCCGCACGAGCCAGAAGAGAAAGGAGACGACCATGAGCGCAGAGACCACCGAAGACGCCACGGTTCGCCCAGGCATCCCGCCTTCCGCCCCGATCGGCGCCAAGCTGAGCGACATGATCGAGAAGGCCCTGAACGGG
>JBCBWF010000466.1:0-3915 GCA_039817245.1 Pseudomonadota bacterium | reverse complement strand
GAACCCAAACGCCCAGAGCATCGGGGTTTTGAACTCAATCGAGCCCCCCCACATGGTCGCAATCCAACTGAAAATCTTCACCCCCGTGGGCACCGCGATGACCATGGTCGCCAGCATGAAATAGGCCTGCGCGTTCTTCGACATGCCGACCGTGTACATGTGGTGCGCCCACACGACGAAGCCCAGCACCGCGATGCCCACCATGGCGAAGACCATGCCCGAATAGCCGAAGATCGGCTTCTTCGAGAAGGTCGCGATGATGTGGCTGATGATGCCGAAGGCCGGCACGATGAGGATATAAACCTCGGGATGGCCGAAGAACCACAGGATGTGCTGGTAGAGCACCGGGTCGCCGCCGCCCGCGGGGTCGAAGAAGGCGGTGCCGAAGTTCCGGTCCGTCAGCAGCATGGTGATCGCACCGGCCAGCACCGGCAGCGCCAGCAGGATCATGAAGGCCGTGATGAAGATCGACCACGCAAAGAGCGGCACCTTCATCATCGTCATGCCCGGGGCACGCATGTTGAGGAAGGTGGTGATGATGTTGATCGCGCCGAGGATAGAGGAGGCGCCGGACAAGTGCACCGCGAAGATCGCGAAATCCGTCGCCATGCCGGCCTCTGTGGTCGAGAGCGGCGCGTAGAGCACCCATCCGACACCGGCCCCCGCCTGCCCGTTGCCGCCCGGCACGAAGACCGAGAGGCAGGCCAGCGTCGAGCCCGCCACGAACAGCCAGTAGCTGAGGTTGTTGAGGCGCGGGAAGGCCATGTCCGGCGCGCCGATCTGCAGCGGCATGAAGTAGTTGCCGAATCCGCCGAACAGCGCCGGGATGACCACGAAGAACATCATCAGCACGCCGTGCGCGGTGACCATGACGTTCCAGATATGGCCGTTCGGCGTCACGCCGTCGTCCATGGTCATGTACTGCACGCCCGGCTCCATGAGCTCGAGGCGCATATACATCGTGAAGGCGACGGAGATCAGGCCGACGAGACCAGCCGTGATCAGATAGAGGATGCCGATATCCTTGTGGTTCGTGGAGCAGAACCAGCGGGTGAAGAAATCCGGCTTTCCGTGGTCTGGGGCATGAATTGCCGCATCGGCCATGGAGCAGTCTCCCGTGAGTTGTCGGCACCCAACGCGCCGTGGATCACGCAAGGGGGTACAGCGAAAGTTGTGAACGAACAACCATCGCACCTGCGACCGAGGGTCCTGCCACGCCGCCGCCGCGCTCCGCGCGGCGCTATGGAGAAGGCTTTCCGCGCTCCGCGCGGCGCTATGGAGAAGGCTGCCCGCGTGCCGAAACGCAAACGGCCGCGCCCCCCGCCGGGGACGCGGCCGCTGCCGCTGTCGGGTCCTCAGGCGCTCAGTTGGTGGCGCCGGCGGACTCGAGATACGCGATGACATTGGCGCGGTCGGCTTCCTTCTTCAGCCCGGCGAAGGCCATCTTGGTGCCCTTCACGACCTTCTTCGGCGCCTCGAGGTAGCTGGCGAGCGTCTCCGCGTCCCAGGCCTTGCCCTCGCCCCAGGCGGTCATGGCCTTGGAGTACTTGTAGCCCTCCACGGCGCCGACCGGGCGGCCGACGATGCCGACGAGATGCGGGCCCACGCGGTTCTGCTCCTTGTCGACCACATGGCAGGCCTTGCACTTGCGGAACACCTTCTCGCCCGCCGCGGCATCCTGCGCCAGCGCCGAGCCGGAAAAGCCGGCCGCGAGCACTGCGGCTGCGATGAGAGTGCTGAATTTCGTCATCCCGTTGTCTCCATTCCCTGATGCTTGAGCTCGGACGCTCATATCGCGGACATATCCGAGGCTTCTGGCCAAAGCGTTATAACGCAGCTTGGCAGCGATGCGAGCGCCCTTTCCCGCACAGGATCATACGAATTCGCCACCAAATGCCGCAGCAAAGTTGCGCCGGAGCGCCAGATCCACATCCGCCATCGTCACCGGCAGGCCGAGATCCACCAGGCTCGTCACCCCGTGCCCGCGGATCCCGCAGGGCACGATACCGTCGAAATGGGAGAGATCCGGCTCAACATTGATCGAGAAGCCGTGAAAGCTGACCCAGCGGCGCAGCTGCACCCCGATCGCGGCGATCTTGTCCTCGGCCATCGCGCCGTCCGGCCCGCGCGGCTTCTCCGGCCGGCGCACCCAGACGCCGACGCGCCCCTCCCGCCGGCCGCCCTCCACCTGGAACTCGGCGAGCGTCGCGATCACCCAGGCCTCGAGCTGGCCGACGAAGCGGCGCACATCCCGCCCCCGGCGCGAGAGATCGAGCATCACATAGACCACCCGCTGCCCGGGCCCGTGATAGGTGTACTGCCCGCCGCGGCGCACGGGGTGGACGGGAAAGCGCCCCGGCGCCACCAGATCCTCCGCCTTCGCACTCGTACCGGCGGTATAGAGCGGCGGATGCTCCACGAGCCACACGCATTCGCGCCCCCCCGCCGCAATCTCCGCCACCCGCGCCTCCATGAAAGCAAGCGCCTCCGGATACCCCGTCACCCCCTCCGAAACCCGCCACTCCGGCCCCTCGTCCCCCTCGCACAGGCTCATCCCGCCGTCTCCCCGCTCACACCGCGCCCCTACAGTCTCGGCAGGTTCACGATAATCCGCTCGATCAGCTCGACCGCAGCCTTCAGCGAGCCCGGGATCAGCGCTTCCACGCTCGCAAGCCCGCCGATCACCGTCGGCGCCTGCTGCAGGATACGCAGCTTCAGCCGTACCACGCCAATGAGCGCCGGCTTGGCCTTCTCCCAGAACCGCTCGATCAGCTCGCGCTCGCGGCCGTCATGGAGCGCGCGCGAGCGTTCGAGCCGGTCGAGCAAGGTCCGCAGCTGCCGGATGTCGTGCTCCGCCGCCGCCGCGATCTCGTCCTCGGGCCGCACCTCGCCCGAGGCCATCTGATCGAGGCCCTCGACCGCCAGTTCGAGCGCCTCGATCGCCTGCGCCGGCTCGGCATCCTGCGCAAGCTCCAGCTGCTTCTGCCGCCTCAGCCGCGCGAGCGCGCTCGCGAAATAGGCGCGCATGAGATCCGCATGCTTGTCGACCGCCCGCTCGAACTTCCGGAAGATCGTGTTTCCGAGGGCCCATTCCACATCCGCGTCGCCGGTCATGTCGACGAGCACGAGGCCCACATCCCAGAGCCGGCCCGGCATGACAGTCCCGATGCCCGCCCCGGCAGCCTCCGCATACCGCTCCAGTTCGATCTGTACGGTCCCCGGCGCGTTCCGGCAGTGCTTCTGCACGTCATCCGCGAGGTCCTGCATCAGCATGGCGAGCTCGCGCAGCATATCCTCGCGATGCTTCCGCAGCGCAGGGTCGTCCAGCTCCGGCACATCCTCCGCGAACGGCAACCGCCGGATCAGCCGTGCCAGGCGATCGAGACTGTAGTCGACGAGCGTCGCCCGCAGCTCCGGCGCCCTCAGCAGCGCTTCGAGATCCGCCTCCGCGCTTTCCTCCTCCGTGTCCTCCTCCGGCGCTGCCTGCTCCTCGTCCTCGCCCGAACCGTCCCCGCCCTCAAACTTTTTGATCAGATCGGCGATGAGCGCATTGACATGCGCAGGCCCCCGCTTCCAGTCGTCGTCGGGGATGAGGACGCGGGCTCTCTCGAGGGCGAAGTTGATGGGCGCCGCCTCGGACCCGGCCAGGCGCGCCTCGTACCAGCGGGTCCAGACCGACCACTGCTCCCCCTCAACCGCCTCCAGCGCGTGCCGCAAGCCCTCCCAGCGCTCGCTCCATCGGGCCGGCACCCCCTCCAGCCAGAGCGGTCTCCCGGCCAGGTACTCCGGCGACGCCCCGGCGGCGATCTCCGACGCATCGGACGAGACGGCTCCCCAAGCATAGGCGGAGGCGGCGGCGCGGGCGGCGCGGGAGGCAGCGGCGACGGCGGCGTCGGCGGCGGCGGAGGCGGCGCG
>JBCBWF010000268.1:0-7114 GCA_039817245.1 Pseudomonadota bacterium | reverse complement strand
GCTGATGGACAAATCGGCCCGCGTGCTCGGGGTGGATCCGCTCGAGCTGCGGCGCATCAACTTCATCAAGCCCGATCAGTTCCCCTACAGCACCATCGTCGGCGAGACTTATGACGTGGGCGATTTCGAGCGCGTGCTCGATGCGGCCATCGAGAAGGCGGGCTGGAACGGGTTCGAGGCGCGCAAGGCGGCGAGTGCGGCGGCGGGCAAGTATCGCGGGCGCGGGCTCTGCTACTACATCGAGTCGATCCTCGGCGAGCAGGACGAGAGCGCCGAGATCCATTTCGCCGAGGATGGCGGGGTGGAGCTCTGCGTCGGCACCCAGTCCAACGGCCAGGGCCACGAGACGGTGTTCGCGCAGTTCCTGCACGAGCGCTCCGGCATCCCCTTCGACAAGATCCGCCTCGTGCAGGGCGACAGCGACCGGATCGCCTATGGCGGCGGTACGGGCGGCTCGCGCTCGGTGACCATGCAGGGCACCGCGGTGAACGGGGCTGCGGACGATCTGATCGAGAAGATGAAGCCGCTCGCAGAGGAGGAGCTGGAGGTCGCCGGCGGCGATCTCGAATGGGTCGATGGCGCCTGGCGCGTGGCCGGCACCGACAAGGCGGTGGATCTGATGGCGCTGGCCGGCAAGGCGCGGCGCGAGGGGCGGATGGAGTTCCTCACCCAGAACACTAAGACCACCGTCCCGGGCCGCTCCTTCCCCAATGGCTGCCACATCGCGGAGGTGGAGATCGACGCGGAGACCGGCGAGACCCGGGTGGTGGACTACTGCGTGGTCGACGATTTCGGCCGGCTGATGAACCCGGTGCTGGCGGAGGGCCAGGTGCATGGCGGGGTCGCCCAGGGCATCGGCCAGGCGCTGACCGAGCATGTGGTCTATGACAGCGACGGCCAGCTCCTCTCCGCCACCTTCATGGACTATGCGATGCCGCGGGCGAGCGACGTGCCCTGGGTGCCGTTCCACCATGAGGGCACGCCCTCGACCGCCAACGATATCGGCATGAAGGGCTGCGGCGAGGCGGGCACGGTGGGCGCGCTGGCCGCGGTTACGAATGCGGTGCTCGACGCGCTCTGGGAGCAGGGCATCCGCCAGGTCGACATGCCGATGACGCCGCAACGGGTCTGGCAAAGCCTGACCGCTGCCAAGGCCGCTGCTGAGTAGTCTTTGCGCAAATAATTCCACAGAGCGAGAGTATTAACAAATGGTAAACGCATAAGGCTAAGTTGCGGGCGGATATTGTCAAATTCCGCCCGCAATTCTCTGCGTATAACCTCCCTAAAGGCACTCCGCTGGAGAGGGAGAAAGATTATGCTAACCCGTAGAATGATGCTGGCCGGGAGTGTTGTTACCGGCTCTGTAGCGATTGCCCCGATGTTTGCTTTTTCGGTTTCGGATGTGGCGCAGGCATCCGAGCGGCGGATTAACCTGGCCGGGCGTGAACGCACCCTGATCGAGCAGGCCGCGAAGGCCGCGTGCTTCGTGCATCTCGGCATCGAGCCCGAGCGCCATGTGGCGGAGATGCGCAAAGACCGCGAGCAGTTCGAGAAGGTACTGCTGGGTCTGCGCTTCGGCGACCCCGAACTCGGGCTTCAGCGCGAGACCGACGACGCGGTGCTGGCAGCACTCGCGAAGGTGAAGCAGAAGTGGTTCCCCTATAGCGAAGCGCTGGCCGGCCCGATCGAGACCGGTACTGTTGCGCGTGCGGATCTCGACGCGATCCTCGCTCACGATCTCGAGGTTCTGGGCGAGATGGACCGCACGGTGGGGCTGATCCAGCGCGCCTATGGCGGCAGGGATGTGCCGCTGCACATCGCCGTGCAGGTCAACATCGCGGGGCGTCAGCGCACGCTCTCGCAGCAGATGGCCAAGCAGCTCTGCATGATCGTGGCGGGCTATGACGAAGAGGCGAGCCGCGCGGCGCTGGCCGAAACGGTGACGCTCTTCGACAACTCGCTGAGCGCACTCAGCAACGGCATGCCGATGCTCGGCATCCAGGCACCCAAGACGGACGCGCTGAAGGCGCAGTTCGGCGTGGTTGCTGCGCGCTGGGCGGAGATGCGCACGGTGCTTGACCCGATTCTCGCTGGTGGCGCGGTGGAGCGGGAGATGCTGGCGGGACTGCCGGATCTCACGGGCACGCTGCTCGATGCCTCCGACACGGCCGTGGGGCTCTACGCGGCGGAGAGCTGAGCCGTTTCGGTACGACGGGGAGCCGGAGGCGAGGCCGGCTCCCAAATTGGCACGTTAACCTTTTTAATAACGTATCCAGACATTCGGAAATTAATTCCTCAAAAATGTGCAGTAATTTCAGGCATCTGCCCGGAGTCTGTGCGCAGATCACGTTCCTACCGCCAAATCGCCGCGGTTTTGCCCCAGGCAGGTTAAAGGGTCATTCCACTGGATGGGATGCAGAGGGCTTCGCTGCTTAACTCGTTCAACGTGCTGCATGTGCGAGGAGACGCCCTGCAGCATGCAGTAGTTTGGCGCCTCGGGCGCATTGAGTGAGGAATGGGCTATGTTGAAGACGGCGACTATCGGATGCCGGGGTGCGGCGCGGGCGGTGGCGGCCATGATCCTGGCCGCGGGCAGCGTCTATGCGACGCCGAGCATTGCGTTCGAGACCGAAGAGACGGTGAAGGCGAAGATCAACCTGGCCGGGCGCCAGCGCATGCTGAGCCAGCGCATGGCCAAGACCGCCTGCATGGTCTTCAACCAGGCGGACCGTGCAGCGCAGGAAGAGGCGCTGAAGAAGGCCTATACGCTCTTTACCCGCACGCATTTCGCGCTGCGCTTCGGCGATCCGGAACTGCGGCTGATGCCGGAGAAATCCTCGGCGGTGCTGCGCTTTCTGGAGGCGGTGCAGAAGGAATGGGCGCCTTATAACGCGGCTATGAAACCGGTTACGAAGGGCAAGGAAATCAAGCAGACGCAGCTTGTGACCATCGCCCAGACGAACATTCCGGTGCTCGCCACCATGAACAAGGCCGTGGGCCGCATGGAGCGCACTTACGGCGCGAAGGCCGGGATCCGGGACGATGCGCGCGCCATCAACTATGCCGGTGCGCAGCGCATGCTGAGCCAGCGCATGGCGAAGGAGTATTGCCTGATCGCTGCCGGCATTGCGCCGGACGAGAACCGCTTCGCGCTGGCGCAGAGCATCGCGCTCTTCGACAAGCGCCAGCGCATGCTGATGAACGGCGATGCCAACGCGAAGGTGCCGGTGCCGAGCGATCCCACTGTGGTGGAGGCGCTGGCGGCGTCGATGAAGGCGTGGCAGTCGCTCCAGGAGATGCTGAGCGCTGTGGCCGGCGGTGTGGCGCCGACGGACGCGTCGCTCGAGGCGGTCTCCAGCCAGGCGGATCTGCTCCTGAAGCGCGCGCATGCGGCGGTGCAGGCGATGGAGCACGCGAGCTGAGAAAGCCCGCGCGGCGCGGCCGATGCGGCGCCGTTCATGATTCGCGAGAGGCACGCATCCCTCGGCGGGGTGCGCGCGACTTCCGGCCGCGACGTGGCGTCAGATGTCCCATGAGGCGACTGCGTCAGGCGGGCTTCGCCCGGCGATTGTGCGCCGTGCACAAAGTACCCATTTGGGACAGGGACCGGGCGCGTCACTCCGAGGGATAAGACCCGACCGATGCGGACGATTCGAAAGGCTCCGGCGCAGCAATCGCAAAGCGCCAGGGCAAAACGCGACAGAATCTGAACCTTGGTTAAAGACCTTTCGCGGGCCTCGATCCGCCGGTGGAAAATTGACAGCCGCATAGCGGCTTTGCACTGCGCTAACTGCCTCATTCTACACGCAAATGCTCTCCAACCCAGAGGTGTTAACCCTCTCTTGGAGTATGCCATGCACAGATTTGTCCCGTCCCGTCGGTCGCTTTGCAGCATGATGCTGGGCAGTGTCCTCGGTCTCGTGGCTGCGTTGCCCGCGCAGGCCGAAGGCGATGCCGCCGCGGCGAAGCGCAACGTCAACCTCTCGGCCCTGCAGACCATGCTGGCGCAGCAGGTGTCGAAGGCAGCCTGCTTCGCGGCGCTCGGCATCCACCCGCAGGCGCAGGCGCGCTATCTGCGCGGTGCGCATGAGCTCTTCGAGCGCACCCGGGTGGGGCTGCGCGAGGGCAATTCGGCGCTCGGCCTGCTGCCGGAGACCAGACAGAGCCTGCTGCTCGGCCTCGACCGGGTGGACCGGACGGCGACCGCCTGGACCTCGATGGTCAACGCGGTGCCGGAGGACGGGAGCATCTCGGAGGCGGTGCTCGGCAGCCTGCTCCATACCGGCGAGGCGGTGAGCCTGGAGACCCAGGCCGCGGCGGTGCGCTCGGAGCGCGCTTACGGCGCGGGCCAGCAGTTCGCGCTCTCCACCTCGCTGCGGCTCTCGATCGCGGGGCGCCAGCGTGTGCTCTCGCAGCGGATCGCCAAGGATTTCTGCCTGATCGCGCTCGGCCATGAGGCGGAGAAGCATCGCGCGGCGCTGGCCGAGGCGGTGAAGCTCTTCGACGACTCGCAGACGGCGCTGATCGAGGGCTTCGCGGCGTTCGGGCTGCCGGCCGAGAGCGATCCCGAAGTGCTCTCCGAGCTGCAGTTCGTGGCCAAGATCTGGGCCCAGATCCGCCCGGCGCTGGTGGCCGTGGCGGCGGGACAGGCGCCCTCGCAGGCCGGGATCGAGGATGTGGCCTGGCAGAACAACCTGATCCTGGTGCAGATGAACAAGGCGGTCTTCGCCTATGAGCGCGGCGCCGAGAGCTGATCGCGCTGCGGCTGGACGGCCGGCTCAGAGCCGGTCGCGCAGCCCGTACCAGGTCATGGCCAGCGCGAGCAGCGGGGCCCGGAACCACGCGCCGCCCGGGAAGGGCGGCGCCGGCATGCGCGCGAGCACATCCCACCGCTCCGCCTGCCCGGCGATGGCCTCGGCCGCGATGAGCCCGCCGAAGCTCGCCATATGCACGCCCGAGCCGGACCAGCCGGAGAGCGCGAGCATGCCCCCCTGCAGCCGCTGAAAGGCGGGAAACCGGGTGAGGGTGATCGCGAGCGTGCCGCCCCAGGCATGGGTGATCGCGAGATCGGCGAGCTGGGGGAAGACCGCGAGCATCTTGGGGCGGACGAGGCCCGCGATGTCCCGCGGAAAGCGCGCCCCGTAGCTCTCCCCCCCGCCCCAGAGCAGGCGGTGATCGGGGGTCATGCGGTAGTAATCGAGCACGAATTTGGTGTCCGACACCGCGAAGGAGCCCTGCATCAGGGCGGCCGCGCGCGCGGCGCCCATGGGTTCGGTGGCGATGATGAAGTTGTTGATCGGCATGGAGCGGCGGGCGACGGCGGGGACGAGCCCGTCGAGATAGCCGTTCATGGCGAGCACGATATGCGGGGCGGAGACATGGCCCCCGTCGCTGCTCACCCGGCCGGGTTTCGCTGTGCGGACAGGGGTTTGCTCGTGGATGCGGACACCGGCGCGGGCCGCGGCCGCGGCGAGGCCGAGGGCGTAGCGCAGCGGGTGCAGATGCCCGCCGTCGCGCCAGATCGCGCCGCCATGGTAGCGCGTGGTGGCCAGGCGCGCCTCCACCCCGGCGCGGTCGAGCGGCGCGATCCGGTCGTAGCCATAGGCGGTGGCCATGTGCTCGGCATAATCGGCAAATTCGGCGGTCTCGCCCGCGCGCCAGGCGACCTCGAGGCCCTCCCCGGCGAGGTCGCAATCGATCCCGTGGCGCGCCACGAGGGCGCGGAGGAGCCGGTTCGCCTCCAGCCCCATCTCCCAGATCTTGCGCGCATCCTCCCGCCCGGCCAGCCGCTCATAGGCGTCCATATCCGCCCGCGGGCCGACGCCGACCTGCCCGCCATTGCGCCCCGAGGCGCCCCAGCCGACGCGGTTGGCCTCCAGCAGCACCACGTCGTAGCCGCGTTCGGCGAGATGCAGCGCGGCGGAGAGCCCGGCATAGCCGCCGCCGACCACGCAGACATCCGCGCGCGTCTCGCCGGCGAGCGGGGGGTGCTCCGGCACCGGGCCCGCGGTGGCCGCGTACCAGGAGGCCGCATGGGCGCCGGGGCGGTCGTTGGCGGTCAGATATCTCATCGCCGGTCCGTCTCGGCTGGCGGACCGGCGCGCGCTGTCATCCCGCCTCCGCGATGCCGTCGCCATGCGGGAGCGCCTCGCGGTCCGGCTCCGTCAGGCGCAGGCTCTGGCGCGCGCTGACCGCGGCCCACCAGTCCGAAACACCCTTTACCGCCAACAGCTTGCGATATGCGGGCGTGGGCGAGACATGGGAGATGACGGCGGCCAGCAGACAGTCCGCCAGGCTGAGATGGCTGCCCGCGAGCCAGGCCCCGCCGTCGCGCGCCTCCATCACGCATTGCAGCAGCATCCCCCCCTCCGCCAGCGCGCGCTGATAGCCTGCGGGATCCGCCGCGGCCCCCGCGTCGGGATGGGTGAGGCCCGCGGTGATCAGCGTCTCCGCCCCGTAGGTGTCCAGCAGGCCGATGGCCATGTTCATGCGCGCGCGGTCCTCCGCATTGTCCGGTATCAGCGACGGGCCGGACCGGGTCTCCGCGATATAGCGGCAGATGGCCATGGTCTCCATAAGCCGCAACCCGTCGATATCCATCACCGGCACGCCGCCGAAGGGATGGCGTGTCAGGTGCTCGGGCAGGCGCAGCACGCTTTCGCCCAGGCTCACCGGAACTCTATGATGTGGCACGCTTTTTTCAGCGAGCACGATGCGCACGGTGCGCACGTAGATCGATTCGTCAACGCCGTAGAGGACCGGTCCCTCGGTCATGCGCTGCGCTCCCTCTTCCGCCTGGCGCCGCCGGGCGCCCCCGCAGCGGTTATACGCCGGAGAAGGTTTCGGCGGGGTGGAGGTGCGCGGCTCAGCCGAGCGCGCCGATCAGGCGGGCGAAGCCTTCGAAGAGGCGCAGAAGTCCTTCTCCCATATGGGGAAACACGGCGACGAGGCCGGTGCCGAGGGCCCAGAGCGCGCCGGCGGCCAGTGTCCAGGAAAGGCCGACGGTGCAGGCGAGGACCTGGATCCCGGCGCGCCCTGCGGCGATCCGCCCCTCCGCGCCCTGGCGCAACTGCAGCGCGATCCATTCGCGCAGCGGCCGCGGGGCGGTGGTGAG
>JBCBWF010000547.1:0-2851 GCA_039817245.1 Pseudomonadota bacterium | reverse complement strand
GATCTCCTCGACCGGCATGCCCTTCAGCCCGAGCCTGCGCGCCTGGAAATGCACGATGGAGAGCACCCCGATATAGTGCATCAGCGCCGGCACCAGCGCCGCCAGCACCGCTATCAGACGCCCCCTGGCCGCGCCCGTCCAGCGCCTCATGCCGCAGCGCCGCGCATCCTTGTGCACTGCGGCACGCGGACTGCCTGCCGCAGAGGCACCCTGCGCGCTCATGCGAAGGTTGCCGGCACGGGCCTTCTGGGGCAGCGTGAAGGCGTCGCCTGCCGCCGCCGCGCGGCGCGACCGCACAAGAACGTACAAGAACAGGAACGACAAGGAGATCACCCTCATGACGCTTCGGCTGAAACATCTCGCAGCGCCGGTCGCGGCCGCGCTCATCGGCCTCGGGCTCGTCGCGTCCGCCGGCGCGCAGGACATGAAGTTCTGGCGCATCGGCACCGGCGGCGCCGGCGGCACCTACTTCCCGATCGGCGGGCTCATCGCCAACGCCATCTCGAACCCGCCGGGCTCGCGCCCCTGCGACAAGGGCGGCTCCTGCGGCGTGCCGGGCCTGGTGGCCATCGCCGTCTCCACCAACGCCTCGGTGGCCAATGTGAACGCGATCGAGGCGGGCCAGCTCGATGCGGGCCTCGCCGGCGCCCAGTCCGTCACCCAGGGCTATGAGGGCCAGGGCAAGTTCGACGGCAACCCCAAGCAGAAGATCCGCGTGATCGCCAACCTCTACCCCGAGGACATGCATCTCGTGACGCCGAAGGGCGAGTCGATCTCGAGCCTGAAGGATCTCGAGGGTAAGCGCGTGGGCGTCGCCGCCGCGGGGTCGGGCACCCAGGTCTCGGTGCGCATGATCCTGGAGCATTACGGCATCAAGGCGGACGAGTACGAGCTCGGCCTCGCGCAGAGCACGCAGCGCCTTGCCGACGGCCAGCTCGACGCGTTCTTCTATGCGGGCGGCACGCCCTTTGCGGCGCTGATCCAGCTCGGCTCCACCAAGGGCTTCGAACTCTACACCTTCTCCGACGAAGAGCGCGCCGAGATCAACAAGATCATCCCCTACTATGTGGAGAGCATGATCCCGGCCGGCACCTACGAGAACATCACCTATGACGTCCCGACCGTGGCGGTGAACGGCCAGCTCATCACCTCGGCCGATCAGCCGGAAGAGCTCGTCTACGAGATCACCAAGGCGCTCTGGAACGACAACACCCGCAAGCTCCTGGACAAGGGCCATGCGAAGGGCAAGGCGATCACCAAGGAGACGGCGCTGAAGGGCGTTCTGATCCCGCTGCACCCGGGTGCGGAGAAGTTCTACAAGGAAGCCGGGCTGCTGAAGTAAGCCGGCCCGATCCCTGATGCGAGGGGGCGTCGCTGCGGCGGCGTGCCCTCGTGTTGCGTTCGGCCACCGCGTCCGAAAGCCCACCCCCGTTCCGTAAGGACCCGCCATGGCCGAATACGACGTCAAGAAAGCCGAAGACCTCGAGCGCAAGTATGACACGGCGCTGCAGACGCGGGCGATCGCGCCCTGGCTTGGTGTCTTCGTCTATCTCTTCTCGATTGCGTTTGCGGCCTATCACTACATCACCGCGGGGCTCGGCGTGCCGGTGGATTACTGGCATATGGGCTGGCATATGTCGGGCGTCATCATCCTGGTCTTCATCGGCTTTCCGGCGTTCCGGAAGGGAGCCGACGAGATGCGGCCCGGCGACTGGTGGCGCTTTGCCAATGTGCCCCTCTGGGACTGGCTCTTCATCGGGCTTGGGATCGCGGGGGCGCTCTATATCGGGGTCACCTGGTACGAGATCCGCTTCGAGTTTCTCGGCCAGCGCTTCGTGCTGCCCGAGCAGGTGATGCGGCAGGGGAACCCGGCGACCATCGATATCGTGTTCGGGACGATCCTGATCGTCGTGCTGCTGGAGGCGGTGCGGCGGACGCTGGGGATCGTGGTCCCGATCATCATCCTCATCTTCACCGTCTATGCGGTGTTCGGACCCTATATGCCGCTGCAGATCCTGATGCATCCCGGGATCAGCTGGTCGCAATACATCAACAACATGTATTTCCCGGCGGAGGGGATCTTCGGGGTCACGCTCTGGATCGTGTCGACCGTGGTGTTCCACTTCGTTCTGTTCGGCGTGCTGGCGCAGCGGATGGGGCTGGGGCAGTTCTTCGTCGATATCGCGGCGGTGGCGGCGGGGCGCTATACGGGCGGGCTCGCGAAGGTCAGCGTCGTGTCCTCGGCGTTTTTCGGGACAATCTCGGGCTCGTCGATCGCGAATACGGTGTCCACGGGCTCGCTGACGATCCCCAACATGAAGCGGATGGGCTATCCGGGGCATCTCGCGGGCGGGGTGGAGGCGGCCTCCAGTGCCGGCGGGCAGATCACGCCGCCGATCATGGGGGCCGCGGCCTTCGTGATGGCGGAGTTCCTGGAGGTGCCCTACACGACCGTGGTGCTGGCGGCGCTGGTGCCGGCGCTGATGCACTATATCGGGGTGCTCTCCATCGTGCATTTCCAGGCGCGCAGGCTCGGGCTGAAGGGCATGCCGGTCGAGGAGATCCCGAAGCTCCTGACGGTGCTGAAGCGCGGCTGGCCGACGGCGGTGCCGCTGGTGGTGCTGATCTATGTGCTCTTCTCGGGGTATTCACCGCATATGGCCGCCTTCTGGGGGATCACCTCGGCGCTGGTGATCGGGTTTCTGAACCCGATGCACCGGATCGGGCTGCGCGACGTGGCCGATGCCTGCGTGATGGGCGTGAAATATGCGCTCGCGGTGGGCGCGGTCTGCGCGGCCATCGGCATCGTGGTCGGTGTGGTGAACTCCACCGGTCTCGGTTTCCGGCTCGG
>JBCBWF010000275.1:0-6959 GCA_039817245.1 Pseudomonadota bacterium | reverse complement strand
TTTCGTCCTGATGTTCGAGGCGCTGCGGCTGACGGATGCGGTCTCGGTCGCGGCGATCTTCACGCTCATTCCGCTGATGTCCGCCGGGTTCGGCTGGCTCCTGCTGGGGCAGCGGACCTCGCCCGGGGCGCTGCTGGCGCTGGTGATCGGGGGGGCGGGCGCGGTCTGGGTGGTGTTTCGCGCCGATCCCGCGGCGATCCTGGCCTTCGATCTCGGCCCCGGGGAGTGGCTCTTCGTGCTCGGCTGCGCGAGCCATGCGCTCTACACGCCGGTGCTGCGGAAGCTTTCGCGCGGTGAGCCGGCGCTGGTCTTCGCCTTCGGCGTGCTGCTCGGCGGGTTCGCGACCACGCTGCTCTGGGGCGGGCGCACGGCGGTGGCGGCAGATTGGGGGGCGGTGCCCGGATTTGTCTGGGGCACCATCCTCTATCTCGGGCTGGTGGCGACGGCGGTGACGTTCCTGCTCATGCGCTACGCCACGCTGCGCCTGCCGGCGGGCAAGGTGATGGCCTATGGCTACCTGGTGCCGGCCTTCGTGATCGTCTGGGAGGGGCTGGTGGCGGGAGAGTGGGTGGCGGCCCCGGTCTGGCTCGGCGTCGGCGCGACGCTGGCAGCACTGCTGGTCCTCCTGCACGAGGTCGACTGAGCGCGAGAGGGCGCTGATGCCGAAGTGAAACGGGGCCCGAAACGGGCCCCGCCTGACTGCGCGATAGGGATCAGCAGCTGTAGTACATCTCGAACTCGACCGGGTGGGGGGTGTGCTCGTAGTTGTAGACCTCCTCCCACTTCAGATCCATGTAGCCCTCGAGCTGGTCCTTGGTGAAGACGTCGCCCTTGAGCAGGAACTCGTGGTCGGCCTCGAGCGCGCCGATGGCTTCGCGCAGCGAGCCGCAGACGGTCGGGATGCCGGCGAGCTCCTCGGGCGGCAGGTCGTAGAGGTCCTTGTCCGCGGCCTCGCCCGGATGGATCTTGTTCTGGATCCCGTCGATGCCGGCCATCAGCAGCGCCGAGAAGGCCAGATAGGGGTTGCAGGACGGATCCGGGAAGCGGGTCTCGATGCGCTTGGCCTTCGGGCTCTCGGTCCACGGGATACGCACCGAGGCGGAGCGGTTGCGCGCGGAGTAGGCGAGGAGCACCGGCGCCTCGAAGCCCGGGATCAGGCGCTTGTAGGAGTTGGTGCCCGGGTTGGTGAAGGCGTTGAGCGCCTTCGCGTGCTTCAGGATGCCGCCGATGTAGTAGAGCGCCTCGTCCGACAGATCGGCGTAGCCGGTGCCGGCGAAGAGCGGCTTGCCGTCCTTCCAGATCGACTGGTTGACGTGCATGCCCGTGCCGTTATCGCCCTTGATCGGCTTCGGCATGAAGGTGGCGGACTTGCCGTAGGCGTGTGCCACGTTGTGGATGATGTACTTGTACATCTGCAGCATGTCGGCCTGGTAGGTGAGCGAGCCGAAGATGAGGCCGAGCTCATGCTGGCAGGACGCCACCTCGTGGTGGTGCTTGTCCACGTTCATGCCGCAGCGCTTCATCGTGCTGAGCATCTCGGAGCGGATGTCCTGGCCGGCATCGACGGGGCCGACCGGGAAGTAGCCGCCCTTCACGCCCGGGCGATGGCCCATATTGCCGCTCTCGTACTCGGCGTCGGAGTTCCAGGAGGCGTCCTGCGCGTCGACCTCGTAGGCGACCTTGTTGATGTCGACCTTGAAGCGCACGTCGTCGAACAGGAAGAACTCGGCCTCCGGCCCCCAGTAGGAGACGTCGCCGACGCCGCAGTCCTTGAGGTACTTCTCGGCCTTCACAGCGGAGGCGCGCGGGTCGCGCTCGTAGAGCTCGCCGGTGTCCGGCTCCACCACGGTGCAGAAGAGCGACATGGTCTTCTCCGCATAGAACGGATCGACCATGGCGCTGGAGAGGTCCGGCATGAGCTTCATGTCCGACTTGTCGATCGACTTCCAGCCGGCGATCGAGGAGCCGTCGAACATCCAGCCTTCGCCGAACCAGTCCTCGTCGACGATGTCGGAAAGCGCGGTGACGTGCTGGAGCTTGCCCCGCGGATCGGTGAAGCGCAGGTCGACATAGGCGATTTCCTCGTCCTTGAGGCGCTTCACGAGGTCGGCTGCTGTGGTCATGCTGGGTCTCTTTCGCTTGTGGTGGTGGTTCGAGTTGGATCCGGGGCGGGCCCGGGGAAAAGGCTGGCGCGGCGCGCAACTGCGGCCGCCGGGTTGCTCAGAGCGCGTCCGGTCCGCTCTCGCCGGTGCGGATGCGGACGGCGTGTTCGACGGAGGAGACGAAGATCTTCCCGTCCCCGATCTTGCCGGTCTTGGCGGCGCCGACGATGGCGTCGAGCACCGCGTCGAGCTGGTCGTCGGCCACGACAAGCTCGATCTTCACCTTCGGGAGGAAATCCACGACATATTCCGCGCCGCGATAGAGTTCCGTATGGCCTTTCTGGCGGCCGAAACCCTTGGCTTCGAGCACGGACAGGCCCTGGATGCCGATCTCCTGCAGCGCCTCCTTCACCTCGTCGAGCTTGAAGGGTTTGATCACTGCCTCGACCTTTTTCACTGCCTGTTCTCCTCCAATGGCTCCGAGGATGGATCGGTTGCGGCCGTTTTCTGGCTGCGCGCCGACTTCCTCTGTTTGCCGCACGCCTGATGCAGATCGCGTGCCAGATGTCCGGGGTGCCGGGCGGCAGGCGGTTGCGGCGGTTTCACGCGGGAGGAACGTCGCAGAGCATGCGTTTTGGTGCACGTATTTTGTGCAATTGCCTGTCTGGTGGGCGGAAGCAGTGGTCATTCGGAACGCTCGCCAGCGCCGGAGGGCGGCTGTAGCGTCGGGCGCGCAAAACAAAGGAATGGGGCGGCGATGACCGAAGTGCTGACGGCCGGGCAGATGCGCGCCATCGAGGAGGCCGCGATGGCGGCGGGCCGGGTGACCGGCATCGAGCTGATGGAGCGCGCCGGCGCGGGCGTGGTGGCGGCGATGCTCGACTGGAGCCCCGCCCTGGCGGAGGGCGCGCGGCGCGCGGTGGTGCTCTGTGGGCCCGGCAACAATGGCGGGGACGGGTTCGTGATCGCGCGGCTCCTGCGCGAGCGCGGCTGGGGGATCGATCTCTATCTTTATGGCGACCCGGACCGGCTGCCGCCCGATGCGATGGCCAATATGCTGCGCTGGCGCACGCTCGGCAGCGTGCATCCGCTGGAGGGCCAGCTGGCGCTGCCCGAGGCGCCGGCGGTGACGGTGGATGCGCTGTTCGGCGGCGGGCTCTCGCGCCCGCTCTCCGGCGATCTGCGCGAGGCGGTGGTGAACGGGCTCTTTCGCGAGATCGATCCCGGGCTGATCGTGGCGGTGGATGCGCCCTCGGGGCTCTGCCTCGACAGCGGCCGGGTGCTCGGCGCGGAGGTGGTGCACCGGCCGGAGGCGGATCTGACCGTGACCTTCCAGTGGCCGCGGATCGGGCATTACCTCGCGGACGGGCCGGATTGCTGCGGGGCGCTGCGGGTCGTCGATATCGGGCTCGGCGCCGCGGCGGGGCCGGCGGCGGCGCTCGCACGGCTGGCGGAGGACGCGCCGGAGGCGCGCGCCGCGCTCGGCAAGGGAGCGGGGGCGCATAAGTATGACCACGGCCATGCGCTCGTGCTCGCCGGAGGGGTGGGGCGCGGCGGGGCCGCCCGGCTCGCCGCGCGCGGGGCGCTGAGGGTGGGGGCGGGGCTGGTCACGCTCGGCTGCCCTGCAGGGGCGCTGATCGAGAATGCCTGCCGGCTCGATGCGGTGATGCTCGCGCCCGTGGCGGATGTCGAGGCGCTGGAGGCGGAGATCGCGGCGCGCAAGTTGCGTGCGGTCTGCATCGGCCCGGGCTTCGGGTTCGGCGAGCGGCTGGAGGCTTTCGTGGCGGCGCTCCTGGCGCGCGGGGCGGACGCGGGGCCGGCGGTGGTCCTCGATGCCGATGCGCTCAGCGCCTATCGGGACGACCCTGATGCGCTCTTTGCGCGGACCCATGCGGGCTGCGTTCTGACGCCGCATGAGGGCGAGTTCGGGCGGCTCTTTCCGGACCTGCTGGCGCGGCTCGATGCGCCGGCGGCGGCGGGGCCGGCCTATTCGAAGCTCGATGCCGCGCGCGAGGCGGCGGCGCGGGCGGGGTGCACTGTGCTCTTCAAGGGCGCGGACACGGTGGTCGCGGCACCGGACGGGCGCGCGGTGATCGCAGCGGCGGCCTACGAGACCGCGGCCCCCTGGCTCGCCACGGCCGGCTCCGGCGATGTGCTGGCGGGCTTCATTACCGGACTTCTGGCGCGCGGGCTCGCGCCGCTCGATGCCGCAGCGACCGGTGCGTGGCTCCACGCGGCCGCGGCGCGCCGATTCGGGCCGGGTCTTATCGCCGAGGATCTGCCCGACGCGCTGCCGGGCGTGTTCCGCGATCTGGGGTTGTGACGCTGTCGGATTTGCTCTAGTGCCCGGCCATTCCTGCCGCGTGGGGGAACCGGCAGGCCATCGGGCCGAGCACCCCCCTGCGCGGGGGTATGCGGGCGTGGTGGAACTGGTAGACACGCGAGATTTAGGTTCTCGTGCCGCAAGGCGTGGGGGTTCAAGTCCCTCCGCCCGCACCATCGGCTCCCGCGCGGCGGGCGGGCGATGTACGGCAGGGGGCACGACACGCCATGAACAGGGCGGGCGCAATGAAGGCGAAGGTCAGGCGATGCAGGTGACGGAAACGAAGTCGGAGGGGTTGCGGCGCGAGTATTCGATCGTCGTGGCCGCGAGCGCGCTCGAGGAAAAGACGAACGCCAAGCTCGAGACCGTGCGCGCCGACTTCCAGATGAAGGGCTTCCGAAAGGGCAAGGCGCCGATGCCGCTCTTGAAGAAGATGTTCGGCAAGTCGGTGCTGGGCGAGGTGGTGCAGGAGACGGTCGAGGAGACCCTGCGCACCCATCTGGAGCAGACCGGCCATCGCCCCGCCGGCCAGCCGGACGTGAATGTCGCCAACGAGAGCTTCGACGAGGGCGACGATCTGACGGTCGAGCTGAAATATGACTGTCTGCCCGATGTGCCGCCGATCGATTTCTCCGGCGTGAGCGTGGAGCGCAAGGTGGTGGAGGTGGACGACGCCTCCGTCGAGGAAGCGCTCGGCAAGCTGGCGGAGGGCTCGACGGACTACGAGGCCAAGGAGGGCGCGGCCGAGGACGGCGACCAGGTGGTCATCGATTTCGTCGGCAAGGTGGCGGACGAGCCCTTCGAGGGCGGGGCGGCGGAGGATTATCCGCTGGTGCTCGGCTCGAACCAGTTCATCCCCGGCTTCGAGGAGCAGCTCGTGGGCCTGGAGGCGGGCGCCGAGAAGGCCGTTGAGGTGAGCTTCCCGGAGGAATACGCGGCGGCCCATCTGGCGGGGGCCGATGCGGTCTTCGACGTGACCGTGAAGGAAGTGCGCGGGCCGAAGCCGGCGGAGATCGACGAGGCGCTAGCCACGCGCTACGGCGCCGAGAGCCTCGATGACCTGAAGGGCCAGATCCGCGAGCGGATCCAGGAGGAATTCTCCGGTGCGTCGCGCACGCTGGTGAAGCGACGCCTGCTCGACAAGCTGGACGAGCTGGTCGATTTCGAGCTGCCGCCGTCGCTGGTGGAGCAGGAGGCCAAGTCGGTCGCCCAGCAGCTCTGGCACGAGGATAACCCGGAGGCGCCGAGCGACGAGGCGCGCCCGGAGATCGAGCCGACCGAGGACCACCAGAAGCTGGCCGCGCGCCGCGTGCGCCTGGGGCTGCTGCTGGCCGAGGTGGGCCTGCGCGAGAGCGTGACGGTGGAAGAGCAGGAGCTCGGCCAGGCGATCATGCAGCAGGCGCGCCAATATCCGGGCCAGGAGCGGCAATTCTTCGAATTCGTAAAGCAGAATCGCGGCATGATGGAGCAGATTCGGGCTCCCATTTTCGAGGACAAGGTCATCGACCGAATCCTCGAGAAGGCGCAGGTGACCGAGGTGCCGGTGTCGAAGGAAGAGCTCCAGCAGGAGCTGGAGAGCCTCGACAGCGACTGACGCCAGCCTCGGGCGTCCGATGCGGGACAGGTGCGTGTTCCGTTATGCGGTGTTGCGTTCCAGACCGGGCAGAAGCCAGCAGCGGGACAGGTTTGTCCTGCGCGCCAGCTTGTAGCGGCCGCAGGCAGCCACTACGACTATGAGGGAGGCGGGCGCGCGCCCGATATGATGCGCCCGGAGCGACGGACATCTGAGGCAGGAAACGATGCGCGATCCGATCGACACCTATATGAACACGCTCGTGCCCATCGTGGTCGAGCAGACCTCGCGCGGCGAGCGCTCCTACGACATCTATTCGCGCCTCCTGAAGGAGCGGATCATGTTCGTCTCGGGCCCGGTGCATGACGGGATGTCGACCCTGATGGTCGCGCAGCTTCTCTTTCTGGAGGCCGAAAACCCCAAGAAAGAGATCGCGATGTACATCAACAGCCCGGGCGGCGTGGTGACCTCGGGGCTCTCGATCTACGACACCATGCAGTATATCCGCCCGCCGGTGAGCACGCTCTGCATCGGGCAGGCGGCCTCCATGGGCTCGCTGCTGCTGGCCGCCGGCGCCAAGGACATGCGCTTCTCGCTGCCCAACAGCCGCATCATGGTCCACCAGCCCTCGGGCGGCTTCCAGGGCCAGGCCTCGGATATCGAGATCCATGCGCGCGAGGTTCTGTCGCTGAAGAAGCGGCTCAACGAGATTTACGTGCATCACACCGGTCAGGATTATGACACGGTGGAGAATGCCCTGGACCGGGACCGCTTCATGACCCCGGAACAGGCTCAAGAATGGGGTTTGATCGACAAGATCGTGGACAAGCGCGATCTGGGCGAGGACGCCTGAGGGTGCCGTTGTACTCGCGCCGCCGTGACCGCGTAGCCCGGTCCCGCGCGTGCTTTCGGTGTTGACGGTTGGCGCGGCTGCCTGCGAGGGTCGTAGAACAGCCATTGA
>JBCBWF010000192.1:0-9075 GCA_039817245.1 Pseudomonadota bacterium | reverse complement strand
CGAATACGCCTCCGGCATCCTCGAGGCCTGTGGGCAGCTCCTCGACACGATCGACGACGTCACCGATCTCGCCTCGCTGCAGCCGGGAGCCGTGCAGGACCCGGCGCGCGACCCGCCGCTGGCGGAGACCATGGAGCTCACGCGCTCGCTCCTGGAGAAGCGCGGATCCGTGAGCAGCTGGCCGAAGCCGAAGATCGTGTTGAGCGGCGTGCGCAGGCGGTGCGAGATCTGGTCGAGCACGGCCGTGCGCATCTCCTCCGCGGCCTCCAGAGCCTCGTTGCGCTCATGCAGCGCATGGGCGATGCGTTCGCTGTCGGTCACATCCGCGAAGACGGCCATGGTGCCGCCGCCGGGCAGCGGGGCGACGCGGAGCTGCAGCGTCCGGCTCGAACCGAGCGTCACCCGCTCAGACCACGGCCCGCGGGTCTCGTCCGCGGTGATGAAGGCGTTGATGCGGGTCCAGACCGCCGTCTCCACGGTCAGCCCCTCGCAGAGCTGCATCACATCGCGCGCATGCATGTCGCTGCGCAGCATGCTCGGCTCGGTGCCGAAGATGTCGTGGAAGGCGTCGTTCACGAATTGCAGGAGGCCGTTGGTGCCGAACACCGCGAGCCCTTCGGCCAGCCGGTTCAGCGTCGCCTTCTGCAGGTCGATCGACTGGCGATAGCGCTGCTCCAGGCGCACCCGGTCCGAGATGTCGTCGAACACGAAGGCGAGCGAGCCATGGGGGTGCGGGCGGGCCAACACCTTCATGTTGCTGCCATCCGCGAGGTGCCAGGTCTCGTCGAACTCCACCCGCTCGGGGTTGTCGAAGAGCGAGAGCAGCCGCTGGCGCCAGCCGTGAAAGTCCTGGCTGTCCGGGATCCGGCGGTTGGCGCGGAGCGTGTCGATGGTGTCGCGCAAGGTCGGCCGGTTGGCGAGCCAGGCCGGGTCGAGCTGCAGCATCTGCGCAAAGGCCGGGTTGAACAGCACGAGCTTCTGGTTGCGGTCGAAGATCGCGAGGCCCGCGGTCAGATGCGCGAAGGTCTCGGTCATCGTCTGCACGAACCGGCTGAGCGTGCGCTCGGCATGGGCGGCCACGGTCGCGTCGGTCGCGATGCCGGTGGCGGTGCTGTCCGGCGCGAAGGTCTCGATCACCTGGAGCGGCAGGGGCTCGATGGCGCCCGCCGGCAGGATCTCGATGCGCGAGCGCACCACGCCGTTCTCGTCCGGCAGCATCTCCATAGGGCGCGCGCGGACGAGGGCCACGGCCTGCTCGGCGCTCACCTGGCCCTCGCGCGACTGCACGGAGCCGGCGGCCCAGACCACCGACCCGTCCTGCCCGCGCTGCCAGGCGATGGCACTGCCGCTGCCGAGGAGGTTGGAGATGGTGCGCCGCTCGTACCAGCCGGCCTCCAGCGCGCGCTCGCGCTCGGCCAGGCGGCCTTCCGACTTCCGGAGCTCGGTCGCCATCAGCGCCGCGTCGCGCATCACCACGACGATCTCACCGCCGCGCGGGTAGCCGATCAGCTCCCAGGGCGCCCCGTCCCGGTCCGTCACGAGCATGTTGAGCGGGCGGCCGTGCTCCACGAGCTGGCCGAGCGCCGCAAGCGCTTCCTGCCGCCCGTCCGCCAGCCGCGCGTGCAGCAGATCGGCGATACTCGTCTCCGGCTCCGCGCCGAGGCGCTCGCGCGCCGACTCGGTGAGGTCCAAGATGACGTATTCACGACACCGCAGAACAACGCCGTCCTGCAGGTCCGCGCTGCGCTGACGCTCCGCCCGAAGCGCACGCTCCAGCCTCACGGATGAGCGCCATCCGCAGAGCGCGACGAAGACCGCCGCCAGCGCGATACCGAGGAGCAAACCTGTCAAGCCACCATCATCCATCAAACCAATGTGACACCTCCACCGTAACACCCGCTTCAAGGCTGAAACAGGGCGGATGAAGGTAAAGAAGTCGGTAAGATCGCCGCGAATATGGGACGGACGCAGGACGGCCCTCGCGCGGCGGCTACTTTACGCGCACGTCAGTCAGGGTATTGAATTCGCAGGCTCGTTCTGGCCGAGGGCACGCCTGCTCTCCGCCTTCGACTGCAGAAAACGCTCCTGCGGCCAGCTCACTACGGCGATCGCGCCGGTCGGCTCGATCGGCGGTGCGGCGGATGCGGGGGCGCGGTCGTCCGGCTCCGGCTCGAGGGAGACGGGGGCCGCAACGCCGGCCGCGCCGCCGACCGCTGCCGCGGGGACACGGGGCGAAGCGTCGCGCCTTCGCGGCTCGCCGCGCACATGCCCGCGCACCTGGACGCGCGAGGCGGCGCTGCGCAGGCCCGCCGCGCGGTTGGCCTCGCGCGCCCCGCGCGGCGCGTTGCGGAACTGCAGCTCCGCGCCGGTGCGCTCCAGCAGCGTGCGTGCGATGAAGAGGCCAAGGCCCATGCCCTCGTAGCCATCGGTCGGGTTGCCGCGCCGGCCATCGCGCGAGCGGGTGCTGACGAAGGGCTCACCGAGGCGCGGCAGCACATCCGCGCCGAAGCCCGGACCGTCATCGGCGATGCTCACCACCAGGCGCTCGCCGCCGCGCTCCACATCGATCCAGACCGTACTGGCGGCGAAGTCGACCGCGTTCTGGATGAGGTTGCGCAGGCCATGGATCAGCTCCGGGCGGCGGAGCACGATCGGCGGATCGTCCTGCGCCTCCGCGGATTTTCCGTCCAATCGCAACACGATACGCACGCCGCGCGCGGAATGGGGCGCGGCCGCCTCCTCGATCAGCGCGGTGAGGGGGGCCTGCTTGAAATGCGTGTCCTGCCGGCCCGTGACGGCGAGATCGGCCATGATCCGCCCGCAGCGCTCGGCCTCCTGATGGATGAGGGCCGCGTCCTCGGCCAGCTCCGGCCGGTCCGCCAGATCCCGCGTCAACTCCTTGGCGGTGAGCTTGATCGTCGCGAGCGGCGTGCCGAGTTCATGCGCCGCCGCCGCCGCGATCCCGCCGATCGCCGCCAGCCGCTGCTCGCGCGAGAGTGCGAGCTGCGTGGCCGAGAGCGCCTGGCTCATGGCGTAGTTCTCCACGGTCACGCGCCGGGCATAGAGCGAGAGAAAGGTGACCGCGATGGCCAGCGCCGCCGCGATCCCGCTGCGATAGGCCGCCGGCAGCTCCAGCGCCTCCCCATCCGGCCCCACCAGCGGGCGGTAGACGGTGGTCATCAGCGATATCAGCACCATCGCCGTGATGCCGAGCCAGAGCGTGGACTGCAGCCGCAGCGCCGATGCCGAGATCGTGATCGGCGCCAGCACCAGGAGCGCGAAGGGATTGTTGATCCCGCCGGTCGCCATGAGCAGCGCCACGATCTGCACGAGGTCGAAGATCAGCCAGGCCAGTGTCGCCCGCTCGCTCAGTCGGGTCTCCGTGGGAAAGGCGAGCGCGCAGACGAGATTGACCGCCACGGAAGCGGAAATAAGGCCGGCACAAAGACTTAGCGGCAGGTCGAAGCCCATGGCCGTGCTGGCGGTGAGCACCGCGGTGGACTGGCCGATGACCGCGATCCAGCGCAGGACGATGAGCGTGCGCAGCCGCACCCAGTCGCCCCGCGCGCGCATATCGAAGAGAAAACTGCCAGGCCCGTCCACCATGGCGGAGAGCATCGCCCAATGCGGCGCGGGAAGGAAGGGTGCCGCCCCTTGCATCCAGCGCCCGACTGTCCTTTCTGCAAAGCTGTGGGCGGTCAACGGAGTAAGCCATGCAACGCATCATGATCGGCGCGGGTCTCGGAGTGGCGGTGATCGCAGTGGCGGCCGCGGCGGGGCTCGCCATGGGGCTCTTCGACCGCACGGACGCCCCCCTCGGCCCCTCCGCGGTCAATGTCGAGGGATCCGATCTCGGCGGGCCCTTCGCGATGGAGACGCATGACGGGCGTCGCGTCACCGATGCGACGCTGATCGACGGGCCGACGCTGATCTATTTCGGCTACACCTACTGCCCGGATGTGTGCCCGTTCGACGTTCAGCACATGGCCGAGGCGACGGATATGCTCGCCGATCAAGGTGTTGAGGTAAAACCGGTTTTCGTGACCGTGGATCCGGAGCGCGACACCCCCGAGCAGCTCGGCTACTTCGTGGAGGCGATGCATCCGCGGATGATCGGCCTGCGTGGCAGCGAGGAAGAGCTGAAGGCCGCAGCCGATGCTTACCGTGTGTACTACAAGCGGGTTCGCGATCCGGAGGACCCGGACGCCTACCTGATGAACCACACGGCCTTCACGTATTTCATGATGCCGGACGGGATCGCCGGGCTCTTCCGCAACGGCTATCCGCCGGAGGAGACGGTGCGCGAGGTGATGCGGGTGCTCGAGGCGCGCGGCCTCGCCGGTTAGCGCACAATCTTCGCGCGACGCCCGGTGCTCCGGGCGCCGCGCCGCTTCGTCGATCAGTTGTCAACGGGCACGATATCAAAGACGAAGAACTCGGCTTCGTTGCCCTCGTTGACGATCCAGTGGTCGACATCCTGCGATTCGAGAACTGCAGTACCGGCAGGTACGATGCTTTTTTTGCCACCGCGGTATTCAGCCACGCCATCTCCGCGGATCACGAAGTAAGCGCCCGGGCGTGTCGAGTGTTCGTGCTGCTTGACGACGCCACCCGGCTCCACGACAACTTTTCGGATACGGACCTGATAGCCCTCCATCGCGGGGATTTGCGGGCCGAGTTCGAGGGCGGCACGGTTGCTCACGCTGACGCCTTTATGCTCTTGCGGCCCTTTGATATCGGCGATTGCGACGCTGGCGACGGCGAAGGCGGTGGATAGGACGACGCCGAGGGCGGCGCTTCTGGTCATCCGGAACATGCGGTGTGATCCTCTTCGATTGTCTCTGCGATGCCGGCCCGGCGGCCACAGGGCTACGGCCATTGCATCGCGAAGCGCAAAAGGGGAATCCTCAGCATGCAGATGAGAAAAACTCAGGCAGCGGCCGTGAGAGTGCCTTCAGTGAGTATTCGGGCGAGCCAGGCGCGGAAACGCGCGATACGCGGGTCCGTCTTGGTGGAGGGCGGGTAGACCAGCCAATAAGGAAGGCCGGCGAGGCTGATCTCAGAGAGTATCGCTAGGCGGCCTGCTTCGCGTGCCGTTCGGGTGATGACGTGACTGGCGAGAATAAGGCCGCTCCCGGAGAGTGCCGCCTCGAGGGCGTTACTTTCCTCACTGATGCGAAGCCGGCGGGCAACGGAGAGACAGTAGCCCGGCTCTGCGGTGGCGCGCGCGATTTCGAGCCATTTCTCCCAACTCGGCTCGGCGGGATCGGGGTTCTTCCAGCGGTAAGCGATCAGCGGGGTGCCGAGGATGTCGGCGACCGGCCGGGGGCGCGTGCCGAAACTCCCGGGCGCGCCCATGGGGAAGTATCGGTCCTGGCAGAGCGGCTCCCAGACCAGTGTTTCACACGGCCGCTTCGCGTAACGCACGGCAATATCCGCCCCGCCGCTGCGAAGATCGACCGGATGATCGGAGCCGTGGATCTCAAGTTCGATATCGCCATTCTCCTGCGCCCAGTCATCGAGGCGCGGCAACAGCACACCGCCGGCGAAGGCGACAGTACTCGTAACGCGCAAGATGCTGCTGCGCTCGGGCTTCGAGATAGTACTCAGAGATCGCTCGATCGCATCGAAGCTCTCGCTCAGCCCCGGCAATAGGCGTGCGCCGGCCTCGGTGAGCATGATTGGCCGCGGACGGCGTCGGAAGAGCGGGGCGCCGATCTGTTCTTCGAGCTGTCGGATCTGGTGGGAGATCGCGGTCGCCGTGACGCAGAGTTCATCGGCCGCGGCAGCGAAGCTCATATGCCGCGCGGCCGCCTCGAAGGCGCGCAGGGCGTTGAGGGGCAGCGTCCGCCTCATGGCGTGGCGCCCGGGATCTGATCGTCGCACATGCTGCGCCTCGGCCGCTGCGTTGGGGGGTGCACCCGCCATTTCGGCCGTTGCCGCGGCGAGGGCCAGAGGGTGCGCGGCCGGATCACCGTATCGTCATCGCGCGGGGCGCGGCTTTGGGTAGGGTGTGCGCGCCGGGGGGCTGCGAAGGCGGGGCAATTAACTCGGTAAAGAAATCAAAATCAGACCCTGAATTCGACCTTGGGGAGGGCACGAGATGCGCGCAATTCTGGGCTTGGCGCTAGTGGGGGTGCTCGTGCTCGGCAGCGGGCGGCAGGCGGCGGCCTGCGGGCCGGAGAGCGACTGCGTGCTCGGCGACCGGCACTACCGTATCCGGATGCCCGCGGGCCATGACGGTGCAGCGCGCGTCGGTGCGATCCTCTACGCGCATGGCTACAAGGGCAGCGCCGCGGGGGCGATGGGCAATGCCGCGCTCGGCGCCATGGCGGACCGGCTGGGCGTGGCGCTCGTGGCGGTGAAATCGGCGGGCGACGACTGGACGCTGCCGGGCGCGCCCTCGATGGGCGTGGTGCCGGGCACCGACGAGGTGGCCTATTTCGACCGGGTGCGCGCCGATGTCCTGGCGCGCTTTCCCATCGACGCGGCACGCCTGATGGTGGCGGGCTTCTCCGCGGGCGCGATGATGACCTGGACGCTGGCCTGCGCGCGCGGGGGCGACTACGCGGCCTTCCTGCCGATGGCGGGGACATTCTGGCGGCCGATGCCGGAGCGCTGCGGGGGGCCGGCGGCGACGGTGATCCACATCCACGGCACCGCCGACCGGATCGTGCCGCTGGAGGGACGGCAGGTGGAGGATGCGCGGCAGGGCTCGGTGGCGGAGGCGCTGGCGATGTATGCGCGCATCGGCGAATTCGGACCGGTGCGCGAGGCCGTGGCGGGCGCCGGGGCCGACGCCGGGGCGGGCGCGCTCCGCTGCGAGGACCGGCACGGCGCGGGCGACCGGCTGCTGCGTTTCTGCCTGCATGATGGCGGCCACAGCTTCCGCGCGGAGCATGTCGAGATGGGCTGGCGGGTTGGCGTGGAGGGCGCAGGCGGCTGAGACGGTGGCGGCGATCGCTTGTGCCCGACGCGACGCCTTGCGGCCGCTCCCGCCCACGTCATTTTGTGCCACAAGATAAAAACATATAATGAATATTTGCCATCCATCGCGCATAACTCTGGGCATGGGCAATCGCTCACCATAGATTTACGAAGTGGCGCAAAAAATAACGCGGGTGGGCGCGGCCGCAGATTGAAGTTCTCGCGATTCGCGAAGACCGGCCGGCTCACTGGGGGTATGCGGCGATGGAACGACTGGAGCAGGTTCTCGCCGTGATCGATGCCGCCAATGCCGCGGATCCGAACGCGGAGCATGACAGAGAACACTCCAGGCCGGCCGCGTTGCTCTACGGGCAGCGCATGTCGGCGGAGCTCGCACGGCTCGCGCCCGAGGCCGGCGAGGCGCTGTGCATCGCCGCGCGCGGCCAGCATGTGGAGCGCTGGAAACTGGCGCGCACCGCCTATCCCGACGGGCGGCAGGGGTATCTGGACTGGCGCCGCGCCCAGGCAGCCTTTCATGCCGAGCGCGTCGCCGGCTTCATGGCCGAGGCCGGCTACAGCGCGGATGAACAGGCCCGCGTCGGCACCCTGCTGCGCAAGGAGGGGCTGAAGCGCGACGCCGAGGTGCAGATGCTGGAGGACGTGATCTGCTTCGTCTTCCTGCGCTGGTACTTCGACGGTTTCGCGGCGGGGCGGGACGAGGCGCATGTACTGCGCATCGTCTCCAAGACGGCGCGCAAGATGTCGGCCGAGGGCCGGGCCCGGGTGCGCGACGAATTCGCCCTGCCCGCCCCGTTCGACCAGAGCTTTGCGGACTGAGCGCGGAGTAGCGGAGCCATGAAGACCATCGGCATTCTCGGCGGCATGTCCGCGGCCTCCACACAGATCTACTACCGCGCGCTCTGCGATCTCGCATGTGCGCGCCTCGGCGGGCTGCATTCGCCGGAGCTCCTCATCCGCTCGCTCGACTTCGCCGCGATCGAGGCGCTGCAGGTGGCGGGAGACTGGGAGGCCGCCGGCGCGATCCTCAACCGCGAAGCGCTGGCGCTTGAGCGCGGCGGAGCCGGGCTGATCGTGCTCGCCACCAATACCATGCACAAGCTGGCTGAGCCGATGATGGCCGGTGTCGCCATCCCGATGCTGCATATCGCCGATGCGACGGCGGCGGCGATCACCGCCGCGGGCCTCTCCCGGCCCGGCCTGATGGCCACCGCCTTCACCATGGAGCAGGCCTTCTATCGCGACCGGCTCGTGGTCGCGGGTCTCGCGCCCATGGTGCCGGATGTGGCGGACCGGGCGCAGACGCACCGGATCATCTATGAGGAGCTCTGCAAGGACATCACCACGCCCGAGAGCGAGGCGGCCTATATCGCCATTGCCGGGCGGCTGGTGGCGGCGGGGGCGGACAGCCTGATCCTCGGCTGCACGGAGGTGGGGATGCTGCTCCATGCCGGCAATGTGCCCGTGCCGGTCTTCGACACCACGCATATCCATTGCGCGGCCGCGCTGGACTGGTCGCTGGGCGGCACACCGGACCGCAGGCGGGACCGGACCGAGGACAGGGCGCCGGCCTAGCGGGCGCGCCGAGGCTTGGGCCTGGGCTGGGGCCTGGGCCGGGGCGGGGGCGGGGGGCAGGAGACGGGAGGCGGCGATGCATATCGGACTGATCGGCGGCATCGGGCCGGCCGCGACGGATCTCTACTATCGCGGGCTCATCGCGCGCGCGGCGTCGGCCGGGCGCGATCTGGAGCTGACCATCGTGCATGCGGATGCGCCGACGCTGCTCGGCCATCTGGGCTCGGACGACCAGGCCGCGCAGACCGCGATCTATCTGCGCCTCACGGAGCGGCTGGCGCGGGCGGGCGCGGAATGCGTGGTGGTCACCTCCATCGCCGGACATTTCTGCATCGACGCCTTCGCGCCGGTCTCGCCCCTGCCGGTGGTGGACATGATGGTGGCGCTGAAGGCCTCGCTGGCGGCAGGCGGCATGGCGCGGGTCGGCGTCCTCGGCACCGCAACGGTGATGGCGACAGGGATGTACGGCAAGCTCGGCGACGTCGCGGTCATGGCCCCGGCGGGCGACGCGCTCGGGCGGGTGCACGACGCCTATGTGGCCACCGCGACCACCGG
>JBCBWF010000501.1:0-3465 GCA_039817245.1 Pseudomonadota bacterium | reverse complement strand
TCGCGCCCATGATCTTCTCGCGTTGTGCGTCCGTCAGCTTGTCCGTCATCGCGGTCTCGATGAAACCCGGCGCGATGCAGTTCACCGTGATCCCCCGGCTCGCCACCTCGGCCGCGAGGCTTTTCGACATGCCGATCATGCCCGCCTTGGCCGCGGCGTAGTTGCCCTGCCCCGGATTGCCCGTGACACCCACCACCGAGGTGATGCCGATGATCCGGCCCCAGCGCTGCTTCATCAGCCCGCGAAGTGCAGCACGGCAGAGCCTGAAACCTGCGGTCAGGTTCACCGTCAGCACCGCCTCCCACTCCTCGTCGGACATCCGCATGAAGAGGTTGTCCCGCGTCACGCCCGCATTATTGACGAGGATATGGAGCCCGCCCATCGCCTCCGCCGCCGCCTTCGGCAGCGCCTCCACCGCGGCGGCGTCGGAGAGATTGCAGGGCAGCACATGCGCGCGCTCCCCGAGCTCCGCGGCCAGCGCCTTCAGCGGGTCCTCCCGCGTGCCCGAGAGCCCGACTGCCGCGCCCTGCGCATGCAGCGCACGCGCGATATCGGCCCCGATGCCACCCGAAGCGCCGGTCACCAGCGCCGCCTTGCCCGTCAGATCGAACATCCTGTTCCCCTCTCGCGCGCTCAGGCCGCGCTCGCGCCCGCAAGCCGGCGCACATCCTCGGCGGTGCCCACGGCCTGCGTGGCGAGGCTCCGGTCGATCCGCCGCGCCATGCCGGAAAGCGCCTTGCCGGCCCCCACTTCCACCAGCTCGGTCACGCCCGCGCCGGCCATCCAGGCCACGCTCTCGCGCCAGCGCACCGCCCCGGTCACCTGCTCGACCAGCAGCGCGCGGATCTCTGCCGGGTCCGTCACGGCCGCCGCGCGGACATTCGCCACAAGCGGCACCGCGGGCGCGGCCAGCGTCACTTCCGCCAGCGCCGTCGCCATCACCTCGGCCGCCGGCTGCATCAGCGCACAGTGAAACGGAGCCGAGACCGGCAGCAGTAGGGCGCGCTTGGCGCCGCGCTTCTTGGCGATCTCCACCGCCCGCTCCACGGCCGCCTTGTGGCCCGAGACCACGACCTGCGCGGGGTCGTTATCGTTCGCGGCCTGGCAGATCTCGGTGCCCGCGGCCTCCTCGGCCACCGCCCGCGCCGCCTCGAGATCGAGGCCGAGCAGGGCCGCCATCGCGCCGACACCGACCGGCACCGCCTCCTGCATCGCACGTCCGCGCACGCGTAGGAGCCGCGCGGCATCGCCGATGCTTAGGCTGCCGGCCGCCGCAAGCGCCGAATACTCGCCGAGCGAATGGCCCGCCACATAGGCCGCAGAACCCACGCCCACGCCCTCCGCCTCCAGCGCCCGCATGGCAGCGAGCGAGGTCGCCATGAGGGCGGGCTGCGCATTCGCGGTCAGCGTCAGATCCTCCGCCGGCCCGTCCCAGATCAGCCGGCTGAGGGGCTCGCCGAGCGCCGTGTCCACTTCCTCGAAGACGGCGCGCGCGGCAGGATAAGACTCCGCGAGATCGCGCCCCATGCCGACGCTCTGCGCCCCCTGTCCCGGAAAAACGAATGCGCGCATTGCCCGCGGCCTCCCCTGATTATTGTGGGCCCGCGTCTCGCGCATGGTCTCTGCGATGTCAAGAAAACGCCACGCAGACGCGACAGACCCGGCTTGGGCGAGGTGCGGGTTTTGTGACCGGACGGACTCTCCTCCGCGATCGCTCCCACCCACGTCATCTTGCGCAACGATCTGTGAACGCCGGGTAAGTGTGCCCGCTCTTCTCCCCGCTTTCCCGAGGTCTGTCGGTGTTCATATCATGTTCTTACTTTGGCGGGTAATCTGACGTGGGCGGGAGCGGCCGCAAACAGGGTTCACAGCGGCCGAACAGCGCTCTCGCGCCTAAGCCTCAGCCGAACACCCAGTCCCCGGCCCCGTCCTGCGCAAGGTCGAGCACGTAATCGGAGGCCGCGCGGTTCTCCGGGCTCTGCGCGAACGCCACCAGCACGCTCTCGCGGCTCTGCCCCGCAGCGAGCTGATCGCTCCAGAAGGACAACCCGCCCGCCTCGCCGGAGCGCCCGAGCACATTGTCGTAGAGCAGCGCCAGATACGCCCCGTCGCTCAGCGCATCGATCTCGCCGAAGCGCGCGATGAACTCGTCAGATCCCGTGAAGAAGGCCCCCATCGCCTCGAGCGAAAGGCCGCCTTCGTGCTGGTCGATCCAGTAGTTCAGCCCGTCGAGCTCCGGGCGCCGGTTGAGCGCCACTTCGTAGAGGAGCGCCACGTTTTGCGCATCCTCCGCCCCGAAGCCCGCATCCTCGGGCTGCTCGAGGCCGCTGAAATCCGAAAAACCCTCCGGCGCTTGCGGCGGGCCCGCCGGGTCCGGCTGCAGCCCGAGCCAGAGATGCAGCACCGTGCCGAGCTCGGGGTCGCGCTCGATGCCGATCCCCATCGCGGCGAACTCCAGCCCCTCCCAGGCCCCGCTATTGCCGATCACGGATGCATGCGCCTCGGAGGACAGGATCGCCTCCAGCGCCTCCGCCGGCGTCGGCGCATAGCCGGGCGCAGGCTCCATCGGCGAGAGACTGATCTCGAAAGCCTCGAACCCGGCGCCGGCATATTCCGTGCCGAGCCGCTCCGGCGCGCGCCACATCACCTCCGGGTCGCTGCCATCGGCGGGATAGGGCGCATCGCTCCAGCTATGCGCATCCGTCCCGTCCTGGAACCCTTCGCCCGCGAGGATGTTGTAGAGGGTGTCCGCCGCGTGGCGCCCGGCGGTCAGCGTGAGGCTGGAGGAGAGCGGAACCGGCTCCAGTCCGAGCGAGACACGATAGGCCGACAGAAGCTCGTAGAACTCGAGCTCCTCGACCGACAGACTGTCGGCCGCGCTTGGCGCATATGGGTCGACCGTCATTTCGAATCAGGCCCTGAACAGTAAGTCCGCTACCCTATGGAGCGACCAGCCGGCCAGCTTTTCAAGCACTTCGCGATCACATTCATCCGGATTGCGTCAAATTGAGACAAGTGACGCAAGGTCAGCGCGCATTCTCGGCAATTCCCTTCCGCCTGTCAGAAACGACCGAACCCCCAATGCCGCCACCGATCGCCCAGCCGGCCAAGCCTCAGAAGCCGAACGTCACCTCGCGCCGACCCTCCCGCGGCACGGAAACGCTCTGCCGCTTGATCTGCCCCTGATACGCCATCTCCACCACATAGCGTCCCGCCGGCAGATGCGCGAGGAACCACGGCCCCTCGCAATCCGCCCCGGCCACCACGCGGTCGCCCTGCAGCACCCGCACGGAGATGTCGCCCACATAGGCGCCCGTCGCCGCCTCGGCTCCGACCGCCTTCAGCGAGAAGCCGCCCGCATCCGCCTCGGCCTGCTCCTCGAGCCCGAGCCCGCTGCAGAGCGTCTGCACCCCATCCGCCTGCCCTGCTGCCGCCTGCCCTGCCAGGGGCGCCGCCAGCGCCCCC
>JBCBWF010000409.1:0-4527 GCA_039817245.1 Pseudomonadota bacterium | reverse complement strand
GGGCCTGGGACAAGCTGCGCACCGACCCGGTCATCCGGATGATGGTGGTCTCGGTCGGCTTCTACGGCATGTCGACCTTCGAGGGGCCGATGATGTCCATCAAGGCCGTGAACTCGCTCAGCCACTACACCGACTGGACGATCGGGCATGTGCATTCCGGCGCGCTCGGCTGGAACGGGATGATCACCTTCGGGATGCTCTACTTCCTGGTGCCGCGCCTCTGGGGGGCCAAGCGGCTCTACTCCATGGCGATGGTGAACTGGCACTTCTGGCTCGCGACCATCGGCATCGTGCTCTACGCGGCCTCGATGTGGGTGACCGGGATCATGGAGGGCCTGATGTGGCGCGAATACGATGCGCAGGGCTTCCTGGTGAACAGCTTCGCCGACACGGTGGGCGCCAAGTTCCCGATGTATCTGGTGCGCGGGCTCGGCGGGATCCTCTACCTGACCGGCGCGATCATCATGACCTTCAACCTGATCCAGACCATGCGCGGACGGACCCGCGACGAGGGCACCAGCCCCGTCGCGCCCGCCGCCGTGGCCGCCGAATGACGCCCGGGCAGGAGTAGAGAGATGTCAGAGAACCAGACCACCCCGGCGGCGGAGACCCCGGCAGAGGCCGCGGCGGAGGCAGCGCCGGCGCCCGCGAAGAAGCAGTCCTGGCAGGCCTGGGCGCTGAAGAAGCACGGGGGCATCGAGCGGCATGCGACGCTGCTCCTCGTGCTCTCCTTCCTGGTCGTCACGGTGGGCGGCATCGTGGAGATCGCGCCGCTGTTCTACCTGCAGAACACCATCGAGAAGGTGGAGGGCGTGCGGCCCTACAGCCCGCTCGAGCTGGCCGGGCGGCAGATCTACATCCGGGAGGGCTGCTATGTCTGCCACTCCCAGATGATCCGGCCGATGCGCGACGAGGTGGAGCGCTACGGCCATTACAGCCTGGCCGCCGAGAGCATGTACGACCATCCCTTCCAGTGGGGCTCGAAGCGGACCGGGCCGGACCTGGCGCGCGTGGGCGGGCGGTACTCCGATGCCTGGCATGTGGACCACATGTACAACCCCCAGGCGCTGGTGCCGGAATCGGTGATGCCCGCCTATCCGTGGCTGGCCGAGACCCCGCTCGACTACGCCTATATCGCCGATCACCTGAAGGCGAACCGGGCGGTGGGCGTGCCCTACACGGACGAGCAGGTGGAGCTCGCGACGCGGCATGTGCATGCCCAGGTCGACCCGGACCACGACTATGTGGACAGCCTGCTCGAGAACTATCCCAAGGCGCAGGTGCGCAATTTCGACGGGGACCCGACGATCACCGAGCTCGACGCGATGATCGCCTATCTGCAAATGCTCGGCACGCTGGTGGACTTCTCGACCTACGAGGCCACCGCCGAAGCGAACCTGCGCTGAGGAGGGGCTGATGGAGACCTACACCCTGATGCGCGCCTTCGCCGACAGCTGGATGCTCCTGGCGATGACGCTCTTCTTCATCGGCATCGTGCTCTACACCCTGCGCCCCGGCGCGCGGAAGACGCATGACGACATCGCGAACATCCCGCTGCGCGACGACACGCCGCCCGATGCGGAACGCTCTGAGAAGGAGGCCCGCCATGGCGGCGCATGACGACAAGCAAGAGGTCGACCAGATCACCGGCACCGAGACCACCGGCCATGAGTGGGACGGGATCAAGGAGCTCAACACGCCGCTGCCGAAATGGTGGCTCTGGACCTTCTACGGCACGATCGCCTGGGGGCTGGTCTACACCATCCTCTACCCGGCCTGGCCGATGGTGACGCAGGCGACCGCGGGGATCCTGGGCTACTCGATGCGCGCCGAGGCGCATGAGAGCATCGCCGAGGCGGCGGAGGCGCAGCGGGTCTACACCGACCGGATTGCGGCGCTGGCGATCACCGAGGTGGTGGAGGACGCGGAGCTGCGCCAGTTCTCCGAGGCGGGGGGTGCCGCCATCTTCCGCACCAACTGCTCGCAGTGCCACGGGGCGGGGGCGGCCGGCGTGCAGGCGGCGGGCTATCCGAACCTGCGCGACGACGACTGGCTCTGGGGCGGCGATCTCGACGCGATCGAGTACACGCTGCGCCACGGCATCCGCTACGACGGTGACGAGGACACGCGGCTCTCCGAGATGCCGGCCTTCGGGGACATGGAGATCCTGACGGCCGCGGAGATCGAGAGCGTGGCGGACCATGTGCTCAGCCTCTCCGGCCAGGCCGAGGCGAGCGAGGAGGCCGCGGTGCTCTACGAGGAGAACTGTGCCGCCTGCCACGGCGAGGCGGGCGAGGGGCTGGCCGAGCTCGGCGCGCCGAACCTGGCGGACGCGATCTGGCTCTATGGCGGCAGCAAGGAAAAGATCGTGGAGACCATCACCCACAGCCGCGCCGGCGTGATGCCCGGCTGGACCAAGCGCCTCTCCGACCAGCAGATCAAGCAGGTCGCGATCTATGTGCACAGCCTCGGCGGTGGCGAATAAGCGCCTGGCGCGGCCATCGACCTAGACGTTCCTCCCTGAACTCGCCCGGGCCCCGCGCCCGGGCCTTTTTTTTGCCACGCTGTCACCCCGCCGGCGGCGGCATTCGCCATTAACCATCACAAAGACGTGTGGTGCAGTGCGCCGGCCGCAGCAAGGCGGGCGCCGGTTTGCTGGAGGGGGAACCCATATGCGCCGTCTTGCCGTTCTGTCCGGTCTCGCCGGGCTCGTTGCGCTGGGCTTCGGCACCGGCGCCTATGCCGTTTCCGTCAATGTCTGCGGCGTCATTCCCGGGGCTGACCAGACCACCGGGGTGTCGAGCTGCGCGCTTTCGACCGATCTCGGCGGCAATCCGAACGCCGCGATCGAGCGCGCCTCGGTGACGCCGATCGGCTCGGAGGTGCGGACCTATACGGAGGTCACCGCAGATGCGGGCCCGGTGCTCGCCAACTCGCAGTCCTTCTTCTCCGACATCTTCGAGGTCACGGGCCTCGGGCCGACGGACAGCGTGACGGTGGATTTCGTCTACACGCTCACCGGCCAGGTGCGCGGACCGGTCGTGGACGATCTCTTCGACTTCAATCTGTGGGGCAATGCGGTGGGTTCGATCGCCATCGCGCCGGTTGCGCAGGACGAGTCCGACGCCGCCACGGTCCTGGATGCGCTGCAGAACGGCGGGACCCCCACGGGCACCGAGCGCGCGACCGCGGGCTTCACGAACACCAGTTTCGTGAAGAACGCCGACGATTTCGACGGGACGTTTACGAACGACGATGCGCCGAACGGAACCTTCGATCTCTTCGCCGGGCTCGTTCCGGGCGGCGATGCGCGCCCGTTCAACGGCGACTATGACACGACGGGCACCACGGCGACGGTCAGCACCATCGACGCCACGCTGGTGGGGGCGGATCCGACGGAGATCGACGGTGGCCCGTTCGGCACGATCTTCGAGGGTGTCTGGGATGTGAGCGCCGAGATGCAGGTGTCCTACACCTTCACGCAGGCGCTGAGCAAAGTGGCGGTGCAGCATTATCTGCAGACCTCGATCCTGATCGGGACGATCGCGCCTTCGCCGGGGCTGCCCTTCGTGCTCGATTTCGAGAATACGGGCGATCTGGACACGGTGTTCGCGACCGAGCTGCCGCTCGGTGCGGATGGCGGGTTCGTGAGCCTGGCGGCGACGGATGTGGGGCAGGTGCCGCTGCCCGCCTCGGTCTGGGCGCTGCTGGCGGCGCTGGGGGCGCTGGGGCTTTTCGGGCGCCGGCGCGCCTGATCGCGCAGCGGGGGCTGCGCGTTCGGGACGCAGCCTTCGCGACTCACCGGATGAGGCAGGATTGATGCGGATCAACGTGGCCGCGGCGTGCCGCGGTGCAGGTTGGCCGCAACCGACAGCCGCAGCCGGAGTCTGCCATGGCCACGCCCGATGGCTTCGCCGATCTCGATGACGAACCGCTTTACGAAGGCCGACGCCAGATTTTCCCGAAATCGGTGCGGGGGACCTTCCGCTCGCTGAAATGGTGGATCATGGGCATCACGCTCGCGATCTACTACATCACGCCCTGGATCCGCTGGGACCGCGGGCCGGAGATGCCGGACCAGGCGGTGCTGGTGGATCTGGCCGGGCGGCGGTTCTTCTTCTTCTGGATCGAGATCTGGCCGCAGGAATTCTACTATGTCGCGGGCCTGCTCATCATGGCGGGGCTGGGGCTGTTCCTGGTGACCTCGGTCTTCGGCCGCGCCTGGTGCGGCTATGCCTGCCCGCAGACGGTGTGGGTCGATCTCTACCAGCATGTGGAGCGCTGGGTGGACGGCGACCGCAACCGGCAATACCGGCTGTGGAACCAGAAATGGGATGCGGAGAAGATCCGCCTGCGCGCCACGAAATGGTCGATCTGGCTGCTCATTGCCGTGGCGACGGGCGGCGCCTGGGTCTTCTATTTCGCCGATGCGCCGACGCTCTTCGTGGATCTCTTCACGGGCCAGGCGCCCATGGTGGCCTATGCCACCGTGGGCGTGCTGACCTTCACCACCTTCGTGCTCGGCGG
>JBCBWF010000233.1:0-8081 GCA_039817245.1 Pseudomonadota bacterium | reverse complement strand
TCAGCAAACAATCCCGCAACATCCTTATCGGCGTCGGCTCCGTTGCATGGACAGCACTTATCTCTGGCAAACTTGGCGGCCGAGATATCGAGGCCGAGCATTTTTTGATCGTTATCTTGACCACTGCAATTGGCTTATGCTTTGATTTTTTCCAGTATTTTTGCGCCTATTTTTCCTCCTATAGAGCATTGCGGCGGTTTGATTATCGATTTCCTAAATATGAGGCATTTAGAATTTTGCGCTTTTGGCTTTTTTACTCAAAGATTGGCGCGGCGATATTGTCGTATGCCTTGCTCATGTTTGCACTGATTTGGGCTCTGATGACATGAGGTGGACGGCACGAGCTTACTCAGCCTTCTTCGCCTTGGTACTGTGCGGCTGTGCCGACGAGTCAGGCAGCCTTCGCGCGAGTGGCGAAGGCGGCGATGCTGAGTGGCCCGGCCCGAAGCACGCCGAGGGAGACCGAGACATCTTGGTGGCGGAACTCTCGCCAGCCGAGCGCAGGATCTGGGAGGAACTGCGCGCGGCAGAGAGCCGCGGGGCCAGCGCCGCCGTGCTAGGCGTAGTCTCAGGAGGGGCGCTTGGCGCAAGTCAAGCAACTATCAGCCGGACGTTATTCAGCTTACTTGTAAGCGCGCGCATAGAGCAATTCTACGACCTCCTGAAGGCCAGGAGCACTAACAAAGCTCAACTGCGCGAACTGCTTCAGGAGCGTCTTGACCGCGATCACAAAACGGCTCGAATACTCTTGGCAAATGCGGAAACTGCGACAACCGCGCACCAAAAAACGGTCGAGGCCTATCGTAGCGGCGCGCTTAGTAGAGCTGCTTTGGACCGTCGCAAAGCGCTCGCTGCGCGGTCGACGCTGCCAACGTTCGAGGCCGCGATCGAATGGCTAACGATGCGTGACGCATACTGGCGTGCCATGATCGATCGGGCACGCAGGGATGAGATCGAGACGAAGGATCTCACAAGATCACTCAAAAACATCACCGACCGGCGGCGCGAGATTGTACTCCTTCAAGCAAGAGTGCGGGCCTCTTTCAGGGACTAGATGACAACCGAACATGCATGTTGCACGCCGACTAAGCGATGGCAGGAGAGTCGCGCCGCCTAAGCGGCGCGACCATTGACGGCTCACTTCGGGGTGAGCTTGTAGATGTCGCCCGCGTCGACGGCGGCGTAGAGGCTGCCATCGGGGCCGAGCACGACCGAGCGGAAGCGCCCGGCGGGCATCGGCAGCGACATGGCGCTGACGTCGTTCACCGACTTGCCGTCCTCGGCAAGGTCGATCACGTCGATGCGCATGCCCACGGCGGTGCCGCCGAAGCCGATGCCCATGATGCCGACCGCGAGGCGGCCGTTCCACTCGCCCCACTGATCGCCCTCGAGATAGGCGGCCGAGGAGGTGCCCTGGCTGAGACCGTTGTTGTTCCAGGCCGGCGGCATCGCGTCCGGATAGGTCGCGGTGTCGGTCATCGGCATGAACTTCACGCGCTCGGCCGGGTCCATCCCGTCCATCTGGTTCGGCATGTAGCCGCAATAGCCGTCCGGGCAGTCGCCGCGCCCGGCCATGTTGGGGCGCGGATCCCAGCCGCCATTGCCGCCGTTCACCAGCACGGTGATCTCGTCGGAATGCCAGGGGCCGTGCTCGGCGGTGACCGGCGTGCCGTCGCTCGGGCGGAAGGCGATGCCCTGCACGTTGCGGTGGCCGTAGGTGTAGACGCGCGGGTCGAAGCCCTCGGGCGGGTTGTTCTCCGCGATCGCGTTGCCGTCGCGGTCCATGCGCAGGGTCTTCCCGCCGATCATCGTCGGGCTCTGGGGCACCGGGCCGTTATGGGTGTCGCCGGTGGTGAGCCAGAGATTGCCCTCCGGATCGAAGCGCACGCGCCCGCCGTTATGCGCGCCGGGGCCGCCGAAGGGGTGGTTGGTGGCCTTGGGCTTGTAGGGCACGTCCTCCACGATGTCGGTGCGGTCGGACACGGAGGCGAGATCGTCGCTGACGACGAGGCGCATCAGGCGGTTTGAGCCCGGCGCGGTGAGGCTCGAGGTCGAGTAGACATAGACGAAGCGGTTCTGGTCGAATTCGGGGTCGACCGCGACGCCCTGCATGCCCGCCTGGCCTTCGCAGAACAGATCGTCCGCCGTGCTGGCATAGCCGCTGGTGCCGGTCATGCCGAGGAGCGGCTTGACGTCGCCCGAGGGGAGCATGACCGAGAGGCCCTTGCACTTCTCGGTGAAGAACATCGTCCCGTCGGCCAGGAACGCCATGTCCCACGGGTTCTCGAGACCGCTCAGCACGGTGCTGTGGCTGAGGCCCGGCGCCTCGGCCGTGGCCGGGGTGGTGTGCGCCAGCGCAGCGGCGATGACGGCACCCAGCGACCAGAGGGTGAGGTTTCGCTTCATGGATATTCCTCCCGATTTTTTTGTGCGACCCGTCGAATGCGGGCTTCGAGAAGGGTATCCCGGCATGGGACAAACTCAACTTGTTTCGATTGCGACCTAGCGGCCGAAGAGAAGACTGTCCGGGATCCGGTAGCGCTGGTCGTCGACGCGGATGACATGGATGCCGTCCTCCAGGCGCCAGTCGGTGTCGTAGCCGACGCCGGACATGGTGGCATCGCCGCGGATGAAGCTGGCATGGGCGAAGCTGAGCACGCGCTTGAACCCGTTGGGAAAGGTGACGATGGCGGTGGCGTCGCCGCCGGTGCCGCGGGCGATGCCGACCGTGCAGGTCTGGAGCGGCTGGCCGCGGATCTGGGCGCAGGGGACGGCGCCGGTGGCATCGAAGTCCCGGGCCCTGGCGCGGGCGGGGCTGTCGTCGGCGCCGGTGGGCACGCTCCCGTCCGGCGCGCGGGCGGGGCGGAGGCGGGCGGCGAGCACATAGCCACGGGTGCGGCTGCGGAGCGGCTGGACCTGGCACCAGGCCGGGCCGGCCGCCTTCGCGCAGCCGAGATTGTGGAGGACGGTGCCGGTGGCGAGGGTCTCGAGGACGGGCGCCTCGGGGGATGCGGCGCGGTGCAGCGGGGCGTCGCCGGCCAGTTCCCAGCGGCGCGGGCCGCCCGCTTCCGGTGCGGCGGGGGCGGTTTCGGCGCGCGTCGTCTCGGCGGAGGGGGGCTTAGCGGAAGGGGTCCCGGCGGCGATGATCTCGGCGGAGGGGGCCTGCGAGACGAAGGCAACGATGCCGAGGCCAGCGAGGAAGGCGGGCAGGAGCGGGGCCATGGCGTTCGCTCCCGCTCAGGGCCGTGGCGCGCGCGGGGTCACTGGAACGTCTCCGCGACATAGGCCGCGATGTTGGAAATCTCGTCATCGGTGAGATCGCCGACCAGCGACATCATGATCGCCGAATTGGGGCCGACCTGCTCCTTGGCGCGATACTGCGACAGGCGCTGGGCGATGTAGTCCGCGTCGCGCCCGGTGAGCGCCGGGAAGCTCGCGAGCCCCTTGCCGGTCTTGCCATGGCAGTTGACGCAATTCACGAGATAGCGCGTCTCCCCGGCCGCGACATCGCCGGCCTGGACGGTGGGCGCGGCGAGCGCCAGGACGAGCGCAGTCGCGGTCAGCAGCATTGTTCTCATTTTGATGTCCTCCCTGTTCGTCACCGCCCTTCTTTGCACGAGAGTGACGGGGCGGCCAGCGTGCCGTCCGGGCGGATTGCCACGCGCTCGCGGCCGCTCCCACCCACGTCATTGTGCGGCAGCGCTCTCGAACATTAAGTGAACAACCTGAGCCACGGGGGGCGTTCGTTGCAAACAGCGAATGCTCATCCGGCGTTCACGAATCGCGGCAAAAAATGACGTGGGAGGGAGCGGGAGCCGGATCGCGCCTCGCCGATTCGGCCCGGCCGCATACGGGTTCGATCAGGTGGCTACGTGCCGGGCGAAAAAGGCCCGGACGGGCGCGCCGTTACCAGAACTGCCACCAGGGTTTGGGGGCCTCCTCCGGCTCCGCGCTCTCCGCGGCCGTCGCCGCTTCGGCAGCGGCGGGCTCGGCCTGCGTCTCTGCCCCTGTCTCGGCGGCAGCGGGCTCCGATCCGGCAGACGCGTCGGTTCCGAAGTTCTCCGTCACGCCCGCTTCGGCCACCGCGAGCGCCTCGGCGAGCTTGGTCTTCGCACCCTCCAGATCGCCGGCCCCGCAGGCGGCGAAGCCCTCGTCGAGCATGGTCTGCGCCTCGGCCGCGGCCTCTTCCGTGGTGCGGGGCAGCTGCAGGCGGATGCGCGCGCGCAGCATCAGCGCCTCGGTGTCGTCGCACTGCTCGATCAGCGCCTGGAAAGTCTCCTCGGTGTTCGTGCTGGCCTCGTTGCCGGCCTGCTGCTGTTGGGCGAGGGCCGGCACGGCAAGCAGGGCCAGGATCAGGGCGCAGGAACGAAGCATGACAGTCTTCCTCTCAGGGTTCACTTCGGGCGGTCCTCGATGCCGATCAGCGCCGAGCGCAGGCGGGCCGACATCGCGTCCATCGCGATTACGGTGACAAGAACCAGAATGGCCATGTAGGCCACGTTCTCGAAGTCGTTGCCGGTCTGCAGCGCGCCGAGGAACTGCAGGCCGATGCCGCCGGCGCCCATCGCGCCGATGATCACCGCGCTGCGGGTGTTCGACTCGAGATAGTAGAGCGACTGCGATATGAAGACCGGCATGATCTGGGGCAGGATGCCGAAGCGGTGCTGCTGGATGCGGCTCGCGCCGGTGGACTGGATCCCCTCGCGCTGCTTGTTGTCGGCGTTCTCGATCGCCTCCGACATGAGCTTGCCGAGGGTGCCCGTGTCGGTGAAGGCGATGGCGAAGATGCCGGTGAACAGGCCCGGCCCGAAAGCGCGCAGGAAGATCAGCGACCAGATCAGCGTGTCGATGCCGCGCAACAGATCGAACAGGCGGCGCAGGAAGAAGCGCACCGCGCCGAGCGGCTGGATGTTGCGCGCAGCCATGAAGGCGAGCGGCAGGCCCACGCCGGACGCGATCATGGTGCCGAGAAGCGCCATGAACAGCGTCTCGAGCATGGCGTAGAGCACCGTGCCGTGCTGCCAGAGCGCGTTGTCGAGAAACTCGGTGAACACGAGCCGGCTGTTGGACATCTCCGGCACCACCCGGTCGCTGGAGAGCATGAGGCCGATGGCCTCCAGCGGGCCCACGCCGACCAGCGGGCTGTCGAAATCGAACCAGAAATACTTCCAGCCGAATTCGTAGCGGTGCACCTCCACCTTCAGCGTGCCGACCTGCAGGCGCTCGTAGAGCGAGGGGCGGATCTCGACCTTGTTCTCGGTCTGGCGCATCCAGTCGGGCAGCGCCTCGATATCGTTCTCGTAGCCGACGACGAAGGGCTTGCCCTGCGCGTTCAGGCGGAACTCGAAGGGCGTGTCGTAGCCCGGCCAGTCCATCGTGACCGAGGTGTCGTAGAGGGTGATGGTGCCGCCATTGTCGAAACTGATCGTGCGCCCGCCATCGGGGTCCTCGACGAACCAGTCGGGCTTGGGATCGTAGACCTCGCGGTAGCCGCCCTCGAAGGCCACCTTCACCTCGTCCGGCGTCTTCCAGCGCATGGTGACGTGGTCTTTGTGCGCATAGGTGTCCAGCACGAAGAGCGCGGCGCGATCAGGGCGCCATTTGTCCACCACGCTGCCGATATCGAACTGGACCCAGGAGAAGGCGAGATAGGCGGTCACCACGGCGGAGACGCCAATGAACCAGAGCCGGTGGTGCCAGGCCGCGCGGTCCACCTCCGCGCGAAGCGCTCCGAGATCGGGCTGTTCGGTGGTAGCGGTCATCAGCGTTTTCCAACCATGCGCGACCGCACCCAGTCCGACAGATAGTCGAGCGCCACGATTGTGACGACCAGGAGCAGGAAGATCGCGGTCACCCGCGCGCCGTCGCGCCACTGGATCATCGTGGACAGCGCCTGACCGATGCCGCCGGCGCCGAAGAAGCCGAGGATGGTGGAGGCACGCACGTTAATCTCGAGGCGCTGGATCGCGTAGGAGAAGAAGAGCGGCATCACCTGCGGGAACACGCCGAAGCGGACGCGGCTGACCCAGGCGCTGCCGGTGGATTCGAGGCCCTCGACGGGTTTGACGTCGATATTCTCGATCGCCTCGGAGAAGAGCTTCCCGAGCGCGCCGGTGGTGTGGATCGTGATCGCGATCACTGCCGGCAGCAGGCTCTTGCCCATGAGGTAGAGAAAGATCAGCGCGATCACGATTTCCGGGAACGACCGGAAGAGATCGAGCAGGCGCCGCGTGAAGATCACCACGGCGGTGTTGCGCATGATGTTGCGCGACGCGAAGCAGGCCATGACGATGGCGAAGATGAAGCCAAGCAGCGTGGACAGCAGCGCCATGTTGAGCGTGAGGATCAGGTCGGGCACGAATTCCACGACCCGCGACAGCCAGCGCGTGAAGCCGAGCTCGTAGCTCATGGCCATCATGTCGAGCGGGAAGTCGAAGATCTTGGTGATGCCCTGGCTGAAGGGCGTCGCATTGGCCGAGTTGGCCATGTCCACGCCGATCAGTGCGACCGCGGCGGCCACGGCGATCCCGAGCACCGTGTAGACGGTCTTGCGCCGCTGGATCCGCTTCAGTTCGGTTTCGAGCTGGCCAAGATGCTCGGGCAGGATGGCAACCATGGGACCTCACGCGAGGGGGTTGGGGCGCGCCGGCAGGCGCGCCCCGGACAGGCTCACGAAGAGGATCAGTTGCTCTTGGCGGCTTCGATCTTCGCCTTACGGGCCTTCACGATCACTTCGTAGAACGAGTGGTCGACCGGCACCCAGGCCTTCACGATGCCGTTGGCGATGTTCTCGTTGCACTCCGGATCGTTCTCCAGGATCCACTGCTTCATGCCGAGCAGGGTGTCCTTGGCCTCCTGCGGGAGGGCCTTGCGGACGACGATCGGGCCGTTCGGGATCAGGTTCGACGACCAGATCTGCTTGATGTCATCCATGTTCAGGATGCCCTTGTCGACCATCTTGCGCAGGTTGCCCGAGGTGTAGCCCTCTTCCCAGGCGCCAACGCCCGACACCCAGGTCACGGCCGCGTCGACGTCGCCGTTCAGCACGGCCAGAACGCCGTTCTCGTGGCCACCCTGGAAGGCGGTCTCCGAGAAGAAGGCGTCGACGTCGCCGATCTGGTCGACCAGCTCGATCGAGGGGATCAGGTAGCCCGAGGTGGAGTTCGGGTCAGCGAAGCCGAGCGACTTGCCCTTCATGTCCTCGAGGCTCTCGATGCCGCTGTCGGCGCGGGTGACCATCACCGAGTAGTAGCCGGTGTCGCCCGTCGGCTGCATGCGGGTCATGATCGGCTCGCCGATGTCCGGGTTCTGCAGGTAGAGGCCGGCATAGCCCGAGGCGCCGAACCAGGTGTAGTCGAGGTTGCCACCGGCAAAGCTCTCCATGGTGCCGGCGTAGTCCTTGAACGTGAACATCTTGGCGGGCACGCCGTAGGCGACCTCGACGTAGTCCTGCAGGCACTCGTTGCGGGCGATGATGTCCTGCGCGGCCTCGTCACCGAGGAAGCCGATGCGGAACTCTTCCTGGACCGACGACAGGTCGAACTTCGGGCCGGCGTAATCGGCAGCGTCGGCGAGGGCGACGGTCGCAATGGCCGCGGAGGCGACCGTGGCAGCGAGGCCAGCGAAGATGCGGGTCATGGTTCTCTCTCCTGGTTGGGGGATGTGGTGGGTGTTGGCTTGGACGTTCAGTGCGCGCCTGCGGCGGCGCTCGCACGCGGGAGCTCGACCGGCGCCCGGGCGCCGTCGAGCGAAGGCGAGGTGATGGCGCCCTCGAAGGCCTCGCTTGCCTCGGCGCCGTAGATCTCACGGGCCATGTCGTCGGTCAGCGCGGCGGCCACGTCATCGAAGACCTTCTCGCCGGCACGCATCCCGATGATCCGGTCACAATAGGTGCGGGCCGTATCGAGGGTATGCAGGTTACAGACGATGGTGATCTTCTCTTCGCGGTTGATCTGCTGCAGCGCTTCCATGACCAGCCGCGCGTTCAGCGGATCGAGCGAGGCGATGGGCTCGTCGGCCAGGATGAACTTGGGCTGCTGCATCATCGCGCGGCAGATGGCGACGCGCTGCTGCTGGCCGCC
>JBCBWF010000592.1:0-2397 GCA_039817245.1 Pseudomonadota bacterium | reverse complement strand
GTTTTCGTCGCGCGATGTGCTGGCGCTGATTGTCGCCGGTTTGCGCGGGGGCGGCTGGACGGGCACAGCCAAGGATCTGGTGAGCGCCGAGATTGAAGGCGGGTTGACCGGGGCGGCCCGTGTGGCGGCAGAGCTGCTCGCACGGGCGTTCATGATGCCGGACACCGGGGAAGAGACGTGACGGCCGTGGATTGGCCAGGCCTGATGCGGGCGGGCATGCGCGGGGCGGGTCGTCGGGGTGGCGCTCAGCGGCGGTGCACGGGCCTGCCCGCCGCCCAGGTCTCCGCAACGGCCCGGTCGTCGCCCAGCATGATGAGCGCAAAGAGAAGCTCCGACGGGCTCTCTGCGCGGTCGCACCGCGCCGCAAGAACCGGCGTCGCTTCGGGATCGAGCAGCACGAGATCCGCCGCGCTGCCGGGGACGAGATCGCCAAGCTCCCCATCAAGCCGCAATGCCGCAGCGCTGCCTGCTGTCGCGAGCCACCAGAGCGCAGCCGGGGTGAGGGCCGTGCCCCGGAGCTGGCCGATCTCGTAGGCGGCGCGCATGGTGGCGAGCATCGAGAAGCCGGGCCCGCCGCCGATATCGCTGGCCAGGCCCATGCGGACCCCCTCCGCCGCGAGGCCGGCCACGTCGCAGGCCCCGGAGCCGAGGAAGAGATTGGATGTCGGGCAATGCGCCACCGCCGCACCGGCTTCCGCCAGCCGAGCGCGCTCGCGCGCCTCCAGATGAATGGCATGGCCGAAAACGGAAGCGGGGCCGGTCAGCCCGAACCGGTCGTAGACGGCAAGATAGTCCGCCGCCCAGGGAAAGAGCTCTCGCACCCAGGCGATCTCGGCCTCGGTCTCGGAGAGATGCGTCTGCACCAGGCAGCCGGGATGCGCGGCCGAGAGCGCCCCTGCCGCCTCGAGCTGCGCCTCGCTCGAGGTCGGCGCGAAGCGCGGAGAGATTGCGTAGAGCGCGCGGCCACGCCCGTGCCAGCGCGCGATCAGGGCGGCGCTCTCGTCATGGGCACGCTCGGCCGTGTCACGCAGCGTCTCCGGCGCGTTGCGGTCCATCATCACGCGCCCGCCGATGGCCGCCACGCCCCGCCGCGCGGCCTCCTCGAAATAGGCGTCCACCGAATGCGCGTGGATCGTGGCGAAGCTCGCGGTTGCGGTCGTGCCGTTGCGCAGGGTCTCGGCGAAGAAGGCCCGCGCGGTCGCCTCGGCGCGGGAGCGATCGGCGAAACCCGCCTCTTCGGGAAAGGTGTAGCGGTTCAGCCAGTCGATCAGCGTCGCGCCCCAGGACGCGAGGATCCCGGTCTGGGGATAGTGCAGATGACAATCCACGAAGCCGGGGGCGATGATGTGCGCGGTGCGCGAAACCGGGGCCTCCGGAGCGGCCGCGATCACCGCATCCGCCGGGCCCGCGGCGCTGATCCGGCCCGCCTCGATGGCCACCGCGCCATCCTCCTCCCAGGCGAGCGCGGCATCGCCGATCTCGAAAGGTGAGCCGGCCCAGCGCAGGAGGCGTCCGCGCAGAACCCTCACCGCTCGGCTCCCGCCCGCAGCGCGGCATCGAGGCGCAATAGATCCGCCGCCACCGAGGCCGCGATCACGCCCGGCCGCTTGTCCGCGATCCCCGGGAGCCCGATGGGGCAGGTGAGCCCGGCATCGTCGATCCCGCGCTCGGCGAGCCGGCGGCGGAAGAGCGCGCGCTTCGTCGAAGAGCCGATCAGCCCGAGATAGCCGGCCCGTCCCGTCTCCAGCACCGCGGCGACGATCTCCAGATCCAGCGCATGCGAGTGGGTGAGCACGAGATGGAACGCGCCCGGCGGCGCCTCGGCCGCGGCGGCCTCCGGCAGCGGCGTGGTGAAATGGGCGCCGGGCCCCTCGGCCGGCGGCAACCCGACCCGCGCATCGATCCATGTGAGCGCAAAGGGCAGCGGGGAGACGGCGGCGGCTATCGCGCGCCCCACATGCCCCGCGCCGTAGAGATAGAGGGCCCGCGACGGCGGCGGGACCGGCAGGCGCGGCCCGCCGGGCCAAAGCGCCGCGCCGCCCGCCGGTACGGCTTGCATCGGCGCGAGCGCGAGCGTCATGCGCCCGCCACAGCACTGGTCGGTCTCGGCTCCGAGCGGCAGCGAGAGCCGGCGCGGCTCCGTCGTCCCCGCCTCCAGCATGGCGCGCGCCTCCGCCGTCGCGCGATGCTCGGCCGCACCGCCGCCGATGGTGCCGCAGGTGTCGTCAGGCATCACGCGCATCCAGGCCCCGGCCTCGCGCGCGGCGGGGGCCAGCCCGGGGGGGCGGCGCCGGCGCCCGGGGGGCGCCGGGGGGGGGGCGGCCGGGGGGGCCCGGGAGGCGCCCCCGCCCCCCCCCCCCGCCGCGGCGGCCCCCCCCGCGCCCTGGCGCTGCGGAT
>JBCBWF010000526.1:0-3080 GCA_039817245.1 Pseudomonadota bacterium | reverse complement strand
GCGGAAGTGGTTGACCAGCGCCATCAGCGAGGCGGGCCCTCGAAGTGGCGGCCGCCGGCAACCACAACATCCTGATGGTGGGCCCGCCCGGTTCCGGCAAGACCATGCTGGCGCGGCGGATCACCGGCATTCTGCCGCCCCTCTCGCCGGCGGAGGCGCTGGAGGTCTCCACCATCTATTCGCTCGCCGCCGAGCCGGGGGACGGGACCATGATGCGCGAGCGACCGTTCCGTGCGCCGCACCATTCCGCCTCGCGCGCGTCCATGGTGGGCGGCAGCCGCAACGCACAGCCCGGCGAGGTGAGCCTCGCCCATCGCGGCGTGCTCTTTCTCGACGAGTTGCCGGAATTCGACCGAACGGTGCTCGAGGCGCTGCGCCAGCCCATCGAGAGCGGCGAGTCCGTGGTCTCGCGCGCCGAAGCGCATGTCACCTATCCCGCGCGCTTCCTGCTGGCGGCCGCCATGAACCCCTGCCGGTGCGGGTATCTGGCCGATGCCTCACGGGCCTGCGGGCGCGCGCCGCGCTGCGGGGAGGATTACGTGAAGCGCCTCTCCGGCCCGCTCCTCGACCGCTTCGATATCCGCATCGACGTGCCCGCCGTCGGCGTGGACACGCTGGGTCTTCCGCCCCACGGGCAGAGCTCGAACCGCGTGGCCGCCCGGGTGGCCGATGCGCGCGCGGCGCAGGAGGCGCGCACGGGGCCCGGACACAGCAATGCAGAGCTCGATGGCGAGGCGCTCGACCGGGTGGCGGCCCCCGATGCGCCGGGGCATGCGCTCCTGCAGGCCGCGGCGGAGAAACTGCGCCTCTCCGCGCGGGGCTATCACCGCGTCCTGCGCCTGTCGCGGAGCATCGCCGATCTGGAAGGGGCCACCGCCGTCGCCCGCGCCCATGTGGCCGAGGCGGTCGGATATCGCCGCGCCATGGCCTGAAATGGCTCAGATCGTCCGGCCGCCATCCACCTCCAGCACCACGCCCGTGAGGAACGCGGCCTCCTCGCTGCACAGAAACACGGCCGCATTCGCCACATCCGCCGGCTCGCTCATGCGCCCGAGCGGGATGGTGGCGATAAAGCGCGCGCGGTTCTCCGGCGTGTCGGGCACGCCCATGAAGGTCTCGAGCAGCCCGGTCACCCCGATCACCGGCGCGATGGCGTTGACCCGGATCTTGTCCGGCGCAAGCTCCACCGCCAGCGAGCGCGTCATCAGGTTCGCCGCCCCCTTCGAGGCGTTGTACCAGGTGAGCCCCGGGCGCGGGCGGATGCCAGCGGTGGAGCCGATATTCAGCATCACCCCCTCGATCCCGGCCACCCGCCAGCCGGTGACGATCAGCTGCGTCATATGGAAGATCGCCTTCACATTGACGTCGAAGCAGCGGTCGTATTCCTGCTCGGACACCTCGAGCAGCGGCTTGTTGCGGTGTGAGTAGCCGGCATTGTTGACCACGGTGTCCACGGGGCCGAGCGCTTCGGCTGCCGTCTCCAGAGCCTGGCCGAGGGCCGCGCGATCCGTCACGTCGCAGCCGAGGCCGAGCGCCGCAGGGCCGATCTCCGCCGCCACCGCCTCCGCGCCGGGCCCGTCGAGGTCGAGCAGCGCGACCTGTGCGCCCTCCGCCGCGAAGCGCATCGCGATCTCGCGCCCGAAGCCGGAGGCCGCGCCCGTCACCACCGCGACCCTGCCCGCGAGGCGCGCGCCGTGGCTCTGCATGCGCTCGGCCTCGGGCTCTGCATGTCCGTCCGCTGCCATGTTCATCCTCCCGCATTTTTGTCGCGCAGTTGCTTTGCTCCAGCCGATGCCGAGACTGGGGGCAAGGTCAACAGCGGAAGGGGCGGGGCGATGGGGGAGCCGGCGAATGGCGGGGAGGTCATGACCATCGGCTACCAGCACGCGACGCTGCCGGAGGTCGTGGCGCGCCTGAAGGACGCGGGCGTGACGCTGCTGGTCGATGTGCGCGCCGTCGCCGCCTCCCGCCGGGTCGGTTTCGCCAAGCGCGCGCTCGCCGCGGGGCTCGAGGAAGCGGGCATCGGCTACCTGCATCTGCGCGCCCTCGGCACGCCCAAGCCGGGGCGCGAGGCGGCGCGCAAGGGGCGGATCGACGAGATGCGCGAGATCTACGAGACCCAGCTCGCCACGCCCGAGGCCATCGACGCCATGGCCGCGCTGGAGGAGGCGGTGACCGGCTCGCGCGCGGCGCTTCTCTGCTTCGAGGCGCAGGCCTGGGAGTGCCACCGCCGCGTTCTGACCGAGCGGCTCGAGGCGCGGCTGGGACTGACGGTGCGCGATCTCTGAGCGACGGGTCGCTGCGCAAATCCACGGGCGCAACGCCTGCACAATCCATGCACAGACCATGTGCATCGAAACCTGAACTCGCAGGCGAGGCGCTGCAAAGGAGACCCCTAGCGTCGCGGGCATGGAACAGCTCGCAACACGCTCCCGGGACCCGGATCCCGACCGTCTCCGTCGCCTCTGCGCCCGCCTGTCGGTGCCGGCGGGGCGGCTATCGCTCTCCGCCGCGCTGCTGATCGCGGCCGCCGCGATCGCCGCGGCCGGCCCGCTCGCCTGGCTGTGGCGCACCTGGACCGACCCGGCCTATGCCTCCGAGGGCTGGGCGGCCGCGCTGGCCGTCGCGCTCGTCGCGGGCTGGAGCCTTGCCAGCCCGCGCACCGGGCCCGCGCCGCGGCGCGACTGGGCGCTGGGCCTCGTGGCGCTCACGCTGCTGCTGCGGCTCGCCTCGCAGGTGCTGGCCGTGGGAACGCTCGGCGGGCTGGCGCTGGTGGTCGACGTCTTCGCGCTGGCGGCGCTGGCAGGGCTCGACCGGCGGGCGCGCGCAGTCTCGCCCTTCTGGCTCGCGGCCGCCTTCGCCTATTCCCTGCCGCTGGAGAGCATCCTGCAGCGCGTCTTCGGCCACGGGCTGCAGCAGATCGCGGCGGAAGGGGCCTGCGCGGTGCTCGGGCTCGGCTTCGCCGATCTCGGCTGCGCGGGGCTGATGCTGAAGGTCAACGGTGTCGCTGTGCTGGTGGATGCGCCCTGCTCGGGAGCGCGGGGGCTGGTGCTGCAGGGCTTTCTCTTCGCGCTCGGCCG
>JBCBWF010000221.1:0-8331 GCA_039817245.1 Pseudomonadota bacterium | reverse complement strand
TCGGCGGCGGCTATATCGCCTGCGAGTTCGCCGGGATCCTGAACGGGCTCGGCGTGGAGACGGTGCTGGCCTATCGCGGGGCGCGGATCCTGCGAAGCTTCGACCACGACCTCTCGGACCACATCATGGAGGAGATCCGCCACAAGGGCGTCGATCTGCGCCTGCATGCGGATATCGAGCGGATCGAGAAGACCGAGAGCGGGCTGGTGGGCCATCTCTCCGGCGGCGCGGCGGTGGAGGCGGATATCGTGCTCGCCGCCACCGGGCGGAAGCCGAACACCGCTGGCCTCGGCCTCGAGGAGGCGGGGGTGCGGCTGGGCGCCAACGGGGCCGTGGCGGTGGACGAGTATTCGCAGACCGCGGTGCCTTCGATCTATGCGGTGGGCGATGTGACGGGGCGGCTGGAGCTCACGCCCGTCGCAATCCGCGAGGGTGCGGCTTTCGCGGACACGGTCTTCGGGGCCAAGCCCACCAAGGCGGACCACGCGCTGGTGGCGACCGCGATCTTCACGCAGCCCGAGATCGGGACCGTGGGGCTCTCCGAACAGGCGGCCAGGGCGGAGGGGCGGAGCTTCGAGATCTACCGCGCGCGCTTCCGGCCCATGGTGCACACGCTGTCGGGGCGCGAGGAGCGGATGCTGATGAAGCTTCTCGTGGAGACCGGCACGCGCAAGGTGCTGGGCGTGCATATCTGCGGGCACGGCGCCGGCGAGATGATCCAGCTTGCCGGCATCGCCATGAAGATGGGCGCCACGAAGGAGGACTTTGACCGGACGGTCGCGGTTCACCCGACGGCGAGCGAGGAGCTCGTGACCATGCGCGAGCCTGTCGCGACCGTGGAGGCTTGATCGGGGCCCGGCGGACCCCACCTGTTGCAGCAACGCGCCACAACGCTTAACGCGAAGGCGAGGCGTCCCTTCCCCAGCGGCGTCGGTCCAACCGGAGGAACATCACAGGCATGCCCATGAGCAACAATTCAGGCGGCGGCGGCGGCCCCTGGGGCGGGGGTCCGCGCGGCGGCGGCCGCGGTCCCTGGGGCACCGGAGGCGGTGGCCAGGGCGGCGGTGGCGGCGGTGGCGGTGGCCCGCAGGGCACCGATCTGGACGACCTGCTGCGCAAGGGCCGCGACCATCTGCGCGTCGTGCTCGGCGGCAAGGGCGGCGGCTTCGGCGGGCGCGGCGGCGGCACGCCCCCCTATCTGGAGAAATGGTTGCCCATCGGCATTCCGGCGGTGCTGCTGGTCGCGTGGGCCTTCATGTCGTTCTACCGCGTGGAGACCGGCCAGCAGTCGGTCGAGCTGATGTTCGGCGCCTATTCGGAGACCGGGACGGAGGGGCTGAACTTCGCGCCCTGGCCGATCGTCACCCACGAGATCGTGGAGACCGAGCGCGAGCGCACCGTGGATATCGGAACGGACCGCTCGAACGACCGCGGGCTGATGCTGACCGGCGACGAGAACATCGTGGATATCGACTTCTCGGTGGTCTGGAACGTCTCGAACGCCTCGGAATTCCTGTTCAACCTGGCCGCGCCGGAGGAGACGATCGGGGCGGTGTCGGAATCGGCCATGCGCGAGGTGATCGCGCGCTCGCAGCTCAAGCCGATCCTGAGCCGCGACCGTGGCGTGATCGCGGACGAGGTTTCGAGCCTCATCCAGAACACGCTGAACGAATACGAGGCCGGCGTGAACATCGTGCGCGTGATCTTCGACGACGCCGATCCTCCGCCCGAGGTGATCGACGCCTTTCGCGACGTGCAGGCGGCCGAGCAGGACCGCGACACCAAGGAGAAGCGCGCGGACGCCTATGCCAACCAGAAGCTCGCCCAGGCGCGCGGTGAGGTGGCGCAGATGCTTCAGGATGCCGAGGGCTATCGCGCCCGCGTGGTGAACGGGGCCAAGGGTGAGGCGGCGCGGTTCGTCTCCATCTACGACGAGTATGCGATCGCGCCGGACGTGACCCGCAAGCGTCTCTATCTGGAGACGCTGGAGCGTGTGCTCGGCGATGTGGACAAGATCATCATCGACGATGCGGTCGGCGGTGGCGGCTCGGGCGGCGGCGGCGTGGTGCCGTATCTGCCGCTCAACGAGCTGCGCCGCGGCGGCGGGCAGACGGCTGACAGCGCTGCGCGCTCCACCACCTCGACCTTCGGCGGGAGCAACAACTGATGATGCGCTGGATCCCCATTGCGGCGGCCACGGCGGCCGTCTCCCTCTTCGTCGTGATCTCCTCGGTCTTCATCGTGGACGAGCGCGAGCAGGGGCTCGTGCTGCAGTTCGGTGAGGTGAAGCGCGTGGCGGACGAGCCCGGGCTCTACTTCATGGTGCCCTTCATCCAGGAGGTTGCGTTCTACGAGGACCGCATCCTGCCGGTGGAGACCTCCGAGCTCGAAGTGACGCCGGCCGATGAGCGGCGCCTCGTGGTGGACGCCTTCGCGCGCTGGCGCATCGACGATGTGGTGCGTTTCCGCCAGGCCGTGCAGAACGAGCGCGCAGCGCGGCTGCGCCTCGGCCAGATCCTGAACGATGCGATGCGTCAGGTGCTCGGCTCGGTGAACCAGGCGGATGTGCTCTCGCCGGAGCGGACGGTGCTGATGCAGCGCATCCGCGACGTGGCGCGGCGCGCGGCGCTGGCGCTCGGCGTGGAGGTGGTGGATGTGCGCATCCGCGCCGCCGATTTGCCCGAGCAGAACCTCAACGCCACCTTCGACCGCATGAAGGCCGAGCGTGAGCGCGAGGCGGCGGACGAGCGCGCCCGCGGCGAGGAGCGGGCCCAGGAGGTGCGCGCCACGGCGGATCGCGAGGCGACCGAGATTGTCTCGGATGCGCAGCGCCAGGCCGAGATCATCCGCGGTGAGGCCGATGCCGAGCGGAACCGGATCTTTGCCGAGGCGTTCCAGCGCGATCCCGAGTTCTTCGCCTTCTACCGCTCGCTCAAGGCCTATGAGACGTCGCTGAAGGGCAATAACTCCACGCTGGTGATCTCACCGGATAGTGAATTTTTCAACTATCTAAAGACGGATCAGCTGGACCCGACGCGTTAGAGAGGGGCGTGCGATGGACCTGATCGCGGCCGTCGCGCTCGTCCTGGTGATCGAAGGCCTGGCGATAGCGGTGTTTGCCGGAACGCTTCCGGAGCTGGTCGCCACGCTGCAGAGCATCGGAGAAGATCAGCGCCGCTGGCTCGGTTGGGCCATGACGGCGCTGGGTGCCCTTGTCTATATCTTTGTGAGAGGCTGATGACTGAACTTTTGCATCCGCGCCCGTCGCTGCCAGCCGCAGGGCGAGAGAGAGGAGCCACCGCCATGCTGCGCACTGCGCCTGCCCATCCCCTTCCGGACCGTTCTGCCGGGCATCGCGCGATGCGCGGCTTCGTGGCGGCCGTGCTGAGCCTTGCGCTCGTGGTGGCCGCGCTGCCGGGCGAGGCGCTGGCGCGCAGCGCGCCGAGCAGCTTCGCGGATCTGGCCGAGCGGCTGAGCCCGGCGGTGGTGAACATCTCCACGGCGCAGAATGTGGAGCGCCCCGAGCGCGGCGCGCCGGAGCAGCAGGTGCCGGAGGGCAACCCCTTCGAGGACCTGTTCCGCGACTTCTTCGACCGCGGCCGGCCGCAGCGCCAGCGTCCGGCGACCTCGCTCGGCTCGGGTTTCGTGATCTCGCCGGAGGGCTTCGTGGTCACGAACAACCACGTGATCGAGGACGCGGACGAGATCACGGTGAATTTCGTCGATGGCACCTCGCTCGACGCGACGCTGATCGGCACGGATCCGAAGACGGATATCGCGCTGCTGAAGGTGGAGCCGGACGAGCCGCTGGCCTTCGTTAAGTTCGGCGACAGCGAGGTCAGCCGGGTGGGCGACTGGGTGCTGGCCATCGGCAACCCCTTCGGCCTCGGCGGCTCGGTCTCGGCGGGCATCATCTCGGCGCGCAACCGCGACATCAATGCCGGGCCCTATGACGATTTCATCCAGACCGACGCGGCGATCAACCGGGGCAACTCGGGCGGTCCGCTCTTCAACATGGATGGCGAAGTGATCGGCGTGAACACCGCGATCATCTCGCCGACCGGCGGCTCGATCGGCATCGGCTTCGCGGTGCCCTCGGCGATCAGCGCGCGGGTGGTGGATCAGCTGCGCGAGTTCGGCACCACCAAGCGCGGCTGGCTCGGCGTGCGCATCCAGACCGTGAACGACGAGCTTGCCGAGGCGCTCGGTCTGGAGAGCGCGCGCGGCGCGCTGGTGGCGGATGTGTCCAAGGACGGGCCCGCGGAGGCCGGCGGCATCGAGGCCGGCGACGTGATCCTGAAATTCGACGGCAAGGACGTGGTGGAGATGCGCGATCTGCCCCGCATGGTGGCGGACACGGCGGTGGGCAGCGCCGTGCGCGTGCAGGTCTTCCGCAAGGGCAAGACGCAGAACCTGAAGGTGACGCTGGGCCTGCTGGAGGAGAACACCCAGGCCACGCCCGCCTCGGTGCCCGCCACCGAGGCGCCGCCGAAGCCGATGGAGCTGAGCGGGCTCGGCCTCGCGCTGACCCCGATCACCGCCCAGGCGCGCGAGGAGTACAGCATCCCCGATGACGTGAATGGCGTGCTCGTCGCCGCGGTGGACCCGGACGGTCCGGCCGCGGAGGAGGGCGTGCGCGCCGGCCAGGTGATCGTGGAGGTGGCGCAGGAGAGCGTGACCACACCCGAGGAGGTGGAGGAGCAGGTCGAGAAGGTCCGCGCGGACGGGCGCAAGGCGGTGCTCTTCCTCATCCATGCGGGCGGCGATCTGCGCTTCGTGCCGATCAGCTTCCCTGAGTGAACTCGGTGACGACCGGTATTGCTGCGGTGGACCGCGCGTCCTCCGACACCGCAACCGCGCCGGCCCTTTCGGGCCGCGCGCTCGGCATGCTCGGCCCTGGCGGGGATGACGGCTGGGGGGTGCTCTACCGCGCGCGCCGGCTGGAGGCGGCGGGGGAGACGGTGGTCAACCTCGCGGTGGGCGACCACGACATCCACACCGACCCCGCGATCCTCGATGCGATGGACGCATCGGCGCGCGCGGGCCATCTCGGCTATACGAGCGTGGCCGGCATCCTGCCGCTTCGCCAGGCGGTGGCGGCGCGGCTCTCCCGCGGCGGCGTGCCGATCGGGCCGGAGGCCGTGCAGATCACCACGGGCGGGCAGGGCGCGCTCTTCACCGCTATGATGGTGGCGCTCGATCCGGGCCAGTCCTGCCTGCTGCTCGATCCCTTCTATGCGAGCTATGAGCAGACCGTGCGGGCCGCGAGCGGGGAGCCGATCGCGGTGCCGACCCGGGCGGAGGACGGGTTTCAGCCGGATGTCGCCGCGATCGCGGCGGCGCTGCGGCCGGACACCCGCGCGATCCTGATCAACACGCCGAACAACCCCACGGGCGTCGTCTATGCGCGCGAGCGGCTCGAGGCGCTGGGCGCGCTCTGCCGTCGCCACGGGCTGTGGCTGATCTCCGACGAGGTCTATGAGAGCCAGGTCTTCGACGGCGCGCATGTGAGCCCGCGCGATCTGCCGGGGCTGGCGGGGCATTGCCTGGTGGTGGGCTCGCTCTCCAAGAGCCACGCGATGACCGGCGCGCGCCTCGGCTGGCTGGCGGGGCCCGAGGAGGCCGTGGCGCGCGGGGGCGATCTTGCCACGGCGATGGTCTACGGGCTGCCGGGCTTCATCCAGGATGCGGGGTTGGCGGCGCTGCGCGACCACGCGGCGGTCGAACAGGCCATCGCGGCGCGGTACCGGGCCCGGCGCGATGCGGTGATGGAGAGCCTCGGCAATGCCGGGGCGGTGCGGGCCGCGCGCCCGGCGGCGGGGATGTATGTGCTCCTCGATATCCGTGCGACCGGGCTTTCGGGCAGCGCCTTTGCCGAGCGACTGCTGGAGGAGACGCGGATCGCGGCCATGCCGGGCGAGAGTTTCGGGCGCGCGGCGGCGGGGCATCTGCGCGTCGCCCTCGTGAAGCCGGAGGCGGAACTGAGCGCGGCGATCGCGACGATCCGCGCTTTCGCAGAGCGCCTCGCCTGAGGGCCTGGTCGGGCGGCGTTGCCGGCCTGCCGGGGATCGCCGGCGCCTGTCATTTGCATGGACCGACCGGCTCCGGAAGTGGCGCAGAGGTGACTGGGGTCCGTCCTGATCGAGTTGGCGGGCGGGGTTTAGGCGGGGCGCGGGACCGGCGCCGAAAGCGGCATCCGAACTGAGTGAATCACGAGCATGGAACCCTGCGGCCGCTCCCTCCCACGTCATTTTGAGCGTGTATGTCTTAAGGAGGGCTGATCGGATCCGCGGTCCCTCCGCAAGGGTTGCAGTTTCGATTTGTTCATGACATGTTCGCGAATTGCGGCACACAATGACGCGGGAGGGCGCGGGCGCAGAGGCATCGGGTCTCGCGCGTCAGGCCTGCCCGTTTCGGCGCCGGGCAGCGTGCCCGCCGCGTCAGCGTTTGCGCGGCTTGGCGCGGCGGGTGGGGCTGGCGCTGAGCGGGTCTTCGGGCCAGGGATGCTTTGGGTAGCGCGCGCGCATATCCTTGCGCACATCGCGATAGCTCTCGGCCCAGAAGCCGGGCAGGTCGCGGGTGGTCTGCACCGGCCGGCCCGCGGGCGAGGTGAGCTCCAGCACCAGCGGGATCGGCGGATTGCCGACGCATGGGTGGCGGTTGAGACCGAAGAGTTCCTGCACACGGATCGTGAGCGTCGGCTCGGCGCGCGCGTAGTCGATCCGCACCGCGCCGCCGAGAGGTGTCGCGAAGCGCTCGGGCGCAGCCGCCTCCAGCACCGCCGCATGCTCGCGCCCGAGGGCGGTGGCGAGTGCGGTCTCCAGCACCGCGGGTGGGATCTGATCGACCCGTGTCAGCCCGGCGAGATAGGGCGTGAGCCAGTCGTCGAGATCCTCCAGAAGCGCCGCGTCCGACCAGTCCGGCATCGTGTCGCCCTGCGCGGCGAGCCAGCGGACGCGGGCCCGCAGGCTCTCGGCCGCAGGGCTCCAGGGGAGGGCCGCGAGGCCGAGATCGCGGATCCCGTCGGCCAGCGCAGCGCCGAGCGCCTCCGGCGGCGCCGCGCGCCAGGCCTGCCGGGCGAGCGCGATCGCGCCGAACATCTCGCGCGTCTCGGCCTCCACGCGGCGGCGGCGGGGTGACCAGGCGGCCACCTCCACCCAGGCGATGGACGGGCCGTGGCGCGCGCGCAGGTCGGCCTCGGTGAGCGCTGCGGCAAGGCGGATGCGCGCATCGCGCCCGGTATCGTCCACATCGACAGCCACCACGAGCCGCGCCGCGCCCAGCGGCTCGCCGGGCGCGAAGGCGGCGCCGCGGCCATTGGCGAGCAGGTAGCGCGGCGCGTCTCCCGGTCGGCGGAGCGCCACCCGGTCCGGCCAGGCGAGCGTGAGGAGGCCGGCGATCGCACCCGCCTCCTCCGTGCCGCCGCTTGCCTTGGCGTCCGGGTCGAGCCTCTTCGCCTCCTCGCGGATCCGCGCCACCGCGTCGCGGTCGACGCGCAGGGGATGCTCGGCCTCAAGCCGGCCGGGGTCGCGGAGGGCGGCGACGCGCAGCGCGAGATCGGCGGGCGCGGGGTTCGGCCCGTCGCGGCGGAGGGGATCGCGTGCGCCGAGCAGTGCTGCGAGCCGGGCTGCGAGCCCGCCCCGCCCCTCGCGCTGCGCCGCCAGCACCATATGGGCGAGCCGCGGATGGGCCGGAAAGCGGGCGATCGCGCGGCCGTGCTCGGTAATGCCGCCGCGCGCATCGAGCGCGCCGAGGCCGGCCAGCAGCGCGCGCGCCTCGGCCAGCGCGCCGGCGGGGGGCGGGTCGGCGAAGGCCAGCGCTGCCGGATCGGCCGCCCCCCAGAGCGCCAGTTCCAGCGCGAGCGGGGCGAGATCGGCGCTCAGGATCTCCGGCACCGCGAAGGCGGGGAGCGCGCCTTCCTCGCCCCTGGTCCACATCCGGTAGCAGGTGCCGGGGCCGAGCCGGCCCGCGCGGCCGCGCCGCTGGTCGGCCTCCGCCCGGCTGACGGGCACGGTGACGAGGCGCGAGAGCCCGGTCGCGGCGTTCACTTCGGCGCGGCGCGCACGGCCCGCATCGACCACCACGCGCACGCCCTCGACCGTGAGCGAGGTCTCGGCGATGGCGGTGGCGAGGACGATGCGCCGCCGCCCCTCCGCCTCCGCGGCAAGGGCGCGGCGCTGTTCGGCGAAGGGCAGGCTGCCGTGGAGCGCGCGCAGGGCAGCGCCGCCCGTGCGCCCCGCGAGGCGCGCAGCGACGCGGCCGATCTCGCCGGCGCCGGGGAGGAAGACGAGGATGTCGCCCGCGGTCTCGCCGAGCGCGCGGCAGACGAGG
>JBCBWF010000226.1:0-8205 GCA_039817245.1 Pseudomonadota bacterium | reverse complement strand
GGACTGGTGAAAGCGCACATCGGAGGCGCAGAAGTCCTCGTCCGACAGCGACGCATGCCGTTGATGCGCGATCTCCGCGCGCATCGCCCTCAGATGGGCGGGCTGGAGGCGCGGTTCGCGGTGGAGGCGGCCTGCCTGCCGCTCGCCGCGAAGCGCCGCCAGCCCGCCCATCTGAGGGCGATGCGCGCGGAGATCGCGCATCAACGGCATGCGTCGCTGTCGGACGAGGACTTCTGCGCCTCCGATGTGCGCTTTCACCAGTCCGTGGCGGAGGCGACGGGGAACTGCCTGCTCGCGGTGCAGGCGGCGGGGGTGATCGAGGCGATCGAGCCGCTGATGAACATGCTCACCTATCGCACGCGCGACCGCGGGGTCATCGCTGAGCACCATGCGGCGATGGCCGATGCGCTGGAGCGCCGGGACGCGGGCGCCGCCGGCACGGCTCTCGATGCGATCGCGCGCTATGTGGGCGAACTGGCAGCAATGCGCATCGACGGGGCGGCCGCGCGCGCCTGAGCGCTGGGGCGCCGGCTTGGCGCGGGCGACGGAAAGCGCGCCCCGATCCTCGGCCGGCAGGCCAGTGCCGGGAGCACAGCTTGAGCGGCGATTGCGGGTCAGAGGCTCGACAAACGGTGGCTGCGGCCGCTCCCTCCCACGTCAGTTTGAGCACCAGAAGGTGAACGGTCGCTGACCGCGATGGCATTGCCACCAATCGATCCGGGAAAGCAGTTTGTTCATCTAATGTTCGCAATCGTGCAGGAACAATGTCGTGGGTGGGAGCGGCCGCAAGGGCGGTAAGGCACGGCCGCTCCGCGCACTATTCCGCCCGCGCGGCGGCGGCTTCCTTTGCAACGGTTTCGTTCATCTGCTGCAGCGTCGGGGGGTAGTCGACATCGTCTCCGTGGATGCGCGCGCGCAGGTCGTGCAGGCGTCCGCCAAGCTGGCCGAGATAGCCTGAAACGGTGCGCAGGAGGCTCATCGACACCACGGGGTCGGTGGTGATGATCTCCAGGAGTTCCTCCGACCCGATCCGCAGCCCCTTCACCTCCGTCTCCGCAACGAGCTCGAGGCTCCGCCGCGTGCCCGTGATCACCGAGAGATCCCCGATCAGCCGGCCAGGCTCAACCGAGGCGATCGCAGCCTCGGGATCGCGCATGTCCGGCCAGCGGAGTAGCGCATGGCCCTGGGTGATCAAATACGCAGCATCCGCGATATCGCCCTGCTCGAAGATCGGCGTGCCTTCCCGAACCTTGAACCATTGCGAGGCGAAGGCCAGCAGCCGCAGCTGCTTGCTGTCGAGCTCGTGGAACAGCGACGTGGCCGCGAGGGCGCGCATCTTGCGATCGAGATCGGCATTCATCGAGGGATCGGACGAAGCCGCATCGTCGTCCTCCGCCCCCGCCAGACGGCCGTTCTCGATGGCGAGATGGACGTCGTAGTCGGCCGGGTTGCGGAAGCGCTCCTCCAGATAGATCAGCGTGGTCTCGGGCAGGAGGGCGCGCAGCTTCGTCCGCGTCGCCTGGCGCGCCTCCGAGGAGTGGCTGGCCAGCGCGTTGTCGAGCACCAGGATGTCCGGCTTCTTGATGGCGGCACGCACGAAGCCCATACGTTCCTGCGCGACCGGCGAGAGGCCGGCGCCGCCGATATCGATCGCAACGTCGTAGATGAGCTGAGCGATCTCGCCCTTCAGCCCCTCCGCGATCAGCACCTCGGCGACGAGGGCGCGCAGCTTGTGCGCGCAGTTCCCGGCGCCCAGCGCGACCTTGCCCCAGATCACGTTCTCCAGGACCGAGAGGCCCTCGACATAGCTGTCCGGCTCCAGCGGCGCGAAGACATCGACGGCTTCGCGGCGGAGCGCTTCGCCGCGGGTGCGGCGCAGATCGAGGATCTTGCTGCGCAAGGCCTCCGGGAAGCCGGTGCCGATCTGCTCGGCGGAGAGGCGGAAGGGCACGGTCATGAGCAGGCTGCGCATGCGCTCGTCGAGCCGGTCGAGCCCGATCTCGCGCCGCTTTGCCTCGATCTCCACGAGCTGCTTGAAGAACGCGGCATCCATGCCGAGGCGCACGAAGAGCGGGTGATCGGTGCCGACTTCGCCGAAGGTGCGGGTGAGCACCGCGATGATCTCGGCGCCGAGGAAGAGGAGCTTCTCCTCTAGGCCGAGGGCGCGGAAGGCGGGCAGGAGCCGCGGGTTGGCGGCCATCTCGTCCGAGCTGATCTCGCGACGCGGAATGGCGAAGAGCAGGTTCCCGCCGACGGGGAGCCCGGGGTTGAAGGCCTCGCGGTCGAAGGCGTGAAAGCCGATCTCGTAGCCTGCCTCGGCGATCCGCTCGGCGATGCGCGGGCGGAGCGCGACGAGCCGGCGGGCGAGCTCGGGGTGCTCCTCGGGGTCAAAGCGCCGGTCCATCCCGCGGTCGAAGAGGAAGCCGTCGGTGCCCATCGCCTCGACGAGCTTCAGCCACCAGTCGCGCAGTTCATCGGCCTCGCGGAGGCCGATGCGGCCGAGATCGGTCCAGTCGCAGCTCGCATCGTCGGTGCTGTTGCCGGTGCGCCGGGCCTCCTCCAGCGCGGCGGCGGAGGCCTCGGCAGCGCCGTTCGGGGCGATGCGCAGGCCCATCAGCACGTTGTCCCGGATCGTGCCGCGGAACATCTGCGGGCGGGCGGCGGCGTAGCCGATACGGGTGGCCAGCACGCTCTGGTGCAGCCCGGCGAGGTCGCTGCCGGCGATGGTGACGCGCCCGCTGGCGGGGCTCACCTCACGCGCGATCAGCTCGGCGAAGGCGCGCCGCTCGGAGGCGTTCGGCGCCTCGATGGCAACGCTGGACCCGGCGGGGATGCGAGCGCTGATATCCTCGAGCAGAAGCGATCCGTCAGGCTCGCGCACCGAGACGTTGTGGAGCTCGATGGGCCCGGTGAGGCGCGGCAGCTCGGCCGGCTCGCCGTTGACCAGCTCCGCCTCCAGCAGGCCGCGCGGCGCGAACTGCTCGACGATGGTGTTGTAGCGCAGGCTCATATCCTGCACCTGGTTGTAGTAGGTCAGGAGCTCCTTCCAGGGCCCGGAGAGGTCCTTGTAGGCTGCGAGCGCCGCGACGAGCGCGCCGACCGTAAGATCCCCGGTGATCGCCAGGTAGCCGCCGATGGAGAAGAAGAAGAACGGCGTGAGCTGCGTGATGAAGTTGTTGAGAAACTTCATGAAGAACTTCTGGCGGTAGATCCGGTAGCGGATGTCGAAGAGCGTGCCGAGGCGCGTGGTCATATCCGCCAGCGTGAAGCGCAGCGCGCCGTTGGCCCGGAGATCGCCGACCCCTTCCACGCTCTCGCCGATGCGCTCGGCGAGGCGGCGCACCTCCTGCACCCGCGCCTTGTTGAGAAGATTGATCCGGCGCTGCAGGAGCGGGATCAGCCAGGCCTGGAGCGGGATGAGCGCGACGGCCGCGAGCCCGAGCCAGGGGCTCTGCACGAAGAGGAAGGTGAGGATGGTGAGCATCTGGCCCGCCTGGAAGACGGGCTGGGCCACCGCGTCGCCCATCACGCCGCCGAGGGGCTCGGCCTCGCTCGTGACCATCGAGATGAGCGCGCCCTGCGATGTACGCCGGAACTGGGGTTTCGGGAAGCGCAGGATCCGCTCGATCAGCGTGAAGCGGAAGCGGCGGAGCAGCCGCTCCGACAGGATCCCCTTCATCGTGTTGACCCGCATCTTCATCAGCCCGCTGGCGATGACCGCGAGCAGGAAGCCGAAGCAGAGAACGCCGAGGTACTGGAGCTGCGTGACCTCCATGCCGAAGAGGCTGAGCACCGGCTCGGTCGCGCCGATGGCGTCGTTGATGATGCGCTTCGGCAGCTCGAGCGTGGCGTAGAGCAGCGGGAAGGAGAGCACGGTGACGGCGAGCAGGATGAACTGGTCGCGCTTGCTGTGCTTCCAGATGAAGGCGAACAGGGACTGTTCCATGAGCGTTTTCCGGTCCGGAGCGGGGCAATCGGGCACCGGCCGCCGGTGCGGCCGGTCGTGAAGTGTAGCGGTTTGGGGGCGGCTTCCCAAAGGGGAAGGGCCCGGGGGTTGCACCCCGGGCCCTTCGAGGACGTCTGGGTGAGGATCAGACGCCGAAGCCGGGGATGGGTTGATCGTCGCTCTTGACGTTGCCCTCGGCGGGCGCGGCCTTGCGGCGGAGGAAGCGGTCCTCGATGCCGCGCATGACGACGTAGGAGACCGGGGTGAAGAGCAGGCCGAAGAGCGTGACGCCCAGCATGCCCGAGAAGACCGAGGTGCCGAGGGCCTGGCGCATCTCTGCGCCCGCGCCGGTGGCGACCATCAGGGGAACGACGCCGAGAATGAAGGCGAGCGAAGTCATCACGATGGGCCGGAGCCGCGTCTCGGCTGCGCGGACGGCCGCCTGCCAGCGGCTCAGGCCCTCTTCCTCGGCCTGTTTTGCGAATTCGACGATGAGGATGGCGTTTTTCGAGGCCAGGGCGACAAGCACCACACAACCGATCTGGACAAGGATGTTGTTATCGAGCCCGCCGAGATCAACCCCCGTGATCGCGGAGAGGAGCACCATGGGCACGATCAGGATGACCGCGGCCGGCAATGCCCAGCTCTCGTATTGGGCCGCCAGCACGAGGAAGACGAAGAGCACCGCGAGGCCGAAGACGATGGCCGCCGTGTCGCCGGTGTTCTTCTCCTGGTAGCTGAGCTCGGTCCATTCATAGCTGATGCCGGCGGGGAGAACCTCGGCGGCGAGCGCCTCCATCCGCGCGAGCGCCTCGCCGGAGGAGATGCCGGGCAGCGCCTGGCCCTGGATCGCGGCGGCGGGGAACAGGTTGTAGCGCGGCTGGCGCAGAGGCCCGGTGGTGTCGTGGAAGGTGGCCACGGCGCCGAGCGGGACCATCGCCCCGTCGTCCGAGCGGGTGCGCAGGCGGGCGACGTCCTCCGCGCTCTCGCGGAAGGGCGCATCGGCCTGGGCGATCACGCGGTAGGTGCGGCCGAAGAGGTTGAAGTCGTTCACATAGGCCGAGCCGAGATAGACCTCGAGCGCCTCGTTCACGCGGCCGACGGGGATGTTGAGCATCTCGGCACGCTCGCGGTCGATCTCCGCCCAGACGCGCGGCGTGCCGGTGGAGTAGAGCGAGAAGACCGCGACGAGGCCGGGATCGGCATTGGCAGCACCGGCGAGCGCGCGCGCGGCCTGCTCGAGGGCCACGGGGCCGAGGCCGCCGGTGTCCTGCAGCATCATCTTGAAGCCGCCGCCGGTGCCGATGCCGCGCACGGGCGGGGGGGCGATCACGAAGATCGCCGCATCGTCGATGGCGGCCATGCGCTGGCGGGCCTGGCCGAGAACCTCTGCGGCCACGATCCCGCGCGCCTCGCGGTCGGCGAAGGGTGTGGTGGTGAAGAAGATGACGCCGGTGTTGGACTCGGTGGTGAAGGTCGCGCCGTTGAAGCCGGCGAAGACGGCGGCGTTCTCGACGCCATCGATGGCGAGGAGCTGTTCGGTGGCCTCGCGCACCACCGCATCGGTGCGCTCGAGCGAGGCGCCCGGCGGGAGCTGCACGACGGTGATGTAGTAGCCCTGGTCCTGCTCGGGGATGAAGCCGCCGGGGACCTTGGAGAACTGGTGATCGGTGGCCATCAGCAACCCCGCATAGCCGGCGAGCAGGATGACCGGGATGCGCACGAGGCGCCGGGTCATGCCCGCATAGCCGCCGGAGAGCCAGGCGAAGCCGCGGTCGAACCGGCCGAGGGCGGCCATGACCGGGCGCATCAGGAGCCCCGGGCGCGCCGAGCCGTGCGGGCGCAGGAGCCGGGCGGCCAGCGCCGGCGAGAGGGTGAGCGAGACCAGCAGCGAGATCGCCGTGGCCGCGGTGATGGTGAGCGCGAACTGGCGGTAGAACTGCCCGGAGATGCCCTCCACCGCAGCGGTGGGGATGAACACGGCAGCGAGCACGAGCGAGGTGGCGATCAGCGCACCGGAGACCTCGCGCATCGTCCGCTTGGCGGCGTCGCGCGGGGAGAGGCCGCCGCGGATATGCTTCTCGATGCCCTCCACCACGATGATCGCGTCGTCCACCACGATGCCGACGGCGAGGACGAGACCGAAGAGGGAGAGGTTGTTGATGGAGTAGCCGAGCGCGGCCATCACCGCGAAGGTGCCCACGAGCGAGACGGGGATGGCGAGGATCGGCGTGACCGCAGCGCGCCAGGTGCCGAGGAAGAGGAGCACCACGGCGACCACCAGCGCGACCGCCTCGATCATCGTGGCAACGACCGCGTCGATGGAGGCGGAGATGAACTCGGTGGGGTTGTAGATGACGTCGTAGGCGAGGCCCTCGGGAAAGTCCGCCGAGAGCCGCTCGACCGTGGCCAGCACCTCGTCCGCGGTGGCGAGCGCATTGGTGCCGGGGCGCTGGTTGATCACCATGGCGACGGCGGAGTTCGTGTCGAGATAGGCGCGGGTCGTGTAGTCCGCCGCTCCGAGCTCGACGCGGGCGATATCGGCGAGGCGTACGATGCGCCCGTCCTCGCCGCGCTTGACGATGATGCGGCCGAACGCCTCCGGATCGGCGAGGCGGCCGGTGGTCTGCACGGAGAGCTCGAAGGCCGCGCCGGTGGGGCTCGGCTGCTGGTTCAGTAGGCCCGAGGCGACCTGCGCGTTCTGGGCGCGCATCGCGGCGATCACTTCGCCGGGGGTCATCTCGAGGGCCGCGATCCGCTCGGGGTCGAGCCATACGCGCATCGCGTAGTCCCGCGCGCCGAAGATGGTGATCTGGCCGACGCCGCCGATGCGGATCAGCTCGTCGCGCACCCGCTGGGCCGCGTTGGTGATGTACAGATCGTCCCGCGAGGCGTCCGGGGAGTACATGTGGACGACCATCAGGAGGTCGGGCGAGGCCTTCTGCGTGACGAGGCCGAGCCGGCGCACCTCCTCCGGCAGGCGCGGCTCGGCGATGGCGACGCGGTTCTGCACGAGCACCTGGGCCTGGTCGAGATCGGTGCCGAGCTCGAAGGTGGCGGTGACGGTCAGGTTGCCGTCGCCGGTCGCCTGCGAGGAGAGGTAGATCATCCCCTCGACGCCGTTGATCTCCTGCTCCAGCGGCGTGGCGACCGTGCGCGCGATGGTCTCGGCGGAGGCGCCGGGATACTGGGCGCGCACCTGGATCGTGGGCGGGGCCACCTCCGGATACTGGGCCACCGGCAGCGTGAAATAGGAGAGCGCGCCGAGGATGGTGATGAAGGCGGAGACGACGATCGCGAAGATCGGGCGGTCGATAAAGAACTGCGAGAATTTCATCGGTCTTTCCTCACCTGGGGGTCGGGTCGCGGGGCGCGCCTCAGCGCGTGGCCACCGCGACCGTGCGTTCGGGTTCTCGTTCGGGGACAGGCGTGACAGCGGCGCCCTCGGCCACGCGGTGGAGGCCGGAGACGATGACGCGTTCGCCTGCCTCGAGGCCCGCCTCGATCACCGTGAGGCCGCCGGCGCGCTCGCCGATGCGCACGAGCCGGCGCTCCACCGTGTCGTCGGCGCGCACGACCCAGACGAATTTGCGCGTCTGGTCCGAGCCGATCGCGCGTTCGGGCACGAGCACGGTCTCGGCATTCTCCTCGGTGGCCAGGCGGAGGCGGCCGAACATGCCCGGCGTGAGCATGCCCTTGGCGTTGTCGAGGACGGCGCGGCCACGGATCGTGCCGGTGGCGCGGTCGATGCGGTTGTCCACGAAGTCGATGACGCCGGGATGGGTGAAGTCCGCCTCGTCCACGAGCCGGACGGCGACGGGGGTTTTCGCGGCGCGCTGGCGCAGGCCGCCGGAGGTCGTGGCGCGCATGTATTCGAGATATTGCTGCTCGGTCGCGTCGAACACGAAGTGGATGGGGTCGAGCGAGACGATGGTGGTGAGCGCGCCGCTGCCCGCCCCGCCAGAGATGAGGTTACCCGGGCTCACCGCGTCGTCCGAGATCCGGCCCGTCACCGGCGCATGGATGCGGGTGAAGCCGAGATCGAGGCGCGCACGATCGAGGGCGGCGCGGGCGGCGGCGATGGCGGCGACGGCGTTCTCCGCCTCGCGCTGGCGGGTGTCGTAGACCGACTGGCTCACATGGCCGCGGTCCAGGAGCTGGCGGGCGCGCTCGAGCTCGGCATCGGCGAGGCGGCGAGCGGCCTCGGCCTGCTCGAGGCGCGCCCCGGCCTCGGCGACGGTGGCCTCGAAGGGGCGCGG
>JBCBWF010000336.1:0-5523 GCA_039817245.1 Pseudomonadota bacterium | reverse complement strand
CGAAGAGATAGGTGCTGACCAGCACCATCGGCACCAGATAGCGCACGAACACCACCACCATCGGCGGCAGCCCCGCCAGCACCAGCCATTTCGCCGAGCTGTCGATGGCGGTGAAGAGAAGATAGGCGACGAGCATCAGGCCGATGCCGGTCAGCCGGCGGTCCTCGACGGCGAGCACGCTCACGAGGGGAAACGCCGGGCCAGCTCCGCCACCTGCGCCTGGGTGAGATACCGGGTCTTCTCGCCGCGCAGCATCAGATAGAGCTTCGCGGTCTCCTCCAGCTCCTCCGCCGCATAGACCGCCGCTTCGAGCCCCTTGCCGGCGACGACCGTGCCATGATTGGCGAGCAGCATCGCATGCGCCTGCCGCGCCGCGCCCTGCACCGCCCCCGCCAGCGCCGTGTCGCCGGGCGGGAAATACGGCACAAGCGGCAGCTTGCCGACGCGCATCACGTAGTAGGGCGTGATCGGCGGCAGCGCATCCTCCGGATCCAGCTCCGCGAGGCAGGAGACGGCGACCGCGTAGGGCGAATGCAAATGCACCACCGCGGTCATCTCCGGGCGCGCGTCATAGACCGCCAGATGCAGGACCGCCTCCTTGGAGGGCGGGTCGCCGGCGAGCGGCGTGCCGTCCCGCGCCACCAGCGACAGCCGCTCCGGATCGAGCCGGCCCATGCAGGAATTGGTGGGGCTCACGATCATGCCCGCATCGGTCATCACCGAGATGTTGCCGGAGGAGCCGCAGCTGTAGCCGCGCTCGTAGAGCGAGCGGGAGAGAAGGACGATCCGCTCGCGGATACCGGCCGCGTCGGCGCTCATGGCGCGGTTCCCAGCGCGTCGGCGAAGAAGGTCTCGCGCCCGAAATTGCCGGATTTCAGGGCGAGCGCGATGGGATCGGGCCCGAGCGTGGCGCACCAGGGCACGCCCGGCGCGATGGAGGGGCCGACGGCGAGCCGTTCGGCGCCGAGCGCCTGGGCCACGGCCCCGGATGTCTCCCCGCCCGCCACCACGAAGCGGCGGATCCCCGCGGCGCGGGCGCGCACGGCGATGGCGGCGAGCGTCTCCTCCACCAGGGCGGCGGCGCGCTCGGTGCCGAGGGCGGCCTGCACCGCGGCCACCTGGTCGGGCGCCGCGGTGGCGGCGACCAGCACCGCGCCCGCGCCTGCGGCGCTGAGCGCCTCCGCCGAGATCGCCTCCGTCCCGTTCTGCCGCGCGATGGCCACCGGGTCGAGGCGCAGGGTCGCGCCGCCATCGCCCTCCCAGCGTGCGACCTGGGCGTTGGTGGCGAGGCTGCAGGATCCGGAGAGCAGGATCGCCGGCCCGCCCACCTCGGGCAGCGCCACCGCCTCCTCCGCGCCGGCCGAGAGCAGCCGGGCGAGCGAGAGCCCGAGGCCGGAGCCGGCGGTCACCAGCGGATCGTCGCGCACGGCACCGGCCAGCGCGTCGAGATCGGCCTGCACGAGGCCGTCCACCACCGCATGGGCGATGCCGTCGGCAGCGAGCGCCTCCAAGGCGGCGCGCACGGCCTCGGGCCCCGCCTGCACGGTCGCCCAGTCCACGAGCCCTGCCCGGGCCCCCCTGGTGAGCTGGGCCGCGAGCACGCGGGGCAGATCCGCATCGCGCATCGGTGTCAGCGGATGGTCGCGCATCCCGCTCTCGGAAAGGAGCACGGGGCCCACGAAGAGCTTGCCCTGGTAGATCGTGCGCCCGTTCTCGGGAAAGGCGGGCGTGTAGACAGTGCGCGCCGCCCCGGTCTCGGCCATCAGCGCCTCGGCCACCGGGCCGATATTGCCGGCCGGGGTCGAATCGAAGGTGGAGCAGTACTTGAAGTAGCAGCGCCGCGCGCCCGCCGCGGCCATCCAGCGCCAGCTCGCCACGCTCTCGGCCACCGCCTCGGCCACCGGTGCCGTGCGCGATTTGAGCGCCACCACCACCGCCTCCGCCGCCGGCAGCGCCGCGCCGGCCGGCGGCAGGCCGAGCTGCAGCACGGTCGCCAGCCCGCCTTTCGACAGCATGGAGGCGAGATCGGTGGCCCCGGTGAAATCGTCCGCCACAGCGCCGAGCTTCAGAGACATCAGACCCTCCCGCGACGCTTGCTCCGGTCCCTTCCGTTTCCTTAAATCGATTTAGAAAAGATGCAAAGGAGGGATGGATGGGTCGTTTGACCGGAAAGACCGCGTTTCTGACCGCGGCGGGGGCTGGCATCGGGGCGGCCACGGCGCGCGCCTTCGCGGCAGAGGGTGCACGCGTGATCGCCACCGATCTCGGCGAGGAGGGGCTCGCGGCGCTCAAGGCGGCGCATCCGGGCGTGGAGACCGCGCTGCTCGATGCCTGCGACACCGAAGCGGTGAGCGCCGCCGCCGCGCGCGCCGGCGCCGTGGACGTGCTCTTCAACTGCGCGGGCTATGTGCACCAGGGCTCGGTGCTCGACTGCGACGAGGCGGTCTGGGACCGCTCGTTCGATCTCAACGTCAAGTCCATGTGGCGCACCATCCGCGCCTTCCTGCCGGCGATGCTGGAGGGCGGCGGCGGCTCGATCATCAATATGGCCTCGGTCGCCTCCTCGCAGAAGGCCGCTCCCAACCGCTTCGTCTACGCCGCCACGAAGGCCGCGGTGATCGGGCTCACAAAATCGGTGGCGCTCGACTTCGTCACCCGCGGGATCCGGTGCAATGCGATCTGCCCCGGCACGATCCAGAGCCCGAGCCTCGAGGGCCGGATGCGCGACCTGCCCGGCTCCTACGACGACGCCCGCGCCGCCTTCATCGCGCGCCAGCCCATGGGGCGGCTGGGCCAGCCCGAGGAGATCGCCTCGCTGGCCGTCTATCTCGCCTCCGACGAGAGCGCCTTCATGACCGGAGGCGAGATCAAGATTGACGGCGGCTGGGGGGTCTGACCGCTTCGACCCGATCGCGCTGCAGGGAGGCCTTGCCCTGTCCTGCGGCCGCTCCCTCCCACGTCAGTTTGAGCACGGAGTTTAGAACATACTGTGAACATATCCGGGCGAGCGCCGTATCGAAGGAAAACCAACATGGTTACCCGGCCTTCACGGACCGTTGCGCAAAATGATGTGGGTGGGAGCGGCCGTGACCCTATTTCGCTGCGGCGGATGGCCCTCGACCGGCCCGTCTACCCGAAGGACCACGTGCCGGGCTCGATCTCCGCGAGGGTCTCGAGCTCCGTGGCGGTCGCGCGGTTCTCCTCGCTCACCGCGAAGGCGAGGAGCGTGTTCTCCGCGGCGAAAGCCGGCCCCGCCAGCACCTCGGTCCAGAACGCGATGCCCTCCTCCTCGCCGGGCCGGCCGAGCACGTTCTCGTAGAGCCCTTCCACCAGTTCCTGATCGGTCAGCGTGTCCGGGTCGCCCACGGTGCTCTCGAACTCGTCGGAGGCGAGGAACTCGCTGGAGAGCGCATACTCGGTGAACCCCGCCTCGCGCTGGTCGATCCAGAAGTTGAGGCCCGCGTCATCCGCCTGCCGGCCAAGCCCCGCTTCGTAGAGGAGCGCCACCACCTCCGCCTCCTCCTGGCCGATCACCACACCAGGGCCGCCCGCCAGCGTGATGGTGGTCTGGCTCCCGTCATTCGTGGCCACGAGGTCCCCGTCCGACAGGCTGCCGCTGAAATTGTACCGCGAGTTCGGCCCGCCATCGCCGGTGAGGTCGATCGAGATCAGCGTCCGGTCGTCGCTGTTGGGCGTGAGGCTGATCGCACTCGTGTCGAACACCGCATCGGTCATGATGATCCGGTCCGCCCCGTCGAAATCGACGATGAGGTCGTCCTCGATCGTGGCGATGGTGGCGATGATGGTGTCGGGCGCGCCCGCGCCGGTGACGATCAGGTCCTGCCCCGCATCCGGCGTGAAGGTCTCGGCCGCGCCGTAAGCGCCGATCAGCGCATCCTCGAACACCGCCTCCACGGTGGGGGGCGCATCGAACTCCTCCGCGCCGACGGTCTCGCCGAGCGCGGCGAGCGCATCGTCGATCAGCCGCTCCTCCAGGCTCCGGTCGCGCTCCAGTCCGGCCCCCTCCGGTGCAAGCCCTTCGCTGCGGTCGTCCACCCAGCCGATCAGCGCGGCGAAGCTCTCATAGAGCGTCTCCTCCACCAGGAGCGTGCGGTAGAAGGTGCTCGAGCTCTCGTCCTGCGGCGAGACCAGGCCGCCATTGTCGGTCTGGCGGATCAGGCTCGGCAGATCGGCGGCCAGCGTCTGGATATCGGGTCGTGTCTCGGTGGCGCGGATCTCGCTGTCGAGCACCAGCGCCAGCAGGTCCGGCGAGTGCAGGGTGAACGCGTTGATATCCTCGCCGAGGGGGCCGATCACCCGGTCCGTGCCCTCGCCTTCGGGCAGATCGAGCGGGCTCGCGGTGAGGTACAGCTCCGGCACGAAGCTGCCCTCCAGCCGCTGGGTCTGCACGAGATCGGCCGCGGTCTGCGCCGGCGAGCCCGTGATGGTCCAGCCTGCCGCGGCGGTGTCGAGCCCCGGGAAATCCGCCGCGATGGTCGCCTCCGCGAAGGCGCGCAGCTCGTCCAGGAAGGCCTGCGCACCGTAGGGGGCCGGATCGAAGGCGAAGGCCGGCACCCCCAGCGCCGCGGCCACATACCCCGCCAGCGCGCCGCCGAGCGAATGGCCCGTCACCGTGACCGTCTTGCCCGGATTGTCGGCGGCGGCCTGCAGAACCGTGCGGATCGCCGCCTCCGCCTGCTCGCGCAGCGTGCCCTCGCCGTCCTCAGCCAGCTCCTCCACGGGGTCGTTGAAGGGATTGCCGGAGAGGATCGCGAGCGCGCCCGCCACCAGATCCGCCTGGGTCTGCGAGAGCCCGACCGTGTCTTCTAGGAAGTTGTCGAGCCCGCCCCCCTCGTCGATGAAGGTCGCGATGGTCTCGCCGCCGTCCTGGTAGTAGCCGAACAGCGTCTCGATATCGCGGTCCAGATTGGCCTCGTCGATCACGTCGAAATCGCCGTCGTCCAGCTCGTCGAGGAACTGGGTGAACTCGGTGCCGCGCAAGGCGACGACCACCTCGTTCGCGCTGTCGTTCACGTAGATATTCGCCTCGAAGCCGTTCGACTCCGTCACCGTGGCGTTGCGCGGCACGGCATCGCCGGTGCCCTCCACCACGCGCCATTCGGGGAACTCGGCCTCCACCGCCGGATCGGCGCGGGCGGGCGACTCCGGGTCGTTGGTGCGGCTGCGGCTGTCATAGGCGTCGAGCGCCATCCAGGTGTATTCGCGCAGCGAGACGGTCATGCGATGCGTCCTCTCTCAGACTTGGCCTTCGCGGGCGGCCCGGCGCGGGCGGCCCAAGGCAGGCGGACATGGCAGGCGAACACCGCCACCGGCGGTGATACGCGCCGGGGCGGCAAAACCGACGCGGCGATCGCACCGTTTCGGTCACAGCGAGCAATCGGCAGTATCTTATTGCGCAGGAACCCTTGAAGCCGGGCCCTGCCTGCCCCATACCCTGTGCAACTGGCGCGCGGATCCCGTGGCGCCGGCTCGATCCATTTCGCGTGGATCAACGGATTGGGG
>JBCBWF010000009.1:0-34418 GCA_039817245.1 Pseudomonadota bacterium | reverse complement strand
GACGAAGACATTGCCGAATTGCCGGCCGAGCACCTGGATCGCAGCGCCGTCCGACTGCTGGCGCCCGGGGGCTGCCCCCCAGACCGCCTCGATCTCCGGCAGATAGCGCGCCTCGCGCACATGATCGTCCGCCGGGATCCGCGCGGCCACGTTCGCATCGGTCCCGTAGCGCTCCGCGTTGCCGCCGAGTACGGCCTCGCGCAGGGCCTCCACGCTCTCCGGCACATCGAGGCTGTAGCCCGCATCGCGCAGCGAAATCAGCGTGTTGTGCAGGCTTTCGAAGACGCTCAGATAGGCCGCCGTCCCCGTCGCCCCCGCATTGGGCGGGAAGTTGAAGAGGACCACCGCCACGCGCCGGTCCGCCACCGCGCGCTCGCGCAGGCGCACGAGGCGCCTCACGCGGCACGCGAGCCGCTCGGCACGCTCCTGGCAGGCGTGCATGTCCCGCGCCGTCTCGCGGCCGAAGATGCAGTGGCGTTCGCAGCCCTGACAGGGCAGCCCGGCGCCATCGGACCGCCCGCCATAGACCAGCGGGTTCGTCGCGCCGTCGAGCTCCGGGATCGCGACCATGATGGTGCTTTCCACCGGCATCAGCCCGCGCGCCGAGGCGCCCCAGGCCTCAAGCGACTGGAACTCCAGCGCATGGGCGGCGAGATACGGCACATCCAGCCGCGCAAGGATCTCCTCGGCCGCCGCACTGTCGTTGTAGGCGGGCCCGCCGACGAGCGAGAAGCCGGTGAGCGAGACCACGGCGTCCACCGCCGTCCGCCCGTCCTCCATGAAGTAGCGCTCCATGGCCGGGCGCGCATCGAGGCCGGCGGCGAAGGCCGGGATCACCCGCAGCCCCGCCGCTTCGAGCGCAGCGATCACGCCGTCATAGTGGCCCGTGTCCTTCGAGAGGACGTAGGAGCGCAGGATCACGAGGCCGACCGTGCCCGCCTCCCCGCCACGCGCGGGCAGCTCGTCGGCATCCTCGCTCACGCGGCCGGGCAGGGCGGGGTGGTAGACGCCGCTCTCGGGATAGTCCACCGGATCGCCGACCTTCAGCACGCCGCGCCATCCCGCCCGCGGGCCGGATGCGTAGCGGTCCACCAGCATGCGGATCAGGTTGGCGAGGTTCTCGTCCGACCCGTTGAGCCAGTACTGCATCGCGAGGAAGTAGGAGCGCAGATCCTGCGCCGTGCCCGGGATGAAGCGCAGGATCTTCGGGATCCGCCGCAGCATCGCCATCTGCCCGGCCCCCGAAGAGCCGGAGGAGCCGCCGCGCTTGCCGCGCAGCTTCTTCAAGAGCGCGATCGCCCCCTTCTCGGGCTTGCCCATATCGAGCTTGCCCGCGCGGGTGAGCTTCACCACCTCCTGCGCCGAGACGATGGAGACCATCGCATCCGCCTCCGCGCGCCGCGCGGTCAGCTCCGGCAGGATGGCGCGGATATGATCGTCGAGAAACAGCATCGCGTTCAGGACGATATCGGCGCGGGCGACATCCGCTTTCGCCGCCGCGAGCGCCTCCGCATCCTCCGCCCAGTCGGACGCGGCATGGAGCGAGATCTCCAGCCCCGGCGCCTCGCGCGCCAGCACCCGGCGCACCCGATCGAGCGCCGAGGCGAAATGCGCATCCAACGTCACGATGACGAGGCGCAGCGGGGGCAGCCCCCTAGCGCGCGAAATGGGACTTTGCATCGTACAGCGTCTCGATGGTGATGGCGGAAAGGCCGCGCTCGGCCGCGAAACTCTCGGTGTTGCGCCGCGCCTTGCCGCGGACGAAGAACGGGATCTTGCGGAGTTCCTTCTCCGCCTCCGGCTCCCAGACAGCGGGGCCGCTCGGCACCTCGGGTGCCGCTTCCTCGGCGCGCGTGCCATGGCCGAGATGGCTGGGCTGGGCGGCGTCGTTGAATTCGAAATCCTCTCGGAACATGCCGAGGAGATGCTCCTCGAGCCCCATCACCAGCGGATGCACCCAGGTGTCCCAGAGCACATTGGCCCCCTCGAAGCCCATCTGCGGCGCATAGCGGGCGGGGAAGTCCTGCACATGCACCGGCGCCGAGATCACCGCGCAGCCGATACCGAGGCGCTTGGCGATGTGGCGCTCCATCTGCGTGCCGAGCAGGAGCTCGGGTGCGGCTTCGGAGACGGCCCGCTCCACTTCGAGATAGTCGTCCGTGATCAGCGCCTCGAGGCCGTGGGCCGCTGCGGCTTCGCGCACCGGCCGGGCCATCTCGCGGCTATAGGTGCCGAGACCGGCAAGCTCGAAGCCGAACTCCTCCGTCGCCACGCGTGCGGCCGCAAGCGCATGGGTGCCGTCCGCGAAAACGAAGGCGCGCTTGCCGGTCAGATAGGTCGAATCGACCGAGCGCGAGTACCAGGGCAGGCGCGAGCCGAGCGCGAGGGCCGGATCGGGCTCCACCGCCGCGAGCTGCGCCACCTCCGCGATGAAATCCCGCGTCGCGCCGACGCCGATGGGGATCGTCGCCGTCATCGGTTGCTCATAGGTGCGCTTCAGCCAGCGCGCCGCGCTCTCGGCCACCTCCGGATAGAGCACGATGTTGAAATCCGCCGTGCAGAGCCGCGAGAGATCGCCCGGCCGCGCGCCCATGGGGGCCGCCACGTTCACATCGATGCCGAGCGCATCGAGGATCCGGCGGATCTCCAGCACGTCGTCGCGGTTGCGGAAGCCGAGCGAGGTAGCGCCGAGCAGGTTGGCGCGCGGACGCTCCCAGGTGCGCTCCACCGGCCCGTCCGCTCCCATCGGCGCGAAGCGGCGTACGAGCTGGTAGAAGGTCTCCGCCGCGCCCCAGTTCTCCTTCTTCTGGTAGGCCGGCAGCTCCAGCGGCACCACCGGCAGCGCCAGGCCCATGCCTTCGGCCAGGCCGCCGGGGTCGTCCTGGATCAGCTCGGCCGTGCAGGAGGAGCCGACGATCAGCGCATCCGGCTGGAACCGGTCCACCGCATCCGCGGCGGCCCGCTTGAAGAGGTCGGCCGTGTCCGAGCCGAGATCGCGCGCCTGGAAGGTGGTGTAGGTGACGGGCGGGCGCCGGTCATCCCGCTGGATCATGGTGAAGAGGAGATCCGCATAGGTGTCGCCCTGCGGCGCATGGAGCACGTAGTGCAGGCCTTCCATCGAGGCCGCCACGCGCATCGCCCCCACATGGGGCGGGCCCTCATATGTCCAGAGCGTCAGCTTCATACCGCCAGCCTCACGCGCCGGTTGAAGGGGCGGGCGAAGAGCTCGGCGAGATCGCCGGCCTGCTCGAAGCCCTGGATCGGGGTGAAGACGAGCTCGATCGACCACTTGGTGGTGAAGCCCTCCGCCTCCAGCGGATTGGCGAGGCCGAGGCCGCAGACCACCATGTCCGGCTGCTCCGCGCGGACCCGCTCAAGCTGGCGGTCCACGTCCTGACCCTCGGAGAGGCGCGCCGTCATCGGCAGGCGTTCGAGCTCGGGGCCCATATGGCCGCGATGGAGATAGGGCGTGCCCACCTCCGTCGCCTCCATCCCGGCCTCTCGTGTCAGGAACCGGGCGAGCGGGATCTCGAGCTGACTGTCCGGCATGAAGAAGATGCGCTTGCCGGCGAGCGGGGCCGCGCGGCTCGCCACCGCCGCCTCGGCCCGCGCGCGCGGGGCCGCGACGACCGCTTCGAACCGGTCGCGCGGAACATCGAAGGCCTCAGCCGCTGCCCGCAGCCACTCCGCCGTGCCCTCCGCACCAAGGGGGAAGGGGGCTGGCAGGTGGTGCGCGCCGCGGGCCTCCAGCAGCCGCGCGGTCTCCGCCAGGAAGGGCTGGGCCAGCAGCAGTTTCGTCTTCGGTCCGACTGCCGGCAGATCCCGCGCGCGCCGCGGCGGCAGGAAGGCGACGGGGATGCCCATCTCACCGAGGAGCCGGGCGAACTGGTCCTCCACCACCTCCGCCAGCGTGCCGGCGATCAGGAGCCCCGGCGCGTCCGTCTCGGGCAGCTCCGGCACCAGGCTCGCGAGGCAGGTGTCCTCGCCTTGCGTGAACGTGGTCTCGATCCCGCTGCCCGAGTAGTTCAGCACCCGGACGCCCGGGTGATGTACGCGCGACAGCCGCTCGGCGGCGCGCGAAAGGTCGAGCTTGATCACTTCGGAGGGGCAGGAGCCCACAAGGAACAGGAGCTTGATGTCGGGCCGGCGCGCCAGCAGCTCGCCCACCACCCGGTCGAGCTCGTCATTCGCATCCGCCAGCCCCGCGAGGTCCCGGTCGTCGATGATCGCCGTGGCAAAGCGCGGCTCGGCGAAGATCATCACGCCCGCGGCGGACTGGATGAGATGCGCGCAGGTGCGGCTGCCGACGACCAGGAAGAACGCGTCCTGGATCTTGCGGTGGAGCCAGATGATGCCGGTGAGCCCGCAGAAGACCTCCCGCTGCCCGCTCTCGCGCAGCACCGGGCGCTCGGCGCAACCGAGGCGCGGCGCGGGCGGGGTCATATCCTCCGGCGCCATCAGGCCGGCTCCCCGGCAGGGTCGCCATCGAGCGCCCCGTCCAGCCGTGCGCGGCGGAGCTTCAGCAGGAACTGCGCGGCGTTGACGACGTAGACGGCGTATCCCGCGAGGGCCACGGCCATCTGCTCGCCCGGCGTCCCGATCCCGCCGAAGAGCATCACCACATAGGCGGTGTGGAGCGCGATCACGAGGAAGGACACCATGTCCTCCCAGAAGAAGGCCGGCGCCAGCAGCCAGCGGCCGAACACGACCTTCTCCCAGATCGAGCCCGTCACCATGATCGTGTAGAGAACCAGCGTCTTCAGGACGACCGAGATGGCTGCCGCCTCCTCGCCCGCGCCGGTCAGCAGGAAGCGCAGCACGAGCGCAAGGCTCACCAGGAAGACCGCGAACTGCAGCGGCGCCAGGATCCCCTGGACGAGCGTCCAGGCGGTCGCGTCGCGCCTTGCCCGCTCCTCCGGTGTGTAGAGCGCCTTCCGGCTGCTCTGCGCGCCGCGCGGTCGGCTCGTGGCGGAGGTGGATTCGGTCATCGCGAGAGGCCCGTCGCGCAGTTCCTGATGATGGGTCGAGGCTAGTCGGTGAGATCAGGAAGTGTCAATCCGAGTTTACGCTCGATCCGCTTTCAAAATTGACGCCAGGACGTCTGAATCAGTCGATTAATCTCAGAATTTGCATAATAACCCGTCTTTTACCCCAAATAATTTCAATAAGACACCCACGGTCCATTGCGCTCGATCCCGTTTAGTGGTCTTCTAATCCGGCTGGAGGAAAAGGGAGCGTCAGCCTGGTGAACTGGCCAGATGACGAAAGCGCCCCGCAGCGGCAGAAGTCGTGCGCAGGGCTCCTCGGGCACAACCCGGGCGATGGGAGACCCGGTTCAATGGACGCGCATGCCATGGACAACGCTAGGACAAGGGCCAATGCCCGGCGCGGTGAAGGCGATGGGCCGCGCGGTGTGCTCCAGACGATGCTCGCAGAGCGGGTCATCCCGGAGCTCGTGCAGAAAGCACGCGCCACGCGCGCGGCGCCGGACGACGATATGCGCGACCGCCTGTTGCGCATGGTCTTGCGTGACGACCTCGAGGGCGCGCGGGCCCTTGTGCGGGACGGAATCGTTCGCGGTATCCGCGCGCCGGTGCTCTGCGACAAGCTGCTGGGCCCCGTGGCGAACGCCCTGGGCCTGGCCTGGGAGAAGGACGAGTGTGATTTCGTGGCCGTCTCCTTCGGCATTCGTTTTCTGGACGAACTGCTGCAGGAAATCCGCGAGATCGAGACGCCCCGTCCCAGCCTGCGGCGCGGCCGGCGCCCCGCGATCCTGCTCGCGCCGGTGCCGGAGGAGCAGCATGTGTTCGGCCTGAAGTTCGTGGCGGACAGCTTCGAACGCGCAGGCTGGGCGACGACGCTGGCGGAGGGAGGCGGGGCCGATGCGCTCCTGCACCAGGTCGCCGCGGCGCGATACGACATTGTCGGTCTGTCGGTTTCGGCGGATCGCAATCTGGAGAAGGTCCGCAAGATCGTCCAGGCGCTCAAGCGTCGGTCGCTCCGCCCGGGCCTCGCCGTCCTTCTGGGCGGTTCCGCCGTTCTGCGCCACCCGGAAACTGGGACCCGGGCCGGCGCGGACGCTGTGGCAGTGGACGCAAGAAATGCCGTCGCCACAGCCGAAGTGCTTGTGTCTAAAGCCTCGGTCAGTGCCTCGACAAGCGGTACGACCGGGCGATAAAGAATGAACTGTCAACTTGTCTTGAACTGAAGATCGGGGATGACGCGCGTGTGGGACCGCTCGAAAGGACCGTCCTGTGAAAAACTTTGCTGCGCCGCAGGAATCCCTGGGGGACCTCAACACGGAGGCGGCCGCTAGGCTCATCGCCACGGCGGCGGACATCGCCCTCGTGGTGGATGCCGAGGGGACAATCCGGGATCTCGCGATCGACCGGCGCGAATTCGCGCTCGCCGATCACGAGACCTGGCTCGGTCGGCCATGGATCGACACCGTGACGGTGGAGAGCCGGCCGAAGATCGAGGCGCTGATGCGCGAGGCGCTCTCCTCCGAGCGCACGCGCTGGCGTCAGGTCAACCATCCGACCGACAGCGGGACCGATGTTCCGGTGCTCTACTCTGCCCTGCGTGTCGGGGTGGAGCAGCGGCTGGTGGCCTTCGGCCGGGACCTGCGCACAATCTCCTCGCTTCAGCAGCGCCTGATCGATGCGCAGCAGAAGCTGGAGCGCGACTATACGCGCCTGCGCCATCTCGAGACCCGCTACCGGCTGCTCTTCCAGCTCTCCGACGAGCCGCTCCTGGTGATCGATGCGGCCTCGGATCGTGTGCTCGAGGCGAACCCCGCGGCGATCAAGCTCCTCGACGATGGGGGACGCGGGCTCGTCGGCCGCCCCTTCGCCAGTGCCGTGCGCGACCGCTCGAGCGAGGAGGTGCAGCGCCTTCTCTCCACCGTGCGCGCCACCGGGCGGGCGGATGAGGCGGAGATCCAGGTTGGCGAGGAGCCGGCTGTCTGGCGCGCCGCCGTCTCGCTCCTGCGCCAGGAGAACTCGTGGGTCTTTCTCGTCCGGCTCATCCCGGTGGCCTTCGCGTCGCCGCTGCGTGCGGATCGCGGGCCCGATCTGCAATCGGTCTTCACCCGCCAGCCGGACGCGCTGGTGCTGACCGGAGCGGACGGCGCGGTGATCTCCTGCAACCCCGCCTTCCTCGAACTCATCGAGATTGCCACCGAGGATCAGGTGCGCGGCGACACGCTGGACCGCTGGCTCGGCCGCCCCGGCGTCGATCTCAACGTGCTCCTCTCCAATCTGCGCGATCATGGCGTGGTGCGCCTCTTCGCCACCGTGCTCCGCGGGGATTATGGCAGCGAGACGGAGGTGGAGATCTCCGCCTGCGCCGCGGGGGAGGGGGAGCGCCCGGTCTACGCCTTCACCATCCGCGACGTGCAGCGCCGCTTCGGCAGCGTGGCGCCGCAGGCGGGCGTCGTGCCCCAGTCGCCCGAGCAGCTCACCGAACTCGTGGGTCGCGTCTCGCTGAAGGACCTTGTCCGCCAGACCACCGAGATGATCGAGAAGATGTATATCGAGGCGGCGCTCGAGATGACCGGGGACAACCGCGCCTCCGCCGCCGAGATGCTCGGCCTCTCGCGCCAGAGCCTTTACGTGAAGCTCCGTCGCTTCGGCCTGCGCGATCTTCCCGAGGCGGCCGAGCCCGAGATCCGCAAAGACCGCTAGCCTGCGCCCGCCGGTCGCAGGCTCCGGGCGCCATCCGGGCCGCTTCCGTCCTGCATTCGGACTTTTTCGCCGGGCGAGTGTCATGCTAGCTTGACACTCATGACCGTCCAGGACCGCATCGACACCGCTCCGACGAGGCCCGACCGGCGCCTGCCCGCGCCCGGTGCCGTGCTGGAGCTCCTGAAGCCGATCACCTGGTTCCCGCCCATGTGGGCCTTCGGCTGCGGCGTGGTCTCTTCCGGCGTCTCGGTGGCCGAGCGCTGGCCCGAATTCCTCGGCGGTGTGATCCTCGCGGGCCCGGTCGTCTGCGCCATGAGCCAGGCTGCCAACGACTGGTACGACCGGCATGTGGACGCGGTGAACGAGCCGCACCGCCCGATCCCCTCCGGCCGCATACCCGGCACCTGGGGCTTCTGGATCGCGGTCGCCTGGACGCTGGCGGGCCTCGCCCTCGGCGCCGTCCTCGGCCCCTGGGCCTTCGGCGCCACGGTCGTCGCCTGCATCCTGGCCTGGATCTACTCCGCGCCGCCCCTTCGCCTCAAAGCCAATGGCTGGTGGGGCTGTGCCGCCACCGGCCTCGCCTACGAAGGGCTCCCCTGGGTCACCGGCGCTGCCGTGATGCTCGGCGCCGCCCCGGAGCCGCGCATCTGGCTTCTCGCCGGGCTCTACGCCCTCGGAGCGCACGGCATCATGACGCTCAACGATTTCAAGGCGGTGGAGGGGGACCGGCTGCACGGGCTGCGCTCGCTCCCCGTCACGCTCGGGCCCGCGCGCGCCGCCCGCCTCGCCTGTGCGGTGATGGCGCTGCCGCAGGCCGCGGTCGTGGTCCTGCTCGCCTCCTGGGGGCTCGGCTGGCACGCGCTCGGCGTCGCCGCGCTCCTCGGCGTGCAGCTCGCGATGATGCCCCGCCTCCTCGCCGACCCGGAGGGCCGCGCGCCCTGGTACAACGGCGTCGGCGTCGGCCCCTATGTGCTCGGAATGATGATCTCGGCCGCCGGCATCGGCAGCCTCGCGCCGTGAGCGCGCCCTGACTGCCCGCGTCGCGCCCGCCCGGGCCGCGACGCCAGACCGGATCGTGCCATGACGGAGACCCCCATGCGCCCCCTCTCCTGGTTCGGCATCCTGCGCCTCGGCCTCGTGCAGCTTGCGCTCGGCTCCGTGGTGGTGCTCACGACATCGACGCTCAACCGCGTCATGGTGGTGGAACTGGCGCTGCCGGCGATGCTTCCAGGCGCGCTCGTGGCCTTGCACTATGCCGTGCAGCTCTCCCGCCCGCGCTGGGGCTACGGGGCGGATCGCGGCGGTCGGCGCACGCCGTGGATCCTCGGTGGCATGGCGCTTCTCGCCGGCGGCGGGTTCGGCGCGGCGGCGGCCACGGTGTGGATGGAGACCAACGAGACCGCCGGCATCCTCGCTGCCATCCTCGCCTTCGTCGTCATCGGCATCGGTGTCGGCGCCTCGGGCACCAACCTCCTCGCCCTGATGGCCGTGCGCACCGCGCCCGAGCGGCGGCCGGCCGCAGCCACCATCGCCTGGCTCATGATGATCTTCGGCATCGCCGTCACGGCCACGGTCGCCGGCCAGCAGCTCGATCCCTTCGGCCCCGAGCGGCTCCTGGCCGTCGCAGGCGGGATCGGCGCAGTGGCGCTCGGCCTCGCCGCCATCGGCGTGCTCGGGATCGAGGGACCGCGCCAAGCCGCCCCGCAGCGGGCGGCGCCCGCCAACCGCCCCGCCGCCTCCTTCCGCGTCGCACTGGCCGAGGTGTGGGGCGATCCGCAGGCGCGGCGCTTCTCGATCTTCGTCTTCGTCTCCATGCTCGCCTATTCCGCGCAGGACCTCATCCTCGAACCCTTCGCGGGCCATGTGTTCGCCTACACGCCCGGCGCCTCCACGGCGCTCGCAGGAACACAGCATGGCGGTGTCTTCCTCGGCATGGCGCTCACCGGCATCATCGCGAGCCGCTGGGGCAGGGGGCGGCCCGGCTTTCTGCGCGCCTGGTCCGTCGGCGGCTGCGTCGCCTCGGCGGCCGCGCTCGCGGCCCTTGCGGTCGGCGCCCAGATCGGCCCCGGCTGGCCGCTGGAGGCCAATGTCTTCGCGCTCGGCTTCTCCAACGGCGCCTTCGCCGTCGCCGCGATCAGCGCCATGATGGCCCTCGCGGCCGAAGGCGGTCCCGGGCGCGAAGGGACGCGCATCGGCCTCTGGGGCGCGGCCCAGGCAATCGGTTTCGGCCTCGGCGGCTTCCTCGGCGCCGCGGCGGCCGATCTCGCGCGCAGCATCACCGCGGCCCCGGGCACTGCCTATGGCGCGGTCTTCGCGGCCGAGGGCGTGCTCTTCCTCGTCTCCGCCCTTCTCGCCGCGCAGGCCGGCCGTCGCCTTGTCGCCGCCGCGCCCCGAACCCCATCCAACCCCACCCTCGTTGCGGGAGAATAGCCATGAGCCCCAAGGATATGCGCCAGGAGGAAGAGCGCGGCGGCCTCTACGATGCCGTCGTCGTGGGCGGCGGGCCCGCCGGGGCCACCGCGGCGGACGATCTCGCCCGCGCCGGCTGGCGCGTGGCGCTTCTCGACCGTGCGGGGCGCATCAAGCCCTGCGGCGGCGCCATTCCGCCCCGCGCAATCGACATGTTCGAGCTGCCCGAGCACCTGCTCGTCGCCCGGATCACGAAGGCGCGCATGATCTCGCCCAAAGGCGCCAAGGTGGTGATCCCCATCAAGGACGGCTTCGTCGGCATGGTCGACCGCGAGGATTTCGACGAGTTCCTGCGCGTGCGCGCCGCGGAGCACGGGGCCGAGCGGCACACCGGCACCTATCAGCGCATCGAGCGTGAGGCGGACGGCACGGCCGTGGTGGTCTACCGGCCGAAGACCGCGGGCCATGAGGGCGGCTCGAAGCGCCTGCGCACCCGCGCGGTCATCGGGGCCGACGGTGCCCGCTCCAACGTGGCTCGCCACGAGATCCCCGGCGGGCAGGACATCCGCTACGTCATCGCCTACCACGAGATCGTCCGCTCGCCCGAGCCGGGCAGCGCGGATTTCGAGGCGGATCGCTGCGATGTCTACTATGACGGCCGGATCTCGCCCGACTTCTACGGCTGGGTATTCCCGCATGGCCGGTGCAGCTCCGTCGGCATGGGCACGGAGCAGGACGGCTTCTCGGTCAAGCAGGCCACCTCGGATCTGCGCGGCATGTCCGGGCTCGACGCGGCCGAGACCCTGCGCCGCGAGGGCGCGCCGATCCCGCTGCAGCCGCTCGCGCGGTGGGACAACGGGCGCGACACGGTGCTCGCCGGCGATGCGGCGGGCGTGGTTGCGCCCTCCTCGGGGGAGGGCATCTTCTATGCGATGTACGGCGGGCGCGTCGCCGCCGAAGCGGTCTCCGAAATGCTGGTGACCGGCCGGCCGAAGGTGCTTGCCAAGGCCCGCCGGCGCTTCATGCGCGCCCATGGCGGTGTGTTCTGGATCCTCGGGAAGATGCAGGACTACTGGTACACCAACGACGACCGGCGCGAGCGCTTCGTGCATATCTGCCGGGATGTCGATGTGCAGGAGCTGACCTTCGACGCCTATATGAACAAGGAGCTCGTGAAGGCCCGTCCGCTCGCCCATCTGCGCATCTTCGCCAAGAACATCGCGCATCTCACCGGGCTCGCCAAGGTCGGCTGATCGGAAGGCGCCTGCGGTTGCCACCTGGTCCCGGCCCTGAGCCGGGACCTCCTTGAGCAACCCGGGAGGCCCCGGCTCAAGGCCGGGGCATCCTCGGCCCGAAGCGCCCTCAGAAGGCCTTGAAGGTGAGCGTGGTCAGCGAACGCTCGATGTCCGGGATATCGAGCAGCCGCTCGTTGAGCCAGCGGCCGATATCCTCCTCGCCAGGGATGTAGATCTTCATCATCAGGTCCCAGTCGCCAGAGGTCGAGTAGAGCTCCGAGACGATCTCGCGATCCCAGATCGCGTCCGCAACCGCATAGGTGCGTCCCGGGCGGCAGCGGAGCTGGACGAAGACACAGGTCATTGCAGGGCTCCCTCGGCAGGCGCGCGGCCGGCGAGGAGGGCCGCGGTCAGCGCCCCCTCCGGCTCGGCCAGGCTCTCGATCACGCTGAAATGGTTGCGCTCCGGCTCGATCACGAGGCGGGTCTCGGCACCGAGGCCAAGCCACATATTCGCAATGAGCTCAGACTGGCGGATGAACTCGGGCCGTTCCGCGCCGCCGACCCAGGCGGTCAGCCGCGTGGCGGGCCGGGGGCGCGCGAGCGCCGGGCTCTCGGCGGCGGCGCTGGCGGGGTCGAGGCGCAGATCCGCGTTCTTGTCCGTCTCCACCAGCGGGCGCAGGTCGTGCAGGCCGCTGACCGAGAGCACATGCACGATGCGCCCGGCCACGGCGCCCGGCAGCGGCCCGGGCGCGCAGAGCATCCGCGTCACCAGATGGCCGCCCGCGGAATGGCCGGCGAGCAGGATCGGGCCCGCGACGCTGCGCGCCGCAGCCGTGATCACCGTCGCCACATCCGACGTGATCTCGGCCACCGAGACCGCGGGGGCAAGCCGGTAGGAGGGCATCGCCACGGCATAGCCATGTGCCGCCGGCCCGGCGGCGAGATGCGAGAAATCCTCCCGCCCGAGGCTCCGCCAGTAGCCGCCATGGACGATGACGACGAGCCCCGCCGGCGTGCCGGCGGGCAGGAAGAGATCGTAGGCCTGGCGCGGGTCGGGACCGTAGGGCTCGGCGAGCCGGGCGCGGCCCGCCGCATGCGCGGCCTCGCGATGCGCCGCCGCCGCGGCCTGCCATTTCGGCGGATAGGTCTCGAAGCCGGGCGTGAAGGCGCGGTTCTCATAGGCCGCGTCCCAGTCCTCGATCCTGTTGAAGCTCATAGCCGGGGTCTCCGCTGCCCGTCCTTCGGGGCGCCGATCATGCTCGCTCTGCCGCAGCTTTGTCGAGCGCCGAGCGATTGTCTCGCGGCCCCCTGCCGGCGTAGAGGGGATCGGGGCCGGCCGAGGCCCTTGATGGCGCGCAGGACCGAGGAGCATCCGATGCCGGACAGCAACGACCCCAAGGGAGAGGCTCAGCCGGAGGGCGCGCGCCCGCCACAGCCGCCGCTCCGCCCGCGTGCGCTGCCTGCCTCGGCCGCCACGCCGCTGGTGACGCCGATCTTTCCGAGCGTCGTCTACCGCTCGGTCGATGCGGACGAGATGGATGCGCAATATGAGGGGCGCCTCCCCGGCTACACCTATTCGCGCGAGGGGCATGTGAACGCGACGGTGCTCGCACGCCGGCTGGCCGCGATGGAGGGCGTGCCGGAGGCGGCGGGGCCGGGGGTCGTGACGGGCTCGGGCATGGGGGCCGTGGCGGCGGTCCTGCTCGGTCTCCTGCAGGCGGGCGATCACGTCGTGGCCTCCGACCAGCTCTACGGGCGGACGCTTCGGCTGATGGCGCGCGAGCTGCCGCGGCTCGGCATCGCGACGAGCCTTGTCGATGCGACGGATGCCGCCGCCGTGGCCGCAGCGATGCGGCCCGAGACGCGGATGGTGCTGGTGGAGGTCGTGTCGAACCCCACGATCCGCGTGGCGGATATGCCGGGGATCGTGGCGGCGGCCCGGGCCGCGGGGGCTGTGCTGGTGGTGGACAACACCTTCACCACGCCCTTCGGCTATGCGCCGCTGGCCGAGGGGGCGCAGGTGGTGCTCCATTCGGTGACGAAGCTCCTGGCCGGCCATTCCGATGCGATGCTCGGCTGGGTGGGGACCGATACGCCAGAGCGCGCGCAGGCGGTGCGCGAGGCGGCGGAGACCTGGGGCTTCACCGGAAGCCCCTTCGATTGCTGGCTGGCGGAGCGGGGGCTTGCGAGCTTTCCCCTGCGCCATGCGCGGGCTTCGGCCAATGCGGCGGTGCTGGCGGACCGGCTGGCGGCGGAGCCTTCGGTGGAGGCGGTGCTCTATCCCGGCCGACCGGAGCATCCGGATCATAATCGCGTGGCGCGCGTTCTCGGCGAGACCCACGGCACGATGCTGTCCTTCCGCATGCGCGGCGGGCGGGCGGAGGTGAACCGGTTCCTGCGCGCGGCCGAGGCGCTGCCCTTTGCGCCGACGCTCGGCGATGTGGCGACGACGCTTTCGCACCCGGCGTCGAGTTCGCATCGTGCGCTCGACGAGGCGGCCCGGGCCGCGCTCGGGATCACCGAGGGGTTCATCCGGGTCTCGGTGGGGGTCGAGGAGCCGCAGGCGGTGGGCGATGCGCTGATCGGGGCGCTCCGCGAGGCCACGGCCTGACGCGCTTTGGAACGGGGCCGGCGCGGCGAGGGCATCGAGCCCCCGCCGCGCCGCGTCCGGCTTCGCCGTCCGGGGCGCGGGTGGCCGGGCAAGCGGGCCCCGGCGCCGGGTGCCGTGCTCAGGGCAGGCGGCGGGCGAGGCGGACGGCGGTCAGGCCCGGGATGAGGCGGAGCGAGGGCATGACGGCCATGCAGTCCGCGTAAGGGGTTCGGATCTCGCGCGGGCCGTCATGGGCGATAAGCGTCCCGGCCTCGGGGATGATCTCGCCGCCGGTCAGCGGGCGGGCAAAGCGGAAGGCCTCGGTCTCGATCGTGACCACGTCGGTGACCTCGAAGGCCGCTTGCGGGGCCGCAGGTGGCGCGGGCTCCTCCAGCGATGCTTCGAGATCGGGGCCCGCCATGCGGAGCGCGGCGAGGAAGCGGGCCGCGGCGCGTTTGGCGAGGCTGGCCGCGCCCGCCTCCCAGTGCTGGCCGCATTCGAGCAGGAGCGCCGCGGCGGCGCGCGCCGGATCGCCGAGAGCCCCGTGGTCGCGCATGCGCAGGCCCGCGGCATGGCCCCGGTCGGCGACCACGCGTTCGGGCAGGCCCACCGCCTCGGCGAGCGCGCGGCCCTTGGCGAGCGGGCCGGACATCGCGAGCGGCGGGGCCACATGCTGCATCGAGTGGATGTCGAGCAGGTAATCCGCCGCCGCCACGACGGGACGGAGCGCGCGGGCGCGCTCGAGCTCCACGGAGCGTCGCGGCCCGTCCAGCACCTCCGAGGACCAGACACGGTTGAAGTCCTCGTCCACCCAGCGGCTGGCATTGGGATCGGCGGGATCGAAGGCCTCATAGGCGGCGATGTTGGCGAAGGCGAGGGTCAGCCGCCCGCGCGCGGGCCGGAAACCGCGCGCGAGGAGCCAGTCGAGCGCCACCGCCCCGCAGGGCTCGTTGCCATGCACCACGGCGGTGATCAGCGCATCGGGTCCCGGCTCCGGGCCGTCGAACTGCCAGACATAGGGGATGCCCGCATTGCCGGGCGCATAGGCCGAGATATCCGGCGGCGCGATCTCGAGGGGATAGGTATTGGGGACGGAGGGGGCGCCCATGCTGCGCCTCAGCCCCGGCAGTGGTCGATCAGGCGGTCGAGAAAGCCGAGGCATCGGGTGAGCTCGGCGATCGCGATCCACTCATCCGCCTTGTGCGCCTGATCGATGGAGCCCGGGCCGATCACCACCGCAGGGACCCCGGCGATGGCGCGGAAGAAGCCGGCCTCGGTGCCGAAGGCCACCTTGGCATGGGCGTTCTTCTCCGCCAGCGCCTTGGCGAGGCCGGCGAGGTCGTGCTCGGGCGCGGTGTCCAGCCCTTCGATCTCGGCGACGGTCTCGAAATCGATGCCGGTGCCGGGGGTGTGGGCCTGCATTTCCGGCTCGAGCACCGCGCGCGCGAAGGCCTCGATGCGGGCGACGACGGCGGCGGGATCGTCCGCCGCGATGGCACGGACCTCGAAGGTCACCACCGCACGGTCGGGCACGATGTTCACCACCTCGCCCGCGTTCAGCACGCCCACATGCGGGGTGGTGTAGGGCACATCGTAGAGCGGGTCGCGCGCGCCGGACGCAGCGTATTCGCGCGCCAGCCGGTCGATCTCGGCAATGAGCCGCGCGGCATAGGAGAGCGCGTTCACCGCCTGCGGCGCCAGCGAGGAATGCGCCGTGGTGCCCCGCACGATCGCGCGCATGGTGCGCTTGGATTTGTGGCCGAGGATCACCTCCATCTGCGTCGGCTCGCCCACGAAGCAGCCGAGCGGGCGCGGCTCCCAGCGCGCCATCTCGGCGAGGAGCGAGCGCACGCCGGTGCAGCCCACCTCCTCGTCATGGCTGAAGGCGAGATGGATGGGCCGGGCCAGCGGGGCGGCCTGCATGGCCGGAAGCGCGGCGAGCATGCAGGCGAGAAACCCCTTCATGTCGCAGGAGCCGCGGCCATAGACGCGGCCATCGGCGATGCGCGCGGTGAAGGGATCGCTCGTCCAGGGCTGCCCATCCACCGGCACCACATCCGTGTGGCCCGAGAGCACGTAGCCGGGCACATCCGCGGGGCCCAGGGTCGCGATCAGGTTGGCCTTCTGCCCCGTCTCGTCCGGCACGCGCTGGCTGGCGATGCCGGCGGCGGCCAGATGCGCCTCGATCCAGTCGATGATCGGCAGGTTCGAGCGGTGGCTCACCGTGTCGAACGCGATCAGCTCGGCGAGGATCGCCAAGGCACGGTCGGTCGGGCTGTCGCCCGCGGCGATCTCGGCGGCGGCGGGATTGGGGGCAGGCATATGCGGAGCACTCCGGTTGCAGCGATCGGGCAGGGCGCGCAGCCGCCCTCCGGCCAGAGTATGACGCGCGCCGCCGGAATTGCGATGGCCGGCTGGCCCGCCGACGCCCGCCACCCCGCGCCGGAAAAGCGGCCGCGGCCCATTGGCCTGCCGGATTTCGGTGATAGTCTCGATCCCACGAGCGGTGCGGACACCGCCACGATGACAGGGAGACTACCATGATCCATGCCAGCGCGCGCCCCGGCGCCGCGATCCGCGCGAGTGTCGCCGCCGTCCTGATGGCCTCGGTGGCGCTGCCGGCCGCGGCGCAAACCTCGGACGAGACCATCACCGTCGGCCTCTCCTCCGAGGTCACCTCGATGGACCCGCATTTCCACAACCTCACGCCCAACAACCAGATTGCCCGGCATATTTTCGACGGGCTGATCAACCAGGACGAGAAGCAGGGCCTCATTCCGGGCCTCGCCGTCTCCTGGGAGGCGATCGACGACCTGACCTGGGAGTTCAAGCTGCGCGAGGGCGTCACCTTCCACGACGGCAGCGCCTTCGACGCCGATGACGTGGTCTGCACCTTCGAGCGGGCACCCGATGTGCCCAACTCGCCCTCCAGCTTCGGCACCTACACGAAGGGCAAGACGGTCGAGAAGGTCGACGACTTCACCGTGCACATCAAAACGACCGCGCCCTATCCGCTGATGGCCAACGACGTCTCGACCATCGCGATCATCTCCAACGAGACCGGCTGCACCGGCTCCACCGAGGACTACAACAGCGGCAAGGCCGCCCATGGCACCGGCCCCTGGAAGTTCGTGGACTACGAGCCGGGCGACCGCATCTTGATGGATCGCAACGACGATTACTGGGGCGAGAAGCCGTACTTCGCGGGCGTCACCTTCAAGCCCATCAAGTCCGGCCCCGCGCGCGTCGCGGCGCTCCTGGCCGGCGATGTGGACATGATCAACGATGTGCCCACCACCGATCTCGCCCAGGTCAAGGCGAACGAGGACTTCCAGGTCTCCGAAGGCGTCTCCAACCGCGTGATCTACCTCCATGTGGACCAATTCCGCGAGGACAGCCCCTTCGTGACCGCCAAGGACGGCAGCGCGATCAAGAGCCCGCTCCTCGATGTGCGCGTGCGCAAGGCGATGAGCCATGCCATCAGCCGCACGCTCATCAAGGACCGCGTGATGGAGGGCCAGTCGATCGAGGCCGGCCAGCTCCTGCCCGAGGGCTTCTTCGGCGTCTCGCCGAACCTGGAGCCGGATGCCTACGACCCGGATCTTGCCAAGTCCCTTCTCGCGGAGGCGGGCGTGCCGGACGGCTTCAAGCTCACCATCCACGGACCCAACGACCGCTACATCAACGACGCCAAGATCGCCGAAGCCATCGCCCAGATGTTCACGCGCGTCGGCATCGAGACGGCGGTCGAGACGATGCCGCGCTCGGTCTACTTCAAGCGCGCCTCCGCGGGCGCCGAGGGCGGGCTGCCGGAGTTCAGCCTTGTGCTCGTCGGCTGGGGTGCGGGTTCGGGCGAGGCCTCCTCGCCGCTGCGTTCGCTCATCGCGACGCATGACAAGGACAAGGGCATGGGCTCGTCCAACCGCGGCCGCCATTCGGACCCTGAGATCGACAAGCTGATCGATCAGGCCCTGCGCACCGTGGACGATGCCGAGCGCCAGTCGCTCCTCGCGCTCGCCACCGAGAAGGCCATCGGGGAGAACTACGCGATCATCCCGATCCACTACCAGGTGAACGCCTGGGCCGCGCGCAAGGGCATCACCTACAAGGCGCGCACCGACGAATACACGCTGATGCAGTACGCCAGCGGCAGCTGAGCCTCAGCGGGCGGGGCGCGATCCCGCCCGCACTCCGCCCCTCGCGGGGCTGGCCGGGATAGGGGCCGCAAATGGCCGTCTTCATTATTCGCCGCCTGCTGCAGGCCGTGTTCGTCGTCTTCGCGATGTCGGTCATCGTCTTCGTCGGCGTGAACGCGGTGGGCGATCCGGTCCATATGTTCGTCTCCCCGGACGCGCCGCAGGAGGAGATCGAGCGGGTGATCCGCCAGTTCGGCCTCGACCGGCCGATCTGGGAGCAGTACGGGCTCTTCCTGCAGGGGGCGATCCGCGGCGATCTCGGCAACAGCTACGTGTTCGGCTCGCCTGCGATCACGCTCATTCTCGAGCGCATGCCCGCGACCATGGAGCTGGCGATCACCGCGCTGTTGCTCGCCGTGGTGCTCGGCATCCCGCTCGGCCTCTATGCCGGTCTCCGCCCCGACACCCGGCTCTCCAACATCATCATGGCCGGCTCGATCCTCGGCTTCTCGCTGCCCACCTTCTGGGTCGGGCTCGTGATGATCATCGTCTTCGCCGTCGAACTCGGCCTCCTGCCCTCCACGGGGCGGGGCGATCTGGCCACCGTCTTCGGCATCACCTCCTCGGCCTTCACGCTTGACGGGCTCAGCCATCTCGCGATGCCCGCGCTCAACCTCGCACTCCTCAAGATCAGCCTCGTGATCCGGCTCACCCGCGCCGGCGTGCGCGAGGCAGTGAGCCAGGACTACATCAAGTTCGCCCGCGCCAAGGGCCTCTCCGAGCGCCGCGTCGTCGGCGTGCACCTCATGAAGAACATCCTGATCCCGGTCGTTACCGTGCTCGGGCTCGAATTCGGCTCGCTCATCGCCTTCTCGGTGGTGACCGAGTATCTTCGCCTGGCCCGGCATGGGCAAGCTCCTGATCGACGCCATCCTCACGCTCGACCGCCCGCTGATCGTCGCCTACCTCATGATGATCGTGCTGGTCTTCGTGCTCATCAACCTGATCGTCGACATCGTCTATTCCCTCCTCGACCCGCGCGTGCGCCTGCGCGACCAGGGAGCCTGAGATGACCGAGCAAGCTGCACCCGCCGCGATCGCCGCCGAGCCGAAAGCGGCGCGCGCCGAGGCCGTCACCCCCTTCGGCCGCTTCGTCTCGGAGTTTGCCGAAAGCCGGATCGCCGTCGGCGCCTTCGCGCTGCTGGTCGCGATCATCACCCTCGCGCTCGCCGCGCCCCTGATCGCACCGCAGGACCCCTATGACCTCGCGCAGGTGTCGATCTTCGATTCGAAGCTGCCCCCGGGCTCGGAGGCCTTCGATGGCTTCACCATGTGGCTGGGCTCGGACGGGGCAGGGCGCGACCTCTTCTCGGGCATCCTCTACGGGCTGCGCATCTCGCTCGCCGTCGGAGTCATGTCCGGCTTCATCGCGCTGGTGATCGGCATGGCGATCGGCCTCGTCGCCGCCTATGCGGGCGGGCGGGTCGAGACGGTGATCATGCGCATCGTCGATCTGCAGCTCTCCTTCCCGGCGGTCCTCGTGGCGCTCATGCTTGTCGCCGCGCTCGGGCAGGGGATCGACAAGATCGTCCTCGCCCTCGTGGTCGCCCAATGGGCCTATTACGCGCGCACCGTCCGCGGCTCGGCCCTCTCGGAGCGCAGAAAGGAGTATGTGGAGGCCGCCACCTGCCTCGGCCTCTCGCACGGGCGCATCCTCTTCCGCCACATCCTGCCGAATTGCCTCGCGCCCCTCATCGTGGTCGGCACGGTGCAGACAGCCAGCGCCATCTCGCTCGAGGCCACCCTCTCCTTCCTCGGCGTCGGCCTGCCGCAGACCGAGCCCTCACTCGGCGTTCTCATCTCCAACGGCTTCGAGTACATGCTGTCGGGGCGCTACTGGATCTCCATCTTCCCGGGTCTCGCGCTGCTTATCACCATCGTCACCATCAACCTCGTCGGCGACCGCTTGCGCGACGTGCTGAACCCGAGGAACAAGCGATGAGCGAGCCCGTTCTCGCGGTCGAGGCGCTGCAGACCCATTTCGCCATGCGCGCCGGCCTCGCCCGCGCGGTGGACGGGGTCAGCTTCTCCGTGGGCGCCGGGGAGATCATGGGGCTTGTCGGCGAATCCGGGTCCGGCAAATCCGTCACCGGCTTCTCCATCCTCGGCCTCGTGGACCCGCCCGGACGCATCGCCGGCGGCTCCATCCGCTTCCGCGGCGAGGAACTGGTCGGCGCGGCCCCGGAGCGCCTGCGCGCCCTCCGCGGCAACCGCATCGCCATGATCTTCCAGGACCCGATGATGACGCTGAACCCGGTCCTGCGCGTCGATACCCAGATGATCGAGGCGGTCCGGGCCCACGCCTCCGTCTCCCGCGATGCCGCCCGCCAGCGTGCCCGCGAGGCGCTGGCCCGCACCGGCATCCCCTCGCCGGACGAGCGCCTGCGCGCCTATCCCCATCAACTCTCCGGCGGCATGCGCCAGCGCGTTGCCATCGCCATCGCCTTCCTCAATGCGCCGGACCTTATCGTCGCCGACGAGCCCACCACCGCGCTCGACGTCACCATCCAGGCCCAGATCATCCATGAGGCGCAGACCCTCTGCCGCGAGAGCGGCACGGCGATGATCTGGATCACCCACGACCTCGCCGTCGTCGCCGGCCTCGCGGACCGCATCGCCGTGATGTATGCCGGCCGGATCGTCGAGCAGGGCACCATCGACCAGGTGATCGACACGCCGCTCCACCCCTACACCGTCGGCCTCCTCGGCTCGGTGCCCTCTGCCAACCGGCGCGGCGAGAAGCTCACCCAGATCCCCGGCATGACGCCGGATCTCCTCGCGCTCCCGCCCGGCTGCGCCTTCCGTGCGCGCTGCCCGCGCGCCGATGCCGCCTGTACTATTGCGCCCGAGCCGCGTGCGCCCCGCGCTGACGAGCCGGATCACCTCGCTCGCTGCCAGCACCCGCATGATGCGCCCGCGCTCGCCGGAGCCGGTGCCGAATGAGCGAAACCGCAGACACGCTCGAGCGCCCCGCCGCGGAGGGCACGCCGCTGATGGAGGTCCGCGGCATCACCAAGCGCTTCGTCAAGCGCCACGACACCGCCGGGCGCATCGCCCACCGCCTCGGCGTCGGCCCGGCGGAGGAGACCGTGCATGCCGTCGACGGCGTCGACCTCGCCATCCAGCCCGGCGAGGTGCTGGGGCTCGTCGGCGAGTCCGGCTGCGGCAAGTCCACCCTTGGCCGCATGATCGCCGGCGTCATGCCGCCCACCGAGGGCCGCCTGCTCTTCGAGGGCCAGGACATCGCCACCCTCCCGGGGGCCGACCGCCGCGCCGCCACGCTCGCGGTGCAGATGATCTTCCAGGACCCCTTCGCCTCGCTCAACCCGCGAAAGCGCGTGGAGGAGATCGTGGGCGAGGCCCCGCGCGTCCACGGCCTCGTCTCCGCCCGCGGCACCGGGGCGTATGTGGACGAGATCCTCACCCGCGTCGGCCTCGATCCGGCCCTCAAGCGCCGCTACCCGCACCAGTTCTCCGGCGGCCAGCGCCAGCGCATCGGCATCGCCCGCGCGCTCGCCGTGAAGCCGCGCTTCCTGGTCTGCGACGAGGCCATCGCCGCGCTCGACGTCTCCATCCAGGCGCAGGTGCTCAACCTCTTCATGGATCTGCGCAACGATTTCGACCTGACTTATCTCTTCATCAGCCACGATCTCTCGGTGGTCGAGCATATCGCGGACCGGGTGGCGATCATGTATCTCGGCCGCATCGTGGAGCAGGGCCCGGCCGAGGCGCTCTTCGCCGCGCCCAACCACCCCTATACCCAGGCGCTCCTGGCCGAGGTGCCCCGCCTCGACCAGCGCCGGCGTCAGTTCGAACCGGTGAAGGGCGAGATCCCCTCGCCGCTCGATCCGCCGAGCGGCTGCCATTTCCACCCCCGCTGCCCGCACGCCACCGAGCGCTGCTCCGCGACGCGCCCCGAGTTCCGTGCCATCGCCCCTGGCCGCCGTGCCGCCTGCCATCTGAACGACGCATGAGCACGCCCGGCGGCCCCGGCCCGCGGCTGGATCCGGAGCCGGGCAGGGGCGCGCCCGGTTTCTGGCACCGCCGCATCCGGTTCGCGGGTTCCGAGCTCGTTGTCGGCGCCCTCGCCGGCACTGTGCTGCTCGGTCTTGTCGGCGCGGGGCTTGCCCATGCCATTGGCCTCCCGCTTCCCTGGCTCTCCGGGGCCGTCATCGCCGTCGCCGCCGCCGCGATCGGGGGGCTGCGCATTGCCGGTGCGCCGCCGAGCTTTCCGGTCTCGCTCCGCTTTGCGCTTGTGCCCATCGTCGGCGTGGCGATCGGCGGCGCCTTTACGCCCGAGCTGATCGAGGAGGCGGGGCGCTGGTGGATCACCCTCCTCGGCCTTGCGCTCTACATCCCCGCCTCCCATGCGCTCGGTTATGTGCTCTACCGGCGCATCGGCGGGTACGATCGCAATACCGCCTACTTCGCCGCCATGCCCGGCGGGCTGATCGAGGCGGTGGCGATGGGCGAGCAGGCGGGCGGCGACCCGAAGGTCCTGACACTCCTGCAGTTCTCCCGCCTCATCATCTGCATCCTGTTCGTGCCGCTCGGGATCATGCTCTACGAGGGCCATGCGGTCGGCAGTGCAGCCGGCATCGAGCTCGGCGGACCGGAGACGGCGATGGGGTTCGTCGATGCGATCCTGCTGACCGCCGCCGGCGCCATCGGCTTTCTCGGCGGGCGCCGGCTCGGCCTTCCGGCGGCCGTCATCACCGGGCCCATTCTTGCGAGCGGCGCGCTCCATCTGGCCGGTATCACCGAAGCCATGCCGCCCGCCTTCCTCATCGCGCTCACCCAGTTCGTCGTCGGCCTTGGCCTCGGGGTACGCTTCGTGGGGATGGCGCGCGGGCCGGCGATGCGCGGCCTCGGCATGGCGGCGCTGAGCGTCGGCGCCGCCATCCTCCTCGCGCTCGCCATCGGGGGCGCGCTCCACGGCATCGTGCGCGAGACGGCGGAGGCCGTCGTCCTCGCCTTTGCCCCCGGCGGAGTCACCGAGATGTCCCTCGTCGCCCTCTCGCTGCAGATCAGCGTGGTCTTCGTCTCCGCGCACCATGTGGTGCGCATCCTGCTCTGCGTCTTCTTCGCGAAGATCGGCCACAACTGGCTCGTCCGCCACCGCGGTTGGAGCGACGGTGGACAGGCTTCTTCCACCTCCTGAGGGTCCCCTTGCCCGGCCTTGGCATGCAGCGGCCAGATCGCTACGGCCGCTCCCACCCACGTCACTATAGGCTCAGGAATCGGAACATAATATGAACATTTTGCAAGATCGGCCGGTTCGCTCAGGAGACCGTACTCTTCAACGTTCATCCACCGAATGGTGACAAGCATGACGCGGGTGGGAGCGGCCGCTCTTGCCCGCCGCTTCGCGATAGCCTCATCCGAGGCTGTTCTAGCGGCTTACCCCTGCAGCATGCCCCAGCACCGCCAGTCGTTGCGCGCGCCGCAGCCTTGCTGCGCTGTCGGCCCGCGGCGCCTCGGTCACGGCGTTCGCCGCCCCGCCGGTGATCTCGGCCAGATGGCAGGCCACCTCGCGCCCTGCGACCATCCGCAGTGCTGGCACTTCAACCGCACAGCGCGCCTCCGCCACCGCGCAGCGCGGATGGAAGGGGCAGCCCGGCGGCGGCGCGGCGGGGCTCGGCACATCGCCCGACAGCACCGCGCGCTTGCGCTTGCCGGGCTCCGGCCGCGGCACCGCCGAGAGCAGCGCCTGTGTGTAGGGATGGCGCGGATCGTCGTAGAGCACGCCCTTCTCTGCCACCTCGACCAGCCGGCCGAGATACATCACGGCAATCCGGTCCGCGATATGCTTCACCACCGCCAGGTCGTGCGCGATGAAGAGATAGGCCAGCCCATAGGCGCCCTGCAGGTCCTGCAACAGGTTCACAACCTGCGCCTGGATCGACACATCGAGCGCCGAGACTGGCTCGTCGCAGACCACCAGATCCGGATTGGTCGAGATCGCCCGCGCCACCCCGATGCGCTGGCGCTGGCCGCCGGAGAACTCGTGCGGATAACGCGCGGCGTGGTAACCACGCAGCCCGACCACCTCCAGGAGCTCGCGGGTCCGCGCCTCCAGCGCCTTGCCCTCCGCGAGCCCGTGCAGCGTGAGCGGCTCCGCCAGGCTTTGCCCGACGGTCAGGCGCGGGTTCAGCGAGGCGTAGGGGTCCTGGAACACGATCTGCATCCGCCGCCGCAGCGGGCGCATGAGCTGCGGGCCGTATCCGGTGATGTCCTGGCCCGCAAACCGAACGGTGCCGGAGGTGGCATCGAGCAGCCGGATCGCGAGCCGCCCCGTGGTCGACTTGCCGCACCCGCTCTCGCCCACCAGCGCCAGCGTCTCCCCGCGCATCAGCGTGAAGGAGATCCCGTCCACCGCCCGCACATGCCCCGTCGTGCGCGCCAGGATCAGCCCGCGGCGGATCGGGAAATGCTTGGTGAGCCCCGAGACTTCGAGGAGCGGCGCGCCGCGTGTGTCCGCCGCGCTCATTCCGCCGCCGCCCCGGCCGCGGCGAGCTCGATCGGCGCCTTCCAGCACGCCACCGCATGGTCCGGCCCGTGCGCGTCCAGGGGCGGCTGCTCCGCCCGGCAGCGCCCATCGGCCAGTGGACACCGCGGCGCGAACCGGCAGCCTTCCGGCAGCGCCAGCGGGTTCGGCACCGAGCCCTCGATCGTCGCCAGCCGTTCCCGCGTCTCGTCTAGCCGCGGCACACTCGACATGAGCCCCAGCGTGTAAGGGTGCTGGGGATCGTCGAAAATCGCCTCCACAGGGCCGCGCTCGGCCACCCGGCCGGCATACATGATCACCACATCATCCGCCGTCTCCGCCACCACGCCGAGATCATGGGTGATGAGCAGCACCGCCATCCCCAGCCGCTCCTGCAGCGACGTGATCAGCTCCAGGATCTGCGCCTGGATCGTCACATCGAGCGCCGTGGTCGGCTCGTCCGCAATGAGCAGCGCCGGCTCCGAGACCAGCGCCATCGCGATCATCACCCGCTGGCGCATGCCCCCCGAGAGCTGATGGGGATAGGCGTCAATCCGCGTCTCGGCGGCCGGAATGCGCACGAGCTTCAGCATCTCCAGCGCCCGTGCGCGCGCCTCCGCCCGCGCCATGCCCCGCTGTACCAGCCCCTCCGCAATCTGGTGACCGATGCGGTAGACCGGGTTCAGCGCCGTCATCGGCTCCTGGAAGATCATCGCGATGTCGCGCCCGCGCACCGCGCGCCGCTCCTCCCGCGAGAGCCCCGACAGATCCGTGCCGCGCAGCATCACCCGCCCGCCGACCGCGGCCGAGGGCGGTGTCAGCCCCATGATGGCGAGCGAGGTCACGGACTTGCCGCACCCGCTCTCGCCCACCACCGCAAGCGTGCGCCCCGGAGCGACGGCGAAATCCACCCCGTCCACCGCGCGGACGGGGCCATTCTCGCTGGCAAAGGCCACGCTGAGCCCTTCGACGCTGAGAAGCGGCTCGGCCACGCCCCGACCTCAGTTCACGAACTTGAAGTCGAGGCCCTTGTAGAGCCCGCAGCCATAGATGTTGTGCGGCTTCACCGGCGCCATCTTCGCGCTCTGCGCCAGCCGCATCGGCTCGTGATAGAGCGGGATCCACACGGCCGCGTCATGCACCTTCTCCAGCACCTCGCCATAGGCGGCGGCGCGCAGCTCCGGCGTGGTCGCGGTCTTGCCCTCGTCGAGCAGCCGGTCCGTATCCGGATCGTTCCAGTTCATCCGGTTCGGCGTCGGCATGTTCTCCGAGCGGAAATAGAGGTTGAGCGCATCGCCCGCAGAGACATACGGGAAGGACATGCCGAACAGGTCGAATTCCTGCGTCGCCAGCTTCCCCCAGGCCACGGTCGCGTCGTAGAGCTGGATCTGCAGATCGGCCCCCACTTTCCGGAAATCGGCCTGCATCGCCTCCATGATCTTCGACCAGGTCGAGCCGGTGAAGCCGTAGGCCAGCACCTCGAGCCGCTCGCCATCCTTCGCACGGAAACCGTCATCGCCCATGACCCAGCCGGCTTCTTCCAGGATGCGGTTGCCCTCTTGCACATCCGTCTTCAGGAGCGTGGGCTCGATATTCGCATTCCAGTCCAGCGTGCCCGTGGAGATGTAGGAGAAGGCGGGCTGCACCTCGTCGAAATAGATGTTCGTCACCAGCGCCTGCTGGTCGACCGCCAGGTTCAGCGCCTTGCGCACGGCCTCCTCGTTCACCACCGGCTTGTCGATCTTGAAGCCCGCGAAGTAGCTCCAATGCGCGGCGTCCGAGAGCGTCACCGTCACCGCCGGGTTCTGGCGCAGGATGCGCAGCGAATTCCACGGCACATATTGCGTGATGTCGGACTGACCGGTCATTACCGCGGCCATGCGCGTGTTCTCCTCCGGCACCATCTTCCAGAGCACTTCCTCCACCATGGCAGGCCCGGTGTTCTCGTAGATCGGCGGGCCCCAGGTGTAGGCGTCATGGCGCTTCAGCACGGTCACGTCGCGCGGGCGCCACTCGCCCCAGCAGAAGGGCCCGGTGCCGTTGAAGCCCTTCACGCCGAAAGCGTCGCCGAGCTCGGCCACCTGCTCCTTGTCCACCACGACGGCGAAGGACTGGGTGAGCTGGTAGAGGAGCTCCGAGAAGGGCGCCTCGAGCTCGTAGACCACCGTGGTGGGATCGGGAGCGGTGATCGACTTCACATCGCCCGCGCGCCAGGCCACGGGCGACTTGATCTCCGGGTCGATCCAGCGGTTCAGCGAGTAGACGACGTCATCCGCCGTCATCGCGCGGCCGTTGCAGAAGCTCACGCCCTCCTTCAGCTTGAAGGTGTAGACCGTGCCGTCCGCCGAGACCTCCCAGCTCTCCGCGAGACCGGGGGCGATGGTCTTCATGTCGTGGTCCAGGCTCACCAGCGTGTCGCCCAGCATGAAGAGCACTTCCGAGGCGGCGCGCGCGGTGGTGCGGTGCGGGTCGTAGCGGTCGGTTTCGACCTCGCGCACGATGGTGACGGTCTGGGCGGAGGCAAACCCGGCCGCGAGCGCCAGCGTCGTGGCGGCGAGAAGGACGGTCGTGGATCTCATGGCAGTCTCCCTGTGGTTGGCCGCGCGGGGCGGCGAGATGGGCGGCTCCTCGGCGATGCGCTCATGTGCTTTGGCGCGGGTCCAGCACGTCGCGCAGTGCATCGCCGACGACATTCGCGCAGAGCACGACGAGGAAGATGCCGAGCGACGGGATGGTGGCGACATGGGGCGCGAAGAACAGGAAGTCGCGTCCCTGGCTGGCCATCATGCCGAGCTCGGCCGTGGGCGGGCGCGCCCCGAGGCCGAGAAAGGAGAGCGCCGCGCCGATCAGGATCACCTGCCCGAAGCGCAGCGTCATGAAGACGAAGATCGAGGAAATGCAGTTGCGCAGCAGGTAGCGCCGGATCAGCGTCGCGTCGGACAGCCCGACGGCCCGCCCTGCCTCCATATACTCCTGCGCCATCACCACCACGGCGGCGGAGCGGGTGACCCGCGCCACATCCGGCACCGTCGCGATGGAGAGGGCGATCACGATCGCGGTGATCCCCGGCCCGAAGATCGCCGCCACGGCCAGCCCGAAGAGGATTGCGGGGAAGGACAGGAGCACATCCGCGAGCCGCATCAGGAACGGGTCTAGCCGGCGATAGAAGGCCGAGACCAGCCCCAGCACCATCCCGATCCCGCCGCCGATCACCACCGAGGCGAGCCCCATGAGCAGCGTGACCCGCAGCCCGTAGAGCAGCCGCGAGAGGATGTCGCGCCCCTGACCGTCGGTGCCGAGCAGCGCATGCGCCTGGCCCCCCTCGATCCAGACAGGCGGAAGGAGCGGACCGAGCGAGTTGTCATACGGATCATGCGGCGCCAGCACGGGCGCCAGCACCGCGAGCAGGATGGCGGTCCCGAACCCCGCAAGCGCCACCGCCGCCGCGCGGTCGCGCATCAGTCGCACGAGTGGCGAGGACCGGCGATGGAGCCGCCCCTCGTCCTCCTCCAGCGCAGCGGCGGGCTCGACGACGCTCATTGGTCCTGCACCCTCGGATCGAGCGCTGCATAGGCCACATCCACCAGCAGGTTGATGAGGATGAAACTCAGCGCCAGCACCAGGATCGTCCCCTGCGCCATCGGGAAATCCGAGGACAGGATCGCACCGACCGCGAGCCGCCCGATCCCGGGCCAGGAGAAGATCGTCTCGGTCACCACCGCGCCGCCGAGCAGATATCCCGCCTGCAGCCCCACCAGCGTGATCACCGGGATGAGCGCGTTGCGCAGCGCATGGCGAAGCACCACCACGCGCTCCGGCAGCCCTTTCGCCCGCGCCGTGCGCACATGATCGGCCGACAGCACCTCCAGCACCGAGGTCCGCGTCATCCGCGCCACCGGCCCGATGAAGATCAGGCCCAGCGACAGTGCCGGCAGCGCGATATGGCGCAGGCCCTCGAGGGTCCAGAGCGGCCCCCCGCGCCCCACGAAGGGCAGGAGCTGCCATTTGAAGCCGAGATACTGCATCAGCATCAGCGCGATGAAGAAGATCGGCATCGAGACGCCCGCCACCGAGAACGCCATGGCCGCGCGGTCGAGCAGCCGTCCGCGATACATCGCCGCCAGCGTGCCGATCGCGATGCCGAGCGGAATCGACCAGATGAGTGCCGCCAGCATCAGCTCGATGGTCGGCCCTCCCGCACGGGTCAGCTCCTCCGTCACGGGGATGTTGTTGATCATCGAATGGCCGAGATCGCCCTGCAGCACGCGCCCGAGATAGAGCACGAACTGCACCGGCACCGGCTGGTCGAGCCCCATATCCGTGCGGATCGCGTCGATCACCTCCTGGCTCGCCATGGGCCCCGCGATCACCACCGCCGGGTCTCCGGGCACGAGTTGCAGGAGGAAGAAGCCGAGCGCCAGAACTCCCAGCAGCACCGGCACCGAGAGCAGCAGGCGCTGGCTGATCTGGCGCAGCATCAGGCCGCCCGTTCGTAGACGATCTCGCCGCCGCGGATCGTCATGTCGCAGACCACTTCGCCGAGAAGGATCTCGGGCTCGGCCTCCAGGAAGTCCTCGCTGAAGACCGCCACATCCGCGACCTGACCGGGCACGAGCCGCCCCTTGCGCGCCTCCGCATGTTCCGCAAAGGCGCTCGACCAGGTGTAGGCATGGAGCGCATCCGGGATCGAGAGCGTCTGGTCCGGGCCGATCACCTGGCCCGTGCGCGTCTTCCGCGTCGCCATGGTGTAGAGATTGTTGAAGGTATTCACATCCGTCACCGGCGCGTCGGAAGAGGCGGAGGGGTTCAGCCCCGCCTCCAGCCAGCTCCGCATCGGGTAGCAGGCATTGCGCCGCGCATCGTCGAAGAGCGGGAAGTAGCCGTCGCCCATCTCGTAGATGAAGCTCGGCTGCGGCGCGGGGTAGATCTTGCGCGCCACCATCCGCGCCAGATGGTCGGGCGTGAGAAACCCGCAATGCTCGATCCGGTGGCGCCGCCCCGGTGCAGGCGCGTGGTCGAGCGCCTTCTCATAGCCCTGCAGCACCTGCTCGATGGCCGCATCGCCGATCGCATGGATCGCCATCTGGTAGCCGAGATCGTGGTAGCGCGCGATCAGGTCGTGGCATTCGTTGTCCGAGAGGCACATCACGCCGGTGGTCGGCGGGTCGCCCAGATAGGGCCTGGTCATCGCAGCGGTCTTCCCGCCCGCGCTGCCATCGGTGAAGATCTTGACGGCGCCGATCCGCAGCATCTCCGAGCCATGGCCGGTCATCAGCCCCTGCGCGGCGCAGGCATCGGCGATCCCGGTCTCGCCGCCGAGGAGCGTCTGGTAGGTGCGTACCGGCAGCCGGGCCTGCTGCAGCGCCTGGCGGTAGGCGACGATCTCGCGCATGCCGCAATACATGCCCACCGCCGCATCCATCACCGAGGTCACGCCGAGCGACAGGCAGTACTGTCCCGCGCGCTCGATCCCGGCCACGAGCGCCTCGTCCGTGGGCTCCGGCAGCACCGCCTTCACCGGGTCGCGCCCGTTCTCCGCCAGCAGCCCCGTCAGCCGCCCGTCCTGCTGCTCGATCAGCCCGCCCGAGGGCACCGGTGTCTCGGTGGTGAGCCCCGCGATCTCCATCGCCCGCGTGTTCACCACCGAGAGATGTCCGCAGGTGCGCACGAGATAGACCGGATTGTCCGGTGCGACCTCGTCGAGATCCTGCACGGTCGGGTGGAGGCCCGACTGGAAGCGCGTGTTGTCGTAGCCGCGCGCGAAAACCCACGCGCCTTTCGGCGTGGCGGCGGCCGTCTTGGCGATCGCGGCCTTGAGCGCTTCGAGCGTGGGTGCCGTGTTCGCCCGCACATCCACCGCGGCCATGGCCAGCCCGAGCGGCATGAGATGCAGATGCGCATCGTTGAGGCCGGGCGTTGCGAGGCGGCCATCGAGGGCGATCACCCGCGTCCCCGGCCCGATCAGCGCGGCGATTTCGTCAGCCGAACCCGTGCCCAGCACGAGCCCACGCCAGAGCGCAATCGCCTCGACACACCCCTCCGCAAGGCCACACCAGACGCGCCCGCCGGTGAGCACGATGTCCGCTTCCGGTGTCATATCGCGCGCTCTCCGTCCCGAAATACCCGCTACACGAGAGCCCATGCCGCAACAGAATGCAAGCGCCGCTCAAAGCTTGACAAATATTGCGGCAACGGCCTGCTCCTGCCTCTAAACGCATCAAGATTTCTTAGGACAACCTCCTGGGCTCCGCCGCATCGCCCAACCCGGAAGAGCCCTGTGATTGCGGGTGGCGCGGGCTCTCACGCCGACACGACGCCCGTCACGCGTGCCTTTCGCACCCCTCTCTCCGCGATTCCTGGTCGGCAACCGAGACGTTACCGGTGACGGACCACCGTCCAAGATTCACCGCCGCTCGTGACGGGCCACGAGCGCGTTGGCTGCGACCAAGGACAGCCGAACCCGGATTGAGAAGAGGTGGCCATGGCTGGGTAATTTGGGTTGGCTGGTTGCAGCCGGACACCATCGACCCGACAGTGCCGGAAACGATCTGCTTGCGCCGCTGGCGGTCCTGCAACCGCCCAAGAGAAGCGGTTCATGAAGGCCGACTGTCTCACCGCGATTGCAGAACGATGGATCAGGACATCGGCTCCCGCCCGCCCGACCGACCGCCCGCGCCATCGGTGACGCGCTGGCGGAAGCGATCGTGTGCGCTTTCTCGCAACCGGCCCGCATCGCGCGGCTTCCGGCGAGCCTGAGATCCTCGTCGCCTTCTGCCTCAGATCAGCCGCTCTCACGCCCTCGAACCCATCCCGCGGCCCGCCCGACGCGTCCCGTATGGGCATGCGGCCAGTTCCCGGCGGCGTTCCGATGGGCGCGAGGTTTGCCCGTTTAGGAGGCCTCTCGGTCGATTGTGGGGACTTCGGATCGGTGGAACTGCTCTTCGATGATCCCAAGCAGCTTCTCGCCGTCGACGGGTTTCGGCAGGTAGTCGTCCATCCCCGCCTCGATGCATTTTGCGCGGTCGCCTGCCATGGCATGCGCCGTCATGCCCACGATCAGCGTCGGCGTCAGCTGCTGGGCGCGCTCGCGCTCGCGGATCCGCCGCGTCGCCTCATGGCCGTTCATCACCGGCATGGACACATCCATCAGGATCACATCCGGCTGGTGGACTGCGACCATATCGAGCGCCTCCGCCCCGTTATGCGCCTCCACGACGCGGATGGGGGCTGCGGCGAGGATCTGCTTGGCTACCAGCCGGTTCACCTGATTGTCCTCGACCAGCAGTACCACCCCGCGCGTCGGCACCGGCTCGCCGGTCGCCGCCGGCGCGGGCTTCGGCCGGGCCTCGGCCTTCGCCATGACCGGCTCGGCTGCTGCGAGCTTGCGCGACGCCGCGTCCGACAGGCTCGTCGCGATCGCATCGTAGAGCGCCGAAGCGGGGGCGGGCTTCACCAGATACTGGTCCGCCCGCGCGTCGGCCCGCGCTCCGCCGATCGCGCTGTCCAGCGAGGAGAGCATCACGATCGCCGTGTCCCGGATCGCATGGTCCGCCCGGATCGCCGCCATGGTCGCGTCGCCGTCCAGCCCCGGCATCTGCTGGTCGAGGATCACGACGTCGAAGGGCTGCTCCCGCCCGGCCGCGGCGCGCAGCATCTCCAGGCATTCGCGCCCCGAGGAGGCTGACGATTCGTGCATCCGCCAGCTGCGCATCAGCTCTCGCGCGATGTATCGGTTGGTCTCGTTGTCATCGACCACCAGCGCGCGCTTGCCCGCAACATTCACCGCCGTCGCCTTCACCTGCGGCACCGATTCCGCCACAGGCAGCGGCAGCTCGAACCAGAAAGTGGCACCGGCGCCCGGCTTGCTCTGCACGCCAATGCGCCCGCCCATCGCCTCCACGATCCCCTTCGCGATGGCGAGGCCCAGCCCGGTCCCCTCATGCGTCCGCGTGGAGCTTCCATCCACCTGCGTGAAGCGGTCGAAGATGTGATCGAGCTTGTCCGCCGCGATGCCGGGCCCGGTATCCTCCACCTCGACGCGCAGGTTCAGCACCGGCGCGCCCTCCTTCACCGCCGTCGCTCCCGAGGCGTTCACGTAAACCTGCCCGCTCGCCGTGAACTTCACCGCGTTGCCCACGAGGTTCAGCACCACCTGGCGCAGCCGGTCCACATCGCCCACCACGATCCGCGGCATGTTGGGCTGCACGCGCACCGCCAGGTTCAGGCGCTTCTCCTCCGCCATCCGCGCCTGCATCTGCGCAGGCTCGTTGATGATGCGGCTGAGCCGGAACGGCTCCTCGGCGAGCTGCAGCTTGCCTGCATCCACCTTAGAGATATCCAGCACGTCGTTGATCACGCTCAGAAGTTGCTCGCCGGACTGAAGCACCACCTCGTTGAGCATGGTCTGGTGATCGTCGAGCTTCGACTGCGCGAGAAGCCGCGACATCCCGATCACGCCGTTCATCGGCGTGCGGATCTCGTGGCTCATGGTGGCCAGGAAATCGGATTTCGCCCGCTCGGCCGCCTGGGCGCGATGCGTCTCCTCGCGCAACGCCTCGTTGAAGCTTACGATCCGCCCCATCAGCGGGCGGAACCCGACCAGCGCGGCCCCTATGGTGCCGAGGATCGCCGAGGCAAGCACCATCAGCGCCAGCACCATGGGGGCGCGCTGGTTTGCGGTGGTTTCCGCAACCAGGATCTTCGCGATCTTTGAGATCGTCTCCCGCTCCGCCGGGCCGAGAAGGCCGGAGAACGCGGCCAGCCCTTCGCGGCTCACATTGCGACCCGTAACGAGCGGCTCCGCGGTCAGGAGCAACCGCGCGACCAGATCCTCGAGCGAGACACTGCGCGTGCGGCCCGGCTCGGTCACGAGGGGCGTGTGCCAGATATCGGCGATCGCCTCGGGCATCGCATGGCCCACGAGGCCCAGCCGCTCCGCCGCCGCGCGCGGATCGATGTCGTAGGCGATCATCAGCCGGCGGATCTCCCCGGCGACGTCCGTGCCCGCGGTCTCCTCGCGATCAGGGTCCGCCGCACGGATGGCGCTGTACTGCGTCAGAAGCTCCACGAAGGCCGTGCGCGCCGGCTTGTTGTCCCCGGGCTCGGTGTCCCGCGCCTCCAGGAGTGTCATCTCCAGGAGGCCGACCCCGATCTTCAGCTCCTTGAAGGCGATGATGTAGCGGACATTCGCCGCCTGCTGGTAGTGATAGGCGAGCGACGCCGCGGTCACCACCACCATCGGCGCGAGCGCCAACAGCAGCGCAAAGCCCACCCTGCGCGATATCTCCCGCAGGAACGCCGTCGCCTCCTGTTCCGGGACACCGGCTCCGGGGCTGGTCGAATGCGCCATATGCCTCGCTCCCAATCGCATCGGGCGATTGATAGGGGGACAGAGGCTTCAGCGAGATTAATGCGGCCGGCGAAAGCGCGCCCCGCCTGCGAGGCGCGCCGGAAATCAGCTCAGTAGCGGTAGTGTTCGGGCTTGAAGGGCCCGTCCTGGCCGACGCCGATATAGCTCGCCTGCTCCTCCGAGAGCCGCGTGAGCTGCGCGCCGAGCTTGTTCAGATGCAGCGTTGCGACTTTCTCGTCCAGATGCTTCGGCAGCACGAACACGTCGTTGGCGTACTGGCCGGGCTTCGTCCAGAGTTCGATCTGCGCCAGCACCTGGTTGGTGAAGCTGGCCGACATCACGAAGCTCGGATGGCCCGTGGCGTTGCCGAGGTTCAGGAGCCGGCCCTCGGAGAGCAGGATCATCCGCTTGCCGTCCGGGAACTCCACCAGTTCCACCTGCGGGTTTATGTTGTCCCTCTTGATG
>JBCBWF010000012.1:0-31377 GCA_039817245.1 Pseudomonadota bacterium | reverse complement strand
GTTTCCTTCTCCACCCCGCGCATCCGCGGGCCGAACGCGACGTTGTCGATCACGCTGAGATGCGGGAAGAGCGCGTAGCTCTGGAACATCATCGCCGTTCCGCGCCGTGCGGGCGGGAGCGTGGTTATGTTGTCCGCGCCGAGCAGGATGTCCCCATCCGTCGCGCTCTCGTGCCCCGCGATCAGACGCAGCGTGGTGGACTTGCCGCAGCCGGAAGGCCCGAGCAGGCAGCAATAGGTGGACGGATCGATCCGCTGGTCGATGGCGTCCACTGCCACGGTGTCGCCGTAGCGCTTCGTCAGCGCCACCAGTTCCAGCCTTGTCTCAGCGCTCATCGCTTCTCCGCCTGCGGCCGGCTGTTGCGATGGCCGGCCCCTGAGGGCCGACCACACACCCACCCGTGAGGCGACTAGCAATAACCATGCCGCGAGAAATGCGTCGGGATCTGCCGATCCCATGCGGCGACTGCACAAGGTTTCAGCATCGCACTGCGCCCTCGGCGGGCAGAGGGCGCGCATCCCAGCGGTTGTTTGTTCACGCTCTCCTGCAACTGTGAGTAACATCACCGCATTGCCGCGCCCGCGCACGTCACTCTCGAAGGCAAGAAAGGCCCCGGACGATCGCGCGCTGCATCGAGGCGGCAGCGGACCGGATACGGGGCTGCGAGAGGAGAATGGCAATGCTGCATCGCGGTCTTTTCACACTCGTCGCCTGGCTTCTGTTCGCCGGCTCCGCCCTTGGCTCCGACCGGATCGCGCTGGTGATCGGCAACGGGGCCTACCAGCACGCGGCAGCGCTCTCGCAGCCACAACGCGATGCCGCTGCCGTCGGCAACGCGCTCATCGATCTCGATTTCACGGTCTATCGGCTGGACGACGCGCGGCAGGTCTCGCTCACACATGCGCTGACGCTCTTCGAAGAGCGCGCGCGCACCGCCGAGGCCGCGTTGATCTACTTCGCGGGCCACGCGCTTGCCCATCGTGAGGCAAACTTTCTGCTGCCGGTCGATGCCCCTGTCGTCGAGCCGGAAGCGCTCGAAACGGCAGGCGTCGCGCTGGAGCGGCTCGAGGCCGTCGCGGGTGCGGCGCAGCGGTTCGGCGTGGTGATCGTCGATGCGGCGGGACAGCCGCCCTATCCCGGTCAGCGCCATACCGGCCTCGCCGAGCCGAAGGCCCACGGCGACAACCACCTCCTGATCTTCTCGACCGCCGGGACACCGGCCAGCCTGAACGAGGCGCGCGACGGGGCGTTCGCCGGGGCGCTCGCCGCGGCTCTCGGCGAGCCCGGGCTTGCGCTCGATGCCGCTTTCGAGATGGCGCGCGCCACGGTCCTGCACGAGACCGGCGGGCGGCAGGCGCCCGCGCTTTTCGGACGGCTCACCGACCCGACCGCAACGCTCCACGCCCCCGCACCGCCGCCGGTCGAGGTGGCGCGCGACGACGCGGAGGCGATGCGCGAGCACACGCTCTGGGCGAAGATCCGGGCGAGCGAGCGTGCCGAGGACTTCCTCGACTATCTCATGCAGTACCCGGACGGGGTCTATGCCGAGATCGCCGAGCGCCGGATCCATCTGCTGCGCGCCGCGGAACGGGCGCGCCGGGAGGCGCCGGCTCCCCAGCCCCTGACCGCTCCCGCCACCGATGACCCAGAACCGGAGACCCCCCTGCCGGAGACCGAGGTGGTCGAGACCGCGCCGGCCGACGACGCCGTGGCGACGGCCGAACTGGTGAGCGCGAGCGACGTGGACACCCCGGCGACGCAGACCGCGCTGATCCCCACAACCGCAGAGGAGAGCGCTGCGCCGCAGGCCCCGGCGGCGGTCGGAGGGTGGGCCAACCAGCTCTCCCGCCTCCTGCCGTCGCCGGCGATCCAGACTGCGCCTGAGGAGCCCGCGGAGAGTGCGCCTGATCCGGCGGTCGAAGACCTTCAAGTTGCCGCCGTGCCCTCCGCCGAGCCGGAGCTCGAGATCGGGCGCCAGGAGATCCGCGCCGCACAGATCCGCCTCAACATCCTTGGCTTCGAGGCGGGCAGCGTGGACGGCATCGCCGGCGCGCAGACCGCCCGTGCGATCGCCGCTTTCGAGCGCGCCGAAGGCCTGCCGGAGACCGGGCGGCTGAGCACGCCGGTGCTCGCCCGCCTGCGCCGCGCCGTGAGCAGTGCAGAGGTGATCCGGCACGAGGCGGCTGCCCGTTGAGGGCAGGTTCTGGAAAGAATCAAGAACGCCTCGTTAACCGCTGATTTTAAATAGAATTCTAGCCATCCGCCCCGCCGCCCGAACAGTAAGTTTCTGGCGCGAACCGATATAGGGCCCGTGTCCCGCCTTGACGCGCGCCGGAGCCCCTGGCATCGCTCGCAGCCCGACATGATCCCGCAGGCTCACTCTTCGTTAAGGCTCGTGCGTCTCCTCTTGCGGCAGCGTAAACGCCGCGGGCCAAAACCGGCCGGCGGGTGTGCAGAATGCAGGAGGAAGCCGCCATGTCAGTGCTTGGCGCACGAGAAGCCGTCGCGTCCGCCGCGCAGCCCCAGCAGACCCCGATCGCGAATGCCGACACGGACCCGCCGGCGGGCGTGAGCGCCGTCGAACCGGTCGACCCCGTCCTCATGGGGTATCTCTACGAGGCCGGGTTCGGGCGGCTGCCGGATGTGGCGGGCAGCGCGGATGGCGCCCCTGCGGGGCTCGAGTTCTGGGTCGAGCAGAACCGCAACGGGATGCCGCTCGAGGAGATTGCAGACTTCTTTTTCCGGGTGCCCGAATTCGAGGCTCGCGCGGCGGATTTCGAGGCGCGCACCGGTGAGGATATCCAGACCGCGGCCGGGCTGGTGAAATTCCTCTATTTCGACAATCTCGGCCGGGCCGGCGACCCGGACGGGCTGAATTTCTGGACGGGACTGCTGGCGACGCGCGAGATCACGCCCGCTGAGCTTCTCATCGAATTCGCGCGCTCGGCCGAGACGCGTCGGTATGCGCCCGAAGTGGCCGAGCAGCTGGTGGAGGTGTCCCCCGGGCTATTCGCCTTCGAGGGCGACCCGATCCCCGCGACCGAGCTCGGAGACAAGCGGCGAGGCTCGGGCGAAGACGATGTCCTCAGCGGCCTCGGCGGGGATGACGTGCTCGATGGCGGCGCCGGCAACGACACGCTCGACGGCGGGGACGGCGACGATATCCTGACCGCCGGCACCGGCGATGACGCGGTGATCGGCGGGGACGGCATGGACCGCGCGGTCCTCTCCTTCGCCCGCGACGCCTATTCCACCGAGCCGCTCGAGACCGGCGGCCTCCGCCTCGCGGCCGCCGGCGAGACGGTGGTGCTGGACGAGGTCGAGCTCGTGACCTTCGCCGACGAAACGGTGCCGGTGGAGGCGCTGCTCGTGCCGGTCCAGCGGCTCGTGCAGGGCACGCCGGTCAACGACATCCTCGAGGGCACGGACGATGGCGAGGCCATCATGGGCCTCGCGGGCCGCGACACCATCCTCGGCGGGGGCGGGGACGACACGCTCGACGGCGGCGAGGGGGACGACCGGCTGGAAGGCGGCCTTGGGGACGACCGCCTCATCGCCTCTCCCGGCGAGGACACCCTGGTGGGCGGCCCGGGCGCAGACACATTCGTCTTCGACGCGACCGCCTCCAGCCTCTTCACCGGCATCGACCGGGTGCTCGATCTCAGCCCGAGCGAGGACCGCTTCGAGCTGGTGGATTTCGATATCGAGAGCCGCTCCGACATCGTGCGCCAGCGCGATCGCGACGGCTTCGCGCTCGAGGACGAACTGCCGGGCCCGATCACGCTCGCACCGGAAGCGATCGTGATCACGCCGGCGCAGAAGGCCTCGGTCACCTTCGGCCTCGGCACCGCGCCGGAGGACTACGCCGAGATCGCCCTCGTCGAGATCCGCACCGATTTCACGACCGTTCGGGTCTCTCCCAGCGATGCGCCTGCGCTGATCGGCCGGAACGTGACGGATGTGAACGACTTCCGTGCGCTCACCGATGCCGCCCTCGATGCCGCCTTCGGGCCGAGCGCCTTCGCAGTCACCGTGGAGGCGGACGGGCTGGGCCCGGTGATCCGGGTCGCGGAGGGCACGACGATCGCGAGCCTCACCGCATCGCCCGTGGTGACGGCGACGCCCGAGTTCGCAAGCTCCGGCGCCGCCGGTGCGCCGCGCGGCGAGATCTTCGCGGACAACCAGCAGACGAGCACCATCACCGGCATCGAGGTGGTGGCCGATCTCAACGGCGACCGGCTGGTGGATAGCGGCGATCTTCGGTTCGTGGTGGAGACGGACAACCTCTTTGCCGTGGATCTCGCCCTGCAGCACGCCTTCGATCTCTGAGCGTTGGCGCGCACCGCGCCACTCCCGCCCCGCTGCGACGGCCCATGTCGCGGCGGGGCGGTCAGCCTCGCCCATCGCGCCTAAACTCGCAGCGGTCACGACGCGCGCTCCGGTCCGTGCCGTCTGGACGGGCGAACGCGGTTGCGTACCATCGGAGCGCCGCGCAGTGGTCGCGCGCTCTGCAACGCATTCGGCTGAAGGGGCTGGCCATGGAGACCGTGAAATTCACGCAGATGAAGGATGGCGACCGGGAGGACTACGCCTTCCTCGACCGTCATGAACGCGCCTATGCCGCCGGCACCGCCGACCGGCTGCTGACCGCCATGGTCGAGCTCGACAAGAGCCTTTCGGGCTATCAGATCAGCCGCCTCGGCCATTCGCTGCAATCGGCAACCCGTGCCTGGCGCGGCGGCGCGGATACGGACTGGGTGGTCTCCGCCCTCCTGCACGACATCGGCGACATCTACGCGCCCTACAACCACGACGAATACGCGGCTGCCATCCTCCGCCCCTTCGTGCGCGAGCAATGCGCCTGGGTGGTGGAGAAGCACGGCGATTTCCAGCTCGTCTACTACGCCGAACATGTGGGCGCTAACCCGGACAAGCGTGAGCGCTATCGGGAGAGCCCGTATTTCGAGGACTGCGCGGCTTTCTGCGAGGCCTGGGACCAGTCGAGCTTCGATCCGGACTACGAGACCCTACCTCTCGACTTCTTCGCGCCGATGGTGCGGGAGGTCTTCGCGCGCAAGCCCCACGACCCCGCGGTGCTGGCGCCGGGCATGCGCGTGGCCCTCAGCGATCCGTCCGTCGCGGCGGTCCGTGCGGGCTGAGCGTCGAGGCCGCTACGCTGGCGAAATACCTGTCTCGAATTCTGTGCATGCCAGGCGATGTAAGTATCGGCAGAGACGCAGAGAGTGTTGACGACTGCAAAGCCGTCAACAACGCCGGTGCCATTGACTTTCAAAACGCTGTGTCGCGCCGAAATCACGGGGAGTGATGTCTTCGTCTGAGACTTGACCGCGCGTGAGTGGGCTCTGTCGCAAAATTTTCTGCGTCGGGCCACGCGATTGGCTGTTGAAAAATCCCGAAGTTGTCCGTATCTCCTTTCGCACAGGGTCACCGATCCCATCCCCGTCCGCGGGGGGCTGCTAAGGGGCGCTGGGTTTTGTCACTGGTAGGGGAGGTGCACCATGGCAGGTGCGAGCCTCTTCCAACTGGGGATGGACCTGGATGCAGGCACCACCCATGCGGAAGAAAAACGGGAGTCCCGTCGTCTGACGGTCGTGCCCGAAACGGTTCTCGACGAGAACCGCGACGATCACTTCATTCGCCGTGATGGCCGTGTTTTTGCCGGCACGCATCTCATCATCGAGGTGGTGGATGGCGAAGGCCTCGACGAGGAGGCTCGCATCCAGCGCGCCTTGCGGGACTGCGTGAGCGCGTGCGGCGCAACGCTGCTGCACATCCACACCCACAAGTTTTCGCCCCAGGGCGTGAGCGGTGTGGCGGTCCTCGCGGAGAGCCACATCTCGGTGCATACTTGGCCCGAAATCGGCTACGGCGCGTTCGATGTCTTCATGTGCGGCGATGCGGAGCCTTGGCAGGCGGTCGATGTGCTGCGCCGGGCCTTCGATGCCGGCGATGTGCTGGTGAAGGAGCTTCTGCGCGGCGAGGAGGTTGTCGCCCAGCGGCTCTGAGCCGGCACCGGGTGGGGGATGTGACACGGTTCACATCCGCACCGCGCCTTCTGGTTGCAGTCTCGCGCGCGAGACACGCCAGTCAGGAGGATGATCGATGCCGAACAGGATCCCCGGCATGCATAAAATCGGTGACATCACGCTGAAGCGCGGTGTCATCAACGCGGACACCTTCGACTTCGTCCTCGACCAGGCGGAAGAGGGCTTTCCACACCAAACGCCGGAGTGGACGAATGCGAGTGACAGCGATCCTGCGCACGTCGCCGTCGGTCGCCCGAAGCTCCTGATCGCCGACGAGCCGGTGAGCGGGCTCCTCGATCCCGAGAGTTCGGTTGCTGAGGCGTCTTGGCTGTAGCGCGTCGCGCTGAACGCCACCGCCTTTGCCCCCCGGCTCAGACTTTTTCACGCTGGAGATGCGCATAGGGGCATCTCTATGGAGGGGGGTGTAACCATGACTGCACCGAAGCTGCCTGGATGGACCATCGAAGCGCTCTACGAGCACCACGCGCAGATGCTGCGCGAGAGCCGCGTGCTCTATGACAGCGAGACCGAGCTGCAGCGCATCCGCGTCTTCGAGAACCCCCGCTTCGGCCGGGTGCTTACCCTCGACGACGTGGTGCAGACCACCGAGGGCGACGAGTTCATCTACCATGAGATGCTCGCGCATGTGCCGATCCTGGCCCACGGCGCGGCGCGGCGGGTGCTGATCATCGGGGGCGGCGATGGCGGCATGGCGCGCGAAGTGCTGCGCCACAGCAGCGTGGAAGCCGTGACGATGGTCGAGATCGATGCCGGCGTCGTCGAGTTTTCCAAGGCGCATCTGCCGTCGCTCAGCGCCGGCGCCTTCGACGATCCGAGGTTGACGCTGGTGATCGATGACGGCGCGGCCTTCGTGCGAAACACCGGCGAGCGCTTCGACGTGATCATCTCCGATTCGACCGACCCGATCGGCCCGGGCGAAGTCCTGTTCACCGAGAGCTTCTATGGCGCTGCGCGTAGCTGTCTGAGCGAGGGCGGCATTCTCGTGACGCAGAACGGCGTGCCCTTCCTCCAGCCAGACGAATTGCAGGGGACGATGCGGGCTTTCGACGCGCTGTTCTCGGATGCCGCATGCTATCTCGCCACCGTGCCCACCTATGCCGGCGGGCCGATGGCCTTCGGTTGGGCGAGCGACGGGGCCGCGCGCGAGACGCCACTCTCGACCCTTGAGGCGCGCTTTGCCGAGGCCGGACTGTCCACGCGTTACTACACGCCGGGCGTTCATCGTGCCGCTTTCGCGTTGCCGGGTTATGTCGCAGCGCTGATGCCGGGCGCACCCTCCGAAACCTGAAGCTGCGGCGCGTCAGTCGTCCTCCGTCTCGATTGCGCGCAGTTCGGCCACGTCTTCGGGTGCGATGCTCGATCCATCCGCCAGTTCGAGGACGGCTCCGTCCGGCGAACCGCGGAGGGCGACCACTTCGCGGAAGATGCGCGCGCTGCGCTCTTCGATGAGGCCCTCGGCGTCGTAACCGGCGACGAGAAGACGGAGCGTTTCGCCGACGCCGGCCTGGACGCCTCCGATCGTGCCGTCCCAAACCGCTTCGCTTGCGTCGGGGGCGATGTCGAACCGGCTGAGCACCGTTCCCGCCGCGTCGGTGATCAGAGCCTCAGCCCGTGTGCTGTCCGCCGGCAACTGATAGCTGAAGGAGACGGCCTCGCCGTCCGCGCGGAAGCGCCCGTCGATATCCGCAACGCTTTGCCCGATCCATGAGGAGAGGGCTGCGACATCGCCTGTTGCGCCGGCCTCGGCGAGGGTGTCGAGACGCTCATTGGTCCCGATCAGCTGCTCGACTGTCGAGAAGCTGGCGAGCTGCGCGACGAACTCTGCCGAATCGATCGGTTGCAGCGGGTCCTGGTTGCGGAGCTGCGCCGTCAGAAGCGTGAGGAAGGTCTCGAAGTCGCTCGCGGCGGTGACCCGCGCTTCAGCGGATGCCGATTCGCTGTCCTGAGCCGTGTCGCCCGGCGCGGTCGGAAGGAGGGCGACGTTGGACTGGATCTCCATCAAAGTCTCCGTCTTGTTCGGGCTTTCAAAGCCTAAGGTCGAGGCCGCTCGGACGGTCCCGTGTGGCGGGGGTCGCTTCGTCCGAATTCACTGTTTCCTCTGAGCTGGCATGCGAGTGCGACGGCCAGTCGCCACCATCTCCCGGCTCGGAGCGCCGATCGGCGAAGCTCAGATCCGCCGTGTCGAAGCCAGCGTCTTTGAGATGAGACAGAAACTGCTCGGCGTGGCGCCGTAACAGATCCGCCGTGCCGGCGCGTTCGCTCAGGACCGTGGCGCGCAGGCCGTTTTCGTCGAAGTCGAAAGAGACGTCGATGCGGCCGAGCTCTGCGGGTTCCACGCGGACCTCGACCTGCCCGTTCGGCAGGCGCATAACGTGCAGCTCCGACATCACCGGGTGCGACGGAACTGGCTGCGTCGGCATGAGTATTGCCGGTCCCGACATCTGAGCCGGGCCTGATGCGTTCATCGCGGTTGAGACACCAATGGTGTTCTGTGCGGCCTCCAACGCGGTTCCACCGCGGCTCATCGACGATGTGTCTGAGACAATGGAGCGGTGGATGGGCTCGTCGCCGGAAAGCTGATCGGCCGCGGGTGGCGGCGGAGCAACGGCGTCTCCTGGGCTCGGTGGCACGACTGATGGCGACCTGGGCGCCGTGCGCGCTTGTGCGGCGGTCGTTGCAGCGGCCGCGCGGCCAGACGATCCGGGCCGGTCTCCAGGACCGTCGCGTCCTCCCCTGGGGCTTGCATCAAGAGTCGCAAAGGCGGCTCCGCCGATTGCCGACTGGGTTGTCGGAGGCGTCGTCGGAGGGGTTACCTGCGACTGCGCGGGCTGACCGCGCTGCTTGGCTTCGCTCGCGCCGGGCATTGCCTGAGACGGTGCGTCTGGGACTGCCGGAGCGTCTGGTGCAGCGGGACTGCGCGCAGTCGGCGCGATTGTCTGCAATGGCTGTGGCGCGTCGACCTCGACGACAGGCGGGTTGCTGCCAACCACGCGAACGGGCGCGATCCGCGCCGGGTCGGCAGCCTCGACGGCCGGCCCCGGGCGAGTGGCAGAGATGCGCTGCGAGAAGGGCGCCGGCGGCAAGCTCGGAGGTGGCGTTCGCTCGACATCCTTCGCAGAGACGCTTTTGTCTTCGGAGCCTTGTGGGAGAGCAGCATGATGCTGACCTGCCGAGGCAGTGACCGCGGGAGCCTGTGCGGCGGCGACTTCGGGCGCTGGAGCGTGTGCCGCTGCGGTCTGCGCGGGTGCAGCGAGCGGTTGGGTAACAACGGGCAGTGCCGGCTCGGGTCTTGCAGACCCAGTCACCGGGCGAAGCGCCCGCTCCGGTACCGACGGCTTATCCGTCGTGGCAGCGGACGATGCGAGCAGGGTCGCGCCCATCTCGGATCCCGATCCCCCCTCAGTCGCGGAGGGCGTGTCGCGGTCCTTGAGGACGGTCGTTAACTCTTCCGAAGGCGTGGCGGCGACCTGCGGAGTGTCCTCAGAGGGCGCTGCAAAAACCGGAACGGACGCATCAGGCGCATCGGCTGGGAGATTGGATGCGCGGAGCGCCCCCAAATCAATCGCGGGCTCGGTCGGTAAGCGCGGGAATTGCGGCGTCGAAACCGTCAGGTCGCTCGCGACGCTTGCGGTGCCCAGCGCAGTCGCGACACCGGTCGGCGCGCTGCCATCGACCAGGCTGAAGCCGCTCGTCGCCGGCAACTCGGCGGCAGCGCCGCGGGGCCGCTGCGGATCGGACGTAGCCGCCGCTTGCGGGACCAGAAGGGGAAGTATCGCCGGCATGTTCTGCGCCTGTTCCATCGCGTTCGACTCAGGAACTAGCAGCCAAAGCCTAACCCATTCTTCACTGCACCGCTCCAGATTGGGGCGGATCGAGAGGAGAAGCGGGATGAACGAGCAAGCACTGGGCCTTGTCACAGGCCCTGGTCCAGCCACGGGCGCGGTGGCGCTGCCGGATCCGAGCCGGCTCTCGCCGGAGGAGGCGGGCATCGCCTTCGAGGCGTCCTTTCTCGCGGAGATGCTGCGGCATGCGGGCTTCGGCGAGATGCCGGAGGGACTGAACGGCGGCAGCGGGGAGGCGCATTTCGCACCCTTCTATGTGCGCGAGGTGGCGCAGTCGCTCGCGCAGCATACGCGGTTCGGGATCGCGGAGATGGTGGCGGCCGAGCTGCGGGAGGCCGGCGGATGACCGCCGCGGAGATGGATCCGCAGACCTTTCTCGACCTCTTGGCCCAGGGGCGTGAGCTGCTCAAACGCGAGCGGCGGTTCTGCGAGCGCGCGGCGCTTGCCGAGCTGACCGCGCTCGCGCCCGAGAAAGCGGCGCTGGTGGCGCGGATCGAGGAAGGCGCGGCGACAGTGCCCGGGTCGAAGCGCCTTTCCGACGCGCTGGAGGCACTGATTGCGGAGGCGCGCAAGAACGAGCGCCTGCTGATCGCCGTGCGCAATGGCGTTCTGAATGCCAAGCGCCATCTCGAGCGGCTGCGCGAAGCGCGTCGCGGTGCCGTCGCCTATCGCGAGGACGGTGGCACCGTGATCAGCCGAGAAGACGCGGCGGGCGCGTCCAAACGCGCCTGAGCTTTACGCCGGTTTAGGTTTTTCCGCGTTTCTTCGTGAGGCGCGGCAGGACGAGCCGCAGCCGCCGGACGAAACCGGCATCCTTGTCAGAAGGCACTTCCGACCGGCCAAGCCCCGGTCTTTCGACAGCGTTCGACCCTCGGGTCCGAACGGGCATTCCGGCGTGAAGCGCGCCGCCTGACACATGGGGAACTACAAATGACGTCTAGCATCCTGACGAATATGAGCGCGATGATCGCGCTGCAGAACCTGCGCAGCACCAATGCCGAGCTCGGCGACATCAACAATCAGATCTCGACCGGCAAGAAGGTCGCCACTGCGAAGGACAACGCGGCGGTCTTCGCCATCAGCCAGGTGATGGAGTCCGACGTTCAGGGCTTCACCAGCATCGCCGAATCGCTCTCGCTCGGCGCGTCGACCATCGCCGTCGCCTCGAACGCGACCAACGAGATCGCGGACCTGCTGAACGAGATCAAGGGCAAGGTCGTCTCCGCGAACGAGGAGAATGTCGACCGCGCGACCCTGCAGAACGAGATTATCGAGCTGCGTGACCAGATCGGCGGTATCGTGAACGCCGCCCAGTTCAACGGCTTGAACCTGCTCTCCGGCGGCACCGAGATCTCCGTGCTCTCGTCGCTCGACCGCGCGTCCAGCGGCGAAGTGACGACCAGCAACATCGCCGTGACGGGCCGTGACTTCGGTACCGGCTCCGGCACCGCGGGCACCGGCAACAGCGGCAAGAACGCCTCGCTGAGCGGCACCGGCGTGAACGCCGAGAGCTCGACCATCGAGCTGACCGACAACGCCACCTTCCTCACCGACGCCGGTGCCCCGGGCGATCTCTACACGCTGACGGTGGACGGCATCGAGATCGAGGTCACCGCGACCGACATCCAGAACGAGGGCATCATCGCGGCTGGCGCCGATGCGACCGACGACGACGTGGTCACGTATCTCGCCCGCGCCATCAATGGCGAGCTGACCGCCGGCACCAATCTCGGAATCGAGGGTGTGACCGCCACGACCGCGGACAATGGCGGCGATGCGCAGCTCATCATCACCTCGACCTCGTCCGAGGACATCTCGATCGCGACGGACGGTGCGGCGAGCGCGACCGGTGCTGAATCCGCCGGCCCGACCGATGCGAGCCTCGCTGCCGTGACCGGTGAGACGAATACCCGCGCCGTCGTGGGCATCGACCTCGTTGACGCCGCCGCGAACGCCGCGAACGAGACGCTCTCGATCACGGTGGGCGACAGCACCTTCACCTACACCTCGGACAACACGCCGGCCAGCACCGCGGCCGAGGTGACGGCTGCGGTCGCGGCACTCAACGATGACGCCCAGGCCCAGGGCATCTCGGACATCGTCTTCGAGGTGGACGGCACCACGAACACCCAGATCAACGTGGTGAACCTGAACTCGACCGAGGGTGGCGATGTCAGTGTCGCGACCACCTTCACGACGAACCCGGGCAACATCGTGCAGGATGCGCCGGCCGTGGATGCGGCCACCGCGGGCAGCGTGTCGGTGAATATCTCGGGCAACGTCGTGGAGGGTGACAGCTTCACGGTCGGCATCGGCAACACCACGGCGACCTATGTGGCCGGCGCCAACGAGGACGTGAACGACGTCATCCGCGGTCTGCAGAACGTGATCGCGGCCGACGGGCCCGCCACCGCGCTCACCGCGCTGACTTTCGCCTCGGATCCGTCCAGCGATGTGGCCTCGCTCGCGATCACCAGCGAGAGCGGCGAGACCATCACGCTGAGCGAGGCCCGCGGCGGCACGGCGGCGACCGGCGATCTCTACGGTCTGTCTCGGATCGATGTGACGACGGCGGATGGGGCCACCAAGGCGCTCAGCACCATCGAGAACCTGATCCAGACCAATATCGACGCTCAGGCGGCCTTCGGTGCGTCGGAGCGGCGGATCGAGATCCAGTCGGACTTCATGAGCTCGCTCATCGACAGCTTCAAGTCGGGTATCGGCTCGCTGGTGGATGCCGATCTCGAAGAAGCCTCCGCGCGTCTGCAGGCCCTGCAGGTCCAGCAGCAGCTCGGTGTCCAGGCGCTCTCGATCGCCAACCAGGCGCCGCAGAACATCCTGGCGCTCTTCCGGTAACGCCCTCCCGGCCGGGCCTCTTGGCCCGGCCTCTCCTTCCCGAAGTGGCGGGCGTGAACGCGCCATCGCCTGAAAGGACAACCAATGAGCGCATTCGGCTCTTCTGCCGCTGCCTATGGGGCTGCCAGCCGCGCCCTCGGCACGCCACGCTCTATCGAACACGATCTGTTCAGCGAGATCACCGGTCGGCTGAGCCGCGCCGCCGGACCGGGAGGAAGCTTCTCGGACCTCGCTTCGGCCCTCAACGACAACATGGCGCTCTGGCGGACGCTCGCGCTCGATCTCACAGCGCCAGACAATGCGCTGCCGGAGGCATTGCGGGCTCAGCTCCTGTCCCTGGCCACGTTCGTCGAACGGCACACCGCTCTCGTGATCGCCCGCAAGGCCAGCGCCGATCCGATCATCGAGATCAACACGGCGATCATGCGCGGCCTTCGCGGCCAGCTGGCGGCCTGAAGGCGCAGCACCCCATGCCAGGTCTCATTCTCAAACTCCGCGCGCATGAGCAGATCCTCGTCAATGGCGTGGTGATGCAGAACGGCGACCGGAACGCACGGCTCATCATCAAGACGCCGGACGCGAAGATCCTGCGGTTGCGCGATGCAATCCATCCAGACGAGGTGGACACGCCGGTCAAGCGTGTCTGCTACGTCGCCCAACTCGCCGTGGCGGGCGAGGTGGACGCCGAACAGGCGGCGCGCGAACTCACCCGCGGGATCGCGCAACTCACGGACGCGCTTGAGGGCATCGCTGAAACCGAGCTGCTCGACGAGGCGCTGACCGAGCTGCGCAAGCGGAACTTCTACGGCTGTCTGCGGCAGCTGCGCAAAGTCCTGCCGATCGAGGCACAGCTGCTCAGTTCGGCACAGCAGTCGGAGCAGGCCGTCACCTGCCAGAACCACGGGCCATGACTTTCGCGCCGAGCATACCCGCCGGCGGCGTCGTGGGTCTGCGGCTTCTCGAGCGGAGCTACGACGCGCAGTTCGAGGCATTCTCGCGCTCGCCGGAAGTCCAACGCGACATCGATGCCTTTCTCGAGCGCGCCGGGACTATCTCCACGGCCGAGGAGTTGGTCGGCGACACCCAGCTGCTCCGGGTCGGCCTCGGGGCTTTCGGGCTGGAAGAAGAGCTCCCGAAGCGCGCTCTGATCCGGCGCGTTCTCGAGGAGAACACGTTCGCGCGCGAGAGCCTGGTCAACCGTCTGGTCGATCCAGCCTGGAAAAACTTCAGCGAAGCCATTGGCTTCGGTGACTTCGGCGGGTTGCTGAACCAGGAGAGCGTGCGACGGGACATCGCCGAGCGCTACCGGGTCCGCCAGTTCGAGAGGGCTGTCGGGGAAGTCGATGTGGATCTGCGCCTCGTGCTCAACTTCCGCCGCGAGATCGGCGATATCGCGAGTGCGAGTGACGCGGATCGGAGCGGCTGGTTCCGGATCGTCGGATCCGAGCCGCTCAGGCGGGTCGTCTTCGGAGCGCTGAACCTACCGGACAGCTTCGCCCGGCTCGATATCGACGAGCAGGCGACCCGGCTCTCCGAACGCGCGGAGCAGGTCTTCGGCAACGGAAGCCCTGCGATCTTCGCCGACAACGAAGCGGTGGAAACAGCGGTCAACCGTTTCCTGCTGAACGCGCAGATAGCATCGGGACCGGGCCCGTCGGCCCCCGGGGCCACGGCGCTGACCCTACTCCAGAGCTCCGGCCTCGGAACGGGGGCCAGCCAGAACCTCTTCGCGTCCAGGCTGTAGCGGGGTCGCGGTAAGCGGTTCCTCGCCCAACCGCTCACGCAGCAGAGCCTCGGCCCAATGAGGCTCCGGCTGCGCGCGCCGCTCGGCAAGAAATGCGTCGAGCGACGGGAAACTTGCCACTGCCAGATCGAGCGCCGGATCCGATCCCGCCGCGTAAAGCCCCGAGCGCAGCATCGGCAGGGCATCCTCATAGGCCGCAATCCGGCGGCGCAACTCCGCGCTCAATCGCGTTTCTTCCGCCGACCATGCGGCCGGCGCGGCGCGGGACACGGACTGACGCAAATCGATTGCCGGAAACCGCCCCCGCTCCGCGATCGCACGGTCGAGCACCAGGTGACCGTCCAGCACCCCGCGGAGAATGTCGGCGACCGGCTCATCCATGTCCGAGCCTGCCACGAGCACGGTGAAAACGGCCGTGATGTCCCCCTGCGCGCGAGTATCGGACTCCCCGTCAGCTGCTTCGCCGGGCCCGGCGCGCTCGCAAAGCGCTGCAATTTCCGACGCGGTGGACGGCGGATAGGCCCGCAAAGCCGGCATCTCCCCGGTCGCCAGGGCCACCGCGCGATGCGCATCGGCAAAGCGTGTCACGCTGTCGAAGAGCAGGCCGACATGGGCGCCTCGGTCACGGAAGTGCTCTGCCGTCGCCATGGCGAGATACGCCGCGCGCCGCTGCATGAGCGCCGACTGATCCGAGGTCGCCGCAACGACGACGGCCCGTGAAAGCGCCTCGGGTCCAAGCGTTTCGCGGACGAAGCTGCTGACCTCCCGGCCGCGCTCTCCGATCAGGGCCACCACGGTGACATCCACGGGCAATGTCCGGGCGAGATGGCCGAGAAGCATGGATTTTCCGACACCGCTGCCCGCGAAGACGCCGAGCCGTTGCCCCCTGCAGAACGGCAGGGCCGCGTCGAGCGCGGCCAGCCCGGTCTCGAGCCGCGGCCCGAAACCGCGCCGCCGCTCGGCCCGTGGCGGCGCGCGGCGCAGCGGCGCAGGCTCATGTCCTTCCGTCAGCGCCTCGCCCTCGAGGCTGCAGCCGCGATAGTCGACAATGCGCCCGAGCCACTCTACAGAGGGGCGCGGCAGGGGTGCCCGGGTCAGCCAGGCGCGCCCGCCAACGCCCACACCGTCTCCGGGTCGGAGAAGCATCGCAGTCGCGCCGTCGCGCTCGAGACGCACGATTTCCGCGCAGGGCTCGCGCCCGGGCCTGCCTTCCAGCATCAGCCAGTCTCCGACGCGCGCGAACGGGCCGAGGCCTGCGACCTCAACCTGCTGCCCATCTCCCGCGCAGACGGTGCCCCAGATTCGCGCGCCCGCTGCCAGCCTGTCGATCCCGGCCATGCCGTTCTCCTTCTGCAGTTCGAAAGGCACATTAGGGGGCGATCGCATACGCAATCTTAAGCGACGCCCGGTATCGAAGCGGCAGGGAAGCCAAGAACGGGCAATCAGATGTTGAGCGATCTCCCCCTCCTCCAAGACGCCTCCGCCATGGCTCGCCATGCAGCGGCGCGGCAACGCGTGATTGCCGAGAATCTCGCCAACGCCGATACGCCCGGTTACGGCGCGCGGGATGTGCCCGAATTCGCGGAGACGTTGACCAGCAGCTTTGACGTCCGCGCGACGCGACCGGGGCACGCTACCGGCGCGAACGAACGGGCAATGCCACCACCCGAGACGCAGGCGCTTCCGACAGCGCCGAATGGCAACTCGGTGGTGGTTGAGGATCAGATCCTGCGCGCCACGGCGGCGGAGAGCCAGCATCGACTCGCCTTCACGATCTACTCCAAGGCGATTGACCTGATGCGCACCGGCCTCGGCCGCGTGCGCTGAGGAGGGCGCGATGCACGATCTTCAGAAAGCCATGGCCTCCGCCTCCAGCGCGATGAGCGCTCAAAGCGTGCGGCTCCGTCTGGTCTCCGAGAACATCGCGAACGCGGAGACGCCCGGCTATCGGCGCAAGCTCACGAGTTTCGAGACCGAGGCGATGCGCGACAGCGGCGTCATGCGCGTGCGCACCGGTCCCGTCCGGCTCTCCGAGGCCGTGTTCCGACAGCAATACAGTCCCGCACACCCCATGGCGGACGATGAGGGGATGCTCTCGCTCTCCAATGTCGATCCGCTGATTGAACTCGCAGATGCGCGCGAGGCTCAGCGCTCCTACGAGGCGAGCCTCGGGATGTTTGATCGCGCTCGGCGGATGCATGGCAGCATGCTCGATCTCCTGCGCCGCTGAACACTTTGCCGTCCACCTTCCAGGGAGAACCCCGATGACCCCAGAAAGCACACTGGCTGCCGGCCTTTATGGCGCGGCGAAGTCCGGAGCGGCGGCTCCTCTACCTCCGGGAATGGAGGAGAAGACGCCGGGTCTCAGCTTCTCCGATGCGCTCTCCGAGGCGGCAAGAATGCTGGAGAGCACGCTGCGACGGGGCGAGGCAAGCGCCACGGCCGCGGCGCAGGGCAACGGCGACGTACAGACGCTCGTGGAGGCACTCAGCGCCACGGAGCTTGCGCTCGAGACGGCAGTCACCATGCGCGACAAGGTGGTGGAGGCGTATCAGGAAGTTTTGCGCATGCCGGTCTGATCCGGTGGACGAGAGCGAGATGATCGGGCTCATGCGCATGGCCGCCTGGACCGGGCTGACGATCTCCGGTCCCATTCTTGCAGTGGCTTTATTCAGCGGGCTCCTGATCGGGCTGGTGCAGGCACTGACCTCGATTCAGGAGCTGACGCTGACCTTCGTCCCGAAGCTTCTCGCGATCGTGCTCGTCTTCGTTGCAACGCTCGGCTTCATGAGCCGTGGGCTGATCGATCTGCTTCATGGCGCGATATTGCCGCGCATCGCAGGGGGTTGACTTGCCGCTTATCGGAAGATCGTCGCGGCATTGTATCGCGATAACGCTCCTTTGCTGCGTCCTCGGCGCGGCAGCGCAAGCACGCGACACCGAGACATGCATGCGCGCGGCGCGGGAGGCCTCCGAGCGTCATGGCGTGCCGCCGGACCTGATGGAAGCCATCGCACTGGTGGAGACCGGGCGTCGCATCGACGGGCAGTTCCTTCCCTGGCCCTGGGCGCTGAACGTGGAGGGGCAAGGATCGTGGCATCGCGATGCCGACGCGGCGGCCCAGAGCGCACGCGCGCATCTGGCGGCAGGGCGCCGCTCGATCGATCTCGGCTGCTTTCAAATCAATCACCGATGGCACGGCGACGCATTTGCATCGCCCGAAGCGATGCTCGAGCCACGCCGGAACGCGGACTATGCGGCCCGGTTCCTCGCCGCGCTTCATCACGAGAGCGGAGACTGGATGGTTGCGGCAGGCCACTACCATTCGCGGACGCCGGCGCTCGCGCGATCCTACCGGGAGCGTGTCGCCAGCCATCTTCCGGGCGGTGAGCCTTCCGCGGATGGCCCGCGACAGGAAAGAGGCGGGTCTTTCGCGTCGTCGCATGCGGCCAACCGGCACGCGACGGGGCCTTCGACGGGCAGCACGCCGATAACCGCCGTCGGCTCGCTCTTCCGCCCATCCGCCATGCCCAGCGGACGGGGGATCGCGACCGGGAGGAGACCGCCGCTTCTGACCGCCGCCCGTCCACTCTTCGGCGATCTGCGCTGAGCACGGTAATGGCGAGCCTCACCTTCCCCGCGCTGACTGAGATCTATCGGCCGACAGTGTTGCTGGCGCTGGCGCTCATGGCGGTCATCTGCATGATGATCCTGCCGATGCCTGCCTGGCTGCTCGATCTCGGCCTTGCGGTGTCGTTCGGTCTGGCGATCCTGATCTTCACGATCACGCTGTTCATTCAGCGGCCACTGGACTTTTCAGCATTTCCGACAGTGCTTCTTGCCGCGCTTATGCTGAGGCTCTCGCTCAACGTCGCTTCTACAAAGCTGATCATCGGGGAGGGACATACGGGTCCTGGTGCTGCCGGCGGCGTGATCGAGGGCTTTGCGCAATTCATCATGAGCGGGAACCTTTTCCTCGGTCTCGTTGTCTTCTGCGTACTCCTCATCGTGAATTTCGTCGTCATTACGAAGGGTGCGGGACGCATGGCCGAGGTCGGCGCGCGCTTCGCGCTCGACGCCATGCCCGGCAAGCAGCTCGCTATCGACAGCGATGTGGCCGCTGGTGCCCTCAGTCATACCGACGCCAAGGAGCGTCGTCGCCTCGAACAGGAAGAGACGACCTTCTACGGCTCGCTGGACGGCGCCTCGAAATTCGTGAAGGGCGATGCCGTCGCCGGTCTTCTGATCACGCTCCTGAACCTCGTGATGGGCCTCGCGATGGGGATCTTCGTGCACGAGCTTTCGCTCGGCGAAGCGATCGAGACCTATTCCATGCTCACGGTCGGGGATGGGCTTGTGAGCCAGATCCCGTCGGTGATCACCTCCATCGCAGCCGCACTCCTGCTCTCGAAGGGCGGCGTGACAGGTTCTGCGGATCAGGCGATCATGCGCCAACTCGGGGGCTATCCGGCTGCTCTTTTCACTGTTGCAGGCCTGATGGCGCTCTTCGCCTTCGTGCCGGGGCTGCCGTTCCTGCCATTCGTGCTGGGGGCCGGGGTTTTGGCGATAGCGGCGGCGCTCGCGCCAGGCTTGCTCGACGAACAGGCGGGCGAACTCGATCTTGCCGAGGATCCACCGACGGTCGAAGGACGCGATCGCCCGCTCGGAGACCTGCTCGACGTGGACGAGATCCATGTTCGCTTCCACCCGGGCATCCTCTCCGCCATGATCGACCCGGCCGCCGGGCTCGATGCGCGGATCCGGAACATGCGCCGACATGTGGCCACTGAGTACGGCTTCGTCATGCCCGAAGTGCGGCTCACCGACGATCCGTTGCTGACGGAGAACCACTACTCGATCTTCATCCATGGCGTTGAAGCGGGCACGGCGCGGCTTGAGCCTGGGCACGTCATGGTGCTGCTGCGCGAAGGCCATGAGCTGGAGGCGGCGGGGCGCGATGTGGCCGAGCCGGTCTATGGCGCGCCGGCACGGTGGATCCGTGAGCCGTTGCAGGAAGCGGCAAGCCAGGCGGGGCTGCCCTCGGTCACCCCGGCCGAGGTGGTGGCTACGCATCTTCTGGAGACGGTGAAGGAGAATCTGGGTCGGCTCTGCACGCGGCGGATGCTGCGGAAACTCCTCGAAGAATTCGCCAGGCCCTCGGACCCCGCACGGGCGGAGGCGAACGGGCGCCTGATCGACGAGTTCGTGCCCGACCGTGTGCCGGTTGACCTGCTGCAGAACGTCTTGCGTGGCCTGCTCGAGGAGCGTGTTCCGGTCCGTAACCTGCAACTCATCCTGGAGGCGGTGGCCGATGCGCGCTCCGCCGGATTTGCGCTCGAGCAGAGCGTGGAGCATGTGCGCCAGCGGATCGCCTTTGCCATCACCGGCCGGATGCTTGATCCCGAAGGCCGGTTGCCGCTGGTCCAGCTCGATCCGGGATGGGAGCGCCTCTTTGCCGAGCACGAGACCCATGGGCCGGAGGGGAGCGACATCGCGCTGCCACCCTCCGAGTTCAACCGGCTCGCCGCAGCCGTCCAGGCCGCGCTTGCGGCACCGACACGGCGCGGCGTGCAACCGGCAATCGCCACGACCGGACGGCGGCGGCGCTTCGTGCGCGAGATCCTGGCGGCCAAGTCGATCAAGAACCCGGTGCTCTCGTTCGAGGAGATCGGGACGCAAACGCCGCTGAGCCTGCTCGGCACGGCCGCGGCGTGAGCGTGGGATGAAGAGACCGTGACGGCGGCGATCGATGCCCTGCTGAGCGTCGCGCCGGGTTACGTGCTTCTGGCCGCGGCGGTTGTCACGCGCATCGGCGCGGCTCTTCTTCTCGTGCCGGGGCTCGGCGAGCGCGGCGTGCCGATGCGGATCAAGCTTGGCGTCACATTGGCGCTCACGGCGTTGGTCTTGCCTCTGCTCGCGGACAGGGCGACGGCGGAGGCCATGCCGGTCGGCAGGCCGGAGGCGCTTGCGCTCCTGTTGCTCAGCGAGGCGGCGACCGGGCTGGCCCTTGGTTTTGCCTTTCGCACGCTGGTCTTCACGCTCCAGATCGCGGGAACGGTCGCCGCGCAGAACATCACCATCAGCCATATTTTCGGCAACGGGCTGGCGCCGGAGGCGGAGCCGACGCTCGCCTCGTTCCTTGCCATGGGGGGGATCGCGATCCTCATGGTCGGCGGGCTGCATGTCGAACTCGTGCTCGCGCTCTCCCGGCTCTATGCCCTCCTGCCGCCGGGCGCGGTATTCGCGACCGACCGTCTGGCGGACTGGTCGGTGCGGCGCACGGCCGAGCTCTTCGCGCTCGGCATCAGCCTCGCAATGCCGTTCGTGCTGGTGGGGTTCGCCTACAACCTCGCACTGGGCGCGCTCAGCCGTGCGATGCCGCAGCTGCTCGTCGCACTCGTCGGCGTACCGCTGCTGGTCGGCCTCGGCATCGGCACGCTCTGGCTGGTGCTGCCGGAACTCTTTTCGCGCTGGATCGATGTGGCGTCCGGCCTCCTCGCGGACCCGCTGGGGCGGCTTCTGTGAGCGACGCAGAGGACGAAGGCCAGGAGAAGAGCCACGAGCCCACCGAGCGCCGGCTCGACGAGGCGCGGCGCAAGGGCGATGTCGCCCGGTCGATGGACGCCCAGTCCGCGCTCGCCTATGTCGGCCTCTTCGCGGCGCTCGCGGTCGGCGGCAGCGCGGGGGCAGAGGCGGTTGGCGAAGTGCTTGCAACCGCACTCGCTCGCCCTGCGATGCTCGCCGCCGGCGCGATGGATGGCGGAGGCGGCGCCTTTGTCGCGGGCCTTGCCGGGCGCCTCTTCGCCGCCATCTGGCCGCTGCTTCTCGCACCGGCAGCGCTCATTCTCGCCTATCTCGCGGTCACACGCGGCATCGTCTTCGCGCCCGGAAAGATCTCACCCAAGCTTTCGCGGATCTCGCCGATCGAGAACGCAAAGAACAAGTACGGCATACGCGGCCTCGTGGAGTTTGCGAAGAGCACCTTGAAGCTGATGCTGCTCCTCGGCGTGCTCACGCTGGTGCTTTACCGGCTGTCGGACGATCTCGTTCAAAGCGTCCATGTCGAGGCGCGCCTGATGGGCGGGCTGCTCGCGGGCCAGCTCAATGCGATGCTCACGGGCACGCTGGTCGTCGCCGCTATTCTGGGGTTGGCGGATTTCTTCTGGCAGCGCCACAGCCATCGCAAGCAGTTGCGCATGACCTACGAGGACCTGCGCAAGGAGCAGAAGGAGAGCGAGGGCGACCCGTATATGCGCGCCAACCGGCGTGAGCGTGCGAAAGCGATCGCCACGAACCGGATGCTGGAGGCGGTGCCGGACGCAAAGGTGGTGATCACCAACCCGATCCACTTCGCCGTGGCGCTCGCCTGGGACCGGGAGGCCGGAACCGCGCCGCGCTGCGTGGCCAAGGGGGTGGACGAGATGGCGCTCATCATCCGCGAACGGGCGGAGGCGGCGGGCGTGCCCGTGCACGAAGATCCGGCGACGGCGCGGGCGCTCCATGCCGGCGTCGAGATCGGGCAGGACATTCCGCCTGAGCAGTACCGGGCCGTAGCGGCAGCCATCCTGTTCGCCGACGAAATGCGGCGCAAAGCGACGGAGCGCGGATGAGACGCGATCGGAGACGGAGCGGGGCCGCAGCGCTGGTCGCCGCGGCGGAAGCGCGGGTCGGCGCCGCGGAGATGGATCTGCTAGCCGCCGAAGCCGCGCGCGGGCGTATCCGCTCTGCACTGAACCGGCTCGCCCAGAGGGAGCGGAAGGAAGCGGCCGCCGAAGTCCCGGCACCAGACCCGGGCGCGCTGGCGGCCATGGGGCGCTGGCGCTCCATCGCGGCGGCACAGGCAGCGGAAGCGCAGGCGCAACTGGTTGCGGCAGAACAAACCTGCCACGCCGCGCGAGCCGGGCTCGCCGAGGCGCGCGCCCGGCTCGAAGCCGCGGAGGCGGTCGGCCGGTCCGAGCACGCCCGGGCCCTCGCGCGCCGCGCAGCCTCGGCGCAGGAGGAACTGGAGGCCCGCGCCGTGCGCCGGGTCCGCGGCGTCTGAGAGTGCTAAGCCCCGAGGAGAATCATCGGCTGTGCCATGATGGGGCAGTTCGGGACGCTCAGCCGAACTCGTCCTCATCACGCCGGCGCGACGCATGGACATCATGCGGCACCGCCTCGTCCGGCTCGGCGGGCTCACCCGGAATGGCGTAACTGCCCGTCAGCCAGCGCCCCAGATCCACATCCGCACATCGGCGCGAGCAGAACGGGCGAAAGGCCTCCACGACCGGCGCGCCGCAGATGGGGCAGGGCGGGCGCATCCCGGTCACGCTGTCGCGCTTTCGCGTCATTTCGGTCCCCCTCGCGCGCCGATGCACTATCATCCGACGGTAACCGATGACAGCTGCGTTGAAAAACTGCGCCGATGCAGAGACGCCACGACCGTTACGAGCATATCTTCCGGGCACCGCGCAACCCGGGAACGCCCCTTCGCTTTATCCGTCGGAGTACCGCTTGGCCGTCCATGCCCGTGTAGTTCTGAAGGACGGCAGGCCCGCGCCGCTCGACCGTGCCGAGTTGCCGGCCGAGGCGCGCCCGGGCGTGCCGGCGCTCCGGCCCGCGCCGCTCTGGCATCGCGTGGTCGCAGGCACGATGAAGGCCCTCGTGCCGCTCGCCCTCCTTGCCGGCGCGGCGTGGGGCTACGTCGCGATCATCGAGAGCGCGCCGTCGCCGGAGAAGCGGGCCCGCGCGCCGCTTCCCCGGCTGGTCGAGGTGGTGCCGGCCGTGGCTGCGCGACAGGGCCCTGTGATCGAGGCCTGGGGCACGGTGGAGGCGGAGCGCCTGCTCACCCTTCGCCCGGAGGTCTCGGGGCGGATCGTCGAGGTGGAAGACGCGCTGCGCCCCGGCGGTCGGATCGCCGCCGGCACGGCGCTGATCGGGCTCGACACCGCCGATCTCGCGCTGGCGCTCGCCGAGGCGGAGGCCCGTGTCGCGCAGATCGAAGCCCGCATCGCCATGGAGCGCGGCCAGGCGCAGCGCGCCGAGCGCGACTTCAACCGCCTGCCGCTGAACGTCACGCCCGAGCAGCGCGCCCTCATCCTGCGCGAGCCGCAGATGGCGGAGCTCAGCGCCGAGCGCGCCGCCGCCATCGCGCAGCGCGACCGCGCCGCGAGCGATCTTGCCAAGGCCCGCATCACCGCGCCCTTCGACGCGGTCGTGCTGTCCGAGACGGTGGAGCCCGGCAGCATGCTGATGGCGGGCAGCGAGGCCGCCGAACTCGCCGCCACCGACCGCTTCGAGCTCCGCCTCGCCGTGCCGCTCACGGCGCTCGACTGGGTGGAGCCGGGGGCGCCGGTGCGCCTCGACCAGCCCAATGTCTGGCCCGATGGCACGGCGCGCGCGGGCAGGATCGACCGTATCGCCGCCGATCTCGCCGCCGCGGGCCGCATGGCCGGCGTGATCGTCACCATCGACGACCCGCTGGCGCTCGCGCCGGACACTGCCGCGAACGCGATGCCACCGGTCCTGATCGGCAGCTATCTCCGCGCCGAGATCGAGGGGCGCGCCGTGCAGGGCGCCGTCCGCCTCCCGCGCGAACTGCTGCACGATGGCGATACGGTCTGGATCATGACGCCGGAGGACCGGCTGGAGATCCGCAAGGTGGAGATCGCCTGGCGCGGGCCGGAGGCGGTGCTGGTCACTGCAGGGCTCGCAGCGGGCGAGCGCATCGTCGCCACCGACCTCGCCATCTATGCCGATGGCATGGCGCTGCGGCTGCCCGAAACATCGGCCAGCGCGACAGAGGCCGCGGAGTGAGCAACCTCCCCGCGCAGATCGAGGGCGCCTCGCCCCGCAGCGCATCGCGCCCTCCGCGCGGCGGCGGCGCGATCGGCTGGATGGCCCGCCACCCGGTGATGCCGAACCTCCTGATGCTCGCCCTGATCATCGGCGGGCTGCTGTTCTCCACACGCATCCGCCAGGAGGTCTTCCCGACCTACGAGCTCGACAGCGTCACGATCTCCATGGCGCTGCCCGGGGCCACGCCGGGCGAGGTGGAGGACGCGCTGGTTCTGAGCATCGAGGATGCGCTCAGCACCGTGATCGGCATCAGCAAGGTCTCCGCGGTGGTCTATGAGGGGCATACGCGGATCACCGCCCAGCTGGAGGACGGGGCGGAGCGCGAGGTCGTCTATTCCGACGTGCAGCAGGCCGTGAACGCCATCAGCACCTTCCCGGACGACGCCGAGGCGCCGCGCTTCAGCATGACCCACAACCTGCGCGACGTCATCGAGCTGCAGGTCCATGGCGATGTGGCCCCGCGGGCGCTCCGGATGGCGGCCGAGCAGGTGCGCAGCGCGCTCCTGACAGCGCCGGAGATCAGCCAGATCAAGATCGAGCGCGTGCCGGACATGGAGATCCACGCCGAGATCCCGCGCGCCACCCTGCGCGCGCACGGGCTCACGCTCGGCGAGGTCGGCAACACGCTCCGGCTGGGCGCGCAGGACCGCTCCGGCGGCCGGGTGGAGACGGAGGCCGGCGACCTGCAGCTGCGCATCGCGGAGCGGCGCGACAGCCTCGCGGACTTCGCGGACCTTCCCGTTGTGGTGAACGAGACCGGCAGCGTGCTCCGCCTCGGCGAGATCGCCCGCCTCAGTCACGGTTTCGCCGACAGCCAGCACAGCAAGACCTTCGACGGCAAGCCTTCGCTCCTGGTCGATGTCCGCCTCGGGCCGAACGAGACGCCCATCGCGATCGCCGATGCGGTCCGCCGGATGCTGCCGGATCTGCGCGACGGGCTGCCCGCCGCGATCGATCTCGCAATCACGGTGGATACGAGCGAGACCTATCGCGGCCGCCTCCAGCTTCTGCTGAAGAACGGCTTCATCGGCCTTTGCCTCGTGCTCCTGGTGCTGAGCCTTTTCCTCGAATTCCGGCTCGCCTTCTGGGTCGCCGTCGGTATTCCGACCGCGTTTCTCGGCACGCTCCTGTTCCTGCCGAGCCTCGGCGTTTCCATCAACATGGTCTCGATGTTCGCCTATATCCTGGCGCTCGGCCTTGTGGTGGACGATGCGATCGTCGCGGGCGAGAACATCTTCGAATACCGAGAACGGGGCATGGACCCGGTCGAGGCCGCCGTCGCCGGTGCGCGCGACATCTCCGTGCCGCTCTCCTTCTCCATCATCACCAACGTCATCGCCTTCCTGCCGCTCGCCATGGTGCCGGGCTGGTTCGGGAAGTTCTGGGTGGTGATCCCGCTCGTGGTGGGGACAGCCTTCCTGATCTCCTGGATCGAGGCGCTCTTCGTGCTCCCCGGCCACCTCGCCGCGGTCCGCAAGCGCGAAACCCGCCGTCAGGGCAGGCTGGCGCGCATTCGCTCCGGCTTCTCGGGCGGGCTCGCCTGGGTCACGCGGCGGCTCTATGGCCCGCTCCTGCGCTGCGCCATGAGCTGGCGCTACGCGACCGTCGCGCTGATGATCCTGATCCTCGCGCTCACGGCGGCCTGGCCCATGTCGGGCCGTATGGGCTTCAGCCTGTTCCCCCCGATCCCGCGAGACGATGCGCGCGCCAGCGTGACGCTCCCGATCGATGCGCCGGACAGCGCGAAGGAAGTGGTGCGCGCGCGCATGGTCACTGCCGCCAAGGAGGTGATCGCCGAGAACGGGGGCGATCAGCTCAGCCGCGGGATCCTCGCCGAGATCGACGGGCAGACGATCAAGCTCCGCGTCTATCTCCAGCCGCCGGAGATCCGGCCCATCAGCACCGCCGAATTCGTCCGCCAGTGGCGCGACACCCTCGGGCCCGTGCCGGATGCGAAGTCCGCGAGCTTCGTCTCGAGCTTCGGGGGCCCGGGGGGCGATGCCAATCTGCAGGTCACGCTCAGCCACAGCGATGAGCCGACACTGCGCGCCGCCGCCATGGCGCTTGTCGCGCGGCTGAACGAGTTCGCCGCCGTGCGCGACGCACAGGACGGCTTCGCCGAGGGCAAGGCCGAGCGCGCCTTCCGCATCACCGAGGCAGGCCGGGCGATGGGCCTGACCGCCGGGGCCGTTGCCAACCAGGTCCGCGACGCATTCTTCGGCGTCGAGGCCCTCCGCCAGCAGGAGGGACGCAACGAGATCACCTTGCGCCTGCGGCTGCCCGCATCCGAGCGCCGGTCCGAATACGATATCGAGACCCTGATCCTGCGCGCGCCGGATGGCAGCGAAGCCCCGCTCTACGAGATCGCCGAAGTGGTGCACGACCGCGCGGATGCAGAGATCAACCGCGAGCATGGCCGGCGCCAGATCACCGTCAGCGCCAGCGTCGATCCTCCGGAGCGGACGCGCGGCATCCAGACAGCACTGGACACCACGATCCTGCCGGCCCTGCGCGCCGATTTCCCCGGCCTTGTCACGGGCTATGGCGGTCGCCAGGAGACGCTGCGCGAGACGATGGAAAGCTTCCGCGTCTCCGTCGTCATCGCCCTCGTCATCATGTACACGGTGCTCGCGATCCCGTTCCGCTCGTGGATACAGCCCGCCATCGTGATGACCGCCATCCCCTTCGGCTTCGCGGGTGCTGTGATGGGGCATATCCTGATGGGGATGTCGCTCTCCATCATCTCGATCTTCGGCGTCATCGCCCTCGGCGGTGTGGTGATCAACACCGCCCTCGTGATGATCGACTATGCCAACAAGGTGCGGCTCGAAGGGGTCTCCGCCTTCGAGGCCATGGAGCGCGCGGGGCTGCGCCGCTTCCGCCCGATCGTGCTCACCACGCTCACCACCTTCGGCGGCCTCGCCCCGATGATCTTCGAGACCTCGCTGCAGGCGCGCTTCCTGATCCCGATGGCCGTGTCGCTCGGCTACGGCATCGTGTTCGCGACGCTGGTTGTGCTGCTCCTGATCCCGGCGCTCTATCTCATCGTGGAGGACCTGCGCTGGCTCGCCAATCCGCGCAGCCGCCCGGTGGAAGCCCGGACAAGCTGAAACCGCGCCCTGCCTGCCGGCGCTATCGCCGCGGCCCGCCTCGCGGCCTTCTCGCGGGGGCGAGGACCCTAAACCAGCTCCGACAGCGGCCGCCGCTCGCGCTTTCGCTGCAGCTCGAAGAGGCCCATCACCGTCCAGCCATGCGCCACGGTCTCAATCGGATCGCGCTTCAGCGCGGCCTTGAGCACATCCTCCAGGCGCCGGCGGTCCTTGCGCGGCATCGGTGCGAAATCCACCACCACCTGGCCGCCAAGGCCGCGCAGTCGAAGCTGCCGCGGCAGCTCGCGCGCGGCCTCCGTGTTGGCCTTCGTGCCGGCCGCTGGCGAGAAATCGCCGCCGGTGTTCACATCCACGGCCACGAGCGCTGCGCATGGCTCGATCGTCATCGACCCGCCGGACGCCAGCGCCACCCCGGGCGCGCGCAGCCGGTCGATCTCGTCCCAGATGCCGAGCGTCTCGAATGCACCGGGTTCGTCCCGCACCGCCCCCTCCCACTCGCGCAGGGCGAAATCGGCCGCCGCCGTCGCAGCGCGCACGGTGCTGGGCCCGGCAGCGCCGCAAGCCGCCTCGGCCTCCCGGCGCGCGGCCATCACGGCTCGGATATCGGCCGCCGCCGCATCCCGCCCCACGCCTTCGGCCGCCGAGCGCAGGATCAGCCCGGGGTCTTCCCAGTAGCCCGCCGTCTCCGCATCGCCGGCATGCGCGGCTTCCCTGACGATCGCCTCGGCAAGCGCCACCAGCCGTGCACGCTCCTCGGCATCGCGGATCTGGCGCGAGACATTGATGCCGGGCGCATCGGGCGTATGGATCGCGAACCGGCCCCTGTAGAGGATGCGCCGCGTCACCGGATGCGCCTTGCCCCCTTCCGGCTGCCCCGAGACCTGCACCAGCACCTCGGCCCCCTCGCGCAACCCCTTGGCCTCGCGCAGATAACCCATGGTTCCGCGATCGAGGCGCAGAAAGGCCCCGCTCGCGCGCGGAAGCAGACGGTCGACCACGGCCCAGACGATCTCTTCGGGGCCGGGAGCCCCGTCCGGCGCATCGAGGAGGAGATCCTCGAGCTTTCCATCCACCATCAGGGCCGCACCCGTTCGCCCGTCCGGCGCGCGATCGATCGCGATGAGGCGGCCCTTCAAGCGGGCGATCCGTCGAGGCGCACCGGATAGCCCGCGCCCGCGAGCAGGTTCGCCGTCTCCGCCAGCGGCAGGCCGACGACATTGCTGTAGCTGCCATGGATCTCCGGCACGAAGGCCGCGGCGATCCCCTGGATCGCATATCCCCCCGCCTTGCCGCGCCATTCGCCGGAGCGGAGATAGGCCGCGATCTCGGCATCGGAGAGCCGCTTGACCTTCACGCGGGTCTCGACCAGCCGTAGGCGCCGAAGATCCGGGCCGGTGAGGCAGACGGCTGTGGCAACACGATGCCGCCGCCCGGAGAGAAGCCGCAGGAACGCCTCCGCCTCCGCCGCATCTTCCGGCTTTCCAAGAATGCGCCGGCCCACTGCCACGACCGTATCCGCGCTCAGCGCGAGCGCCGACGAGCCATCGGCCTCCAGCAAACGGCGTACCTCCGCGCCCTTCTCGCGCGCCAGCCGTTCTGCGTAGCGCCGCGGAAGCTCCGCCTGCGCCGGCGTCTCGTCGATCTCGGCGGGGCGCACGGCATCGGGCACGATCCCGATCTGCGCGAGGAGGGCGAGCCGCCGCGGCGAGGCCGATCCGAGCACCAGTCCCGGCCGAGCGTCAGCCGCAGGCTCACAGGCCATGGCAGCGCCCGCTTGGCCCGGCAGAGGCCCTCGAGCGGCACCGCCGCGAGCGGGCAGGGCGGGGCTCGATGCCCCGTCCGGCCCGGCCTCGGCCGAGACCCGCATTGCCGCATCCGCGGGCGAAGCCGGCCTCACTTGAAGCGATAGGTGATGCGCCCCTTGGTCAGATCGTAAGGCGTCATCTCGACCTGCACCTTGTCGCCGGCCAGCACGCGAATGCGGTTCTTGCGCATCTTGCCGGCGGTATGGGCGATGATTTCATGGCCGTTCTCGAGCTTCACCCGAAAGGTCGCATTGGGCAGAAGTTCGACAACGACCCCGGGGAATTCGAGCGTTTCTTCTTTGGCCATGGGCTTTCCGGTGCCTGGTATCGGGTGCCGGAACATGGCCCGGTTCCGAATTGATTTCAACCCGACCTCCGAGCCCTGCCGGATCCGATCCCGAAGGATCGGTCAAACCGGAAAGCGCGCCTCGATCAGGGCCGCGATCTGGTCGCGCGTCTGCCGGTAGGCGTCCAGCTTCTGCGCCCGGGTCTCGCCGATGCCGGCGGGATCCAGGGTCTGCCAGTACAGAACCTCCACGGAGGCGGTGCGCGTCCGTTCCAGCGCCTGGCGCTGGGCGGCCGGAGACAGGGCCACGATCAGGTCGTAACTCCCGATATCGTCGCCCCAGGCCTCCATCTCGTCGAAACTCTTCGGCCGATGCCGGCTGAGCGACACCCCGGCCTCCTCCGCCACGGCCACCATGAAGGGATCGGGCTCGCTCTCCTGACGCACCCCGCAGCTCTGCACAAAGACCCGCCGGCCATGGCGCAGCTTCATCAGCGCCTCCGCAAAGGGCGAACGCACCGCATTGAAGTTACAGCAGAAGAGAACAGCACCCGGGAGCGGCGGCCGCGACACCGCCCGCCGCCCTCAGGCCCGGAACTGCAGCGCGCAGACCACCGTGAAGAGCCGCCGCGCCGTGTCGTGATCGGTCTCCACCTTGCCCTCGAGCCGCTCGACGAGCATCCGCGCCCCCTCGTCATGGATGCCGCGCCGGCCCATATCGATCGCCTCGATCCGCGAGGGCGGCAGCCGTTTCACCGCATCGAAATAGGCCTCGCAGATCGCGAAGTAGTCCTTGATGAGCCCCCTGAGCGGTGTCAGGGACAGCCTGAGCTCGCCCGCTGGCGTCCCCTCCGCATCGGCAAGCTCCAGCACCAGCATCCGCTCCGCCATACCGATCCCGAGCCGGAAGGGTCCGCGCGGCCCCTCGCCGTCGCGCAGGGCGGGGCGGAAGCGGTTCTGCTCGGACAGGTCGTAGAGCGCCACGTCCAGCTCCTGCTGGATCTCCGGCGTGCGGGCGCGGGGGCGGTCCTCCACGAGGCGCACCTCAACGAGCCTATCCGTCTCGGCAAACCCTGTCATGTCGTCTCACCTGCCGCGTTGAGCGCATCGAGACGCCGGCGCACCGACAAGGCATGCGCCTCCAGGCTCTCCGCCTGCGCCAGCGTCTCCGCCGCCGGCCCCACGGCCGCCAGCCCCGCCGGCGTCGCTTTCGCCAGCGTCGTGCGTTTCATGAAGTCCAGGACCGAAAGGCCCGAGGAGAACCGCGCCGAGCCCGCGGTCGGCAGCACATGGTTCGGCCCGCCCACATAATCCCCGATCGCTTCGGGCGTGTGCCGGCCGAGGAAAATCGCGCCGGCATGCTGCACCTTGAGCGACAATGCGTCGGGGTCGGCGACGCAGAGCTCAAGATGCTCGGGCGCGATGCGGTTCACCAACCCGGCCGCGTGGTCGAGATCGCGCGCCACGACCACGGCGCCATGCGCCGCCCAGCTCGCCCCCGCGATCTCCGCGCGTGCCAGCCGTTGCAGAAGGCGCTCGACCGCCCGCCCGACCTCGGCTCCGAAAGCCGCATCGTCGGTGATCAGGATCGCCTGTGCGGAGGCGTCATGCTCGGCCTGGCTCATGAGATCGACCGCAATCCAGTCCGGATCGTTCGCCGCATCGGCCACCACGAGGATCTCCGAGGGCCCGGCGATCATGTCGATCCCCACATGCCCGTAGACCTGCCGCTTGGCCCTCGGAGATCCTCGTGGTGGCCGATGCGGCGAACGATCCGGACTGGATTGCGGTCGATCTCATGAGCCAGGCCGAGCACGACGCCTCCGCAC
>JBCBWF010000525.1:0-3084 GCA_039817245.1 Pseudomonadota bacterium | reverse complement strand
GACAACTTTTGTTCACTGAAAGCCGGTGTTCGACCAATGGCCGCTCGGTCCGCACAGCGGACAGCGGTCTTGCGCTGGGCTTGTTGTGTTTGAGTGGGACCTCTAGGCGTTGGGGGATCTGTTTGGGGAGGTAGTGTGGTGGGGGGCGAGTTTGGCGGTGTCGTTGAATTCGTGGATGGTGGTGATCTTGCCGTGCTCGACGGTCCAGAAATCGGCGATCTCGGTGTCGAAGCGTTCGCCGGTGGCGCGGCTGACCAGGGTGAGCTGCTGTCGCGAGGCGGCGCGGGGGCCGGCGGCGATCAGCTCGACGAGCCGGTAGTCCTCGATCTCGAAGGCCGTGTTGATCTCGACGAGCGCTTCGCGAAAGGCCGCGAGGCCCTGGCAGTCGAAGGTCCACATGCCCGTGCCGGGCGCTGCGATATTGCAGAAGCGGACCGTCTCGGCGCAATGCGAGAGCGCGCCTTCCAGGTCCCGCCGCGCATAGGCCTCGATCGCTGCGCGGATCGTCTCTTCCGTGGTGGTCATCGCGGTCTCCTCTCCCTGCCGGCCCGTGGCTCAGAGCCCGGCGGCGGCCTTGCAGTGGCGTGCGACATCCGCATGCGTCGCGAACCAGACCCCCGAATGCGCGCGGATATGGCGGATCAGCGCCTCCAGCACCTGGATCCGCGAGCGGTGGCCGATGAAATGCGGGTGCAGCGTGAGGAGGAACAGGCCGGCCTCCGCATAGGCCCCGTCGAATTCGCGGGTGAAGACCTCGAGCACGCCGGAGGGCGGGGTGTAGGGGCGCAGGCCCGCGAACCGGTCCATGGCCCAGTAGGGCGCGTCGTCTCGGATCCATTCGACCGGGAGCTCGACCACGCCGGTGGGTTGGCCGTCCTCGAGGATCTCGTAAGGATCGTCATCGGCCATCAGCGAGCTGTCGTACAGGAGGCCCATCTCGCGGGTGATCGCCATGGTGTGCATGCTGAAATCCCAGCTCGGCGTGCGGATGCCGACCGGGCGGATGCCGGTGATCTCCTCGAGCTTGTCGGCGGCGCGCATCTGCAGGTCGCGCTCGTCCTCCGGCGCGAGCGCGCTGTTGAGCTCGTGGATCCAGCTGTGGATCGCGACCTCGTGGCCCTCCGCCACCGCGCGGCGCTGCTCCTGCGGGTGGAGCATGGCGATAACGGCGGGGACGAAGAAGGTGGCGGGGATCTCGTAGCGCTTCAGCATGGCGAGGATGCGCGGCATGGCGGTGCGCGCACCGTATTCGCCCTGGCTGAGCTTGCCCGGCGAATGGTGGCCCCAGCGCAGGGTCTGGGTCTCGTGATCGCTGTCGAAGGAGAGCGCGACGGCGACGCGCGCGCCGCCGGGCCAGGCGGCGGGCTTCAGCGAGCGCCCGGCGCGGATCTTGTTGACGATGCCGCGCCATTTCTCCTCGGGCCAGCGCCAGCTTTCCGGCTGATCGGGGATCGCATGTCCGGCGGGCTTGTTCATGGCGGGCTCCGATATGCGGGGGGATGGAGGTGTGGCGCGAAGGCTAGCATGCGCGGCCCCGGGCGAACAGGCGAGCGGCGATGCGCGGGCTGATCCTGCCGCTCTCGGTGGTGCTCTCGCCGCTTGCCGCCATGGCGGCGGTGCAGCAGGGGCTCGCGGTGCTGGCACCGGCCTATACGGCGGCGGCGGGGCTGGCACCGGAGGCGGTGGGGCTGGTGGGCGGGCTGAGCGGGCTCGGCTCGGTCTGGTTCTTCGCGGCGACGGGGGCGATCCTGCCGGTGCTGGGGCCGGTGCGGGCGCTGATCTGGGCCTGTCTGCTGGCCGCGGGGGCGGCGCTCCTGTTCCTGCCGGCGTCGGCCTGGCTGATCTTTCTCGCCGCACCGCTGGTGGGGTTCGGCTACGCGGCGACGGCGCCTGCGGGGAGCCAAATCCTCTCTGCCCACACGCCGCGGCGGCTCTGGGGGACGCTCTTCTCGATCCGCCAGTCCGGCGTGCCGGCCGGGGCGGCGGTGGCGGGGGTGCTCGGCGCAGGGCTCGCGGCGGTGGCGGACTGGCGGGTGGGGCTCGCGGCGCTCGCCGCGCTGCCGCTCCTGGCGGCGCTGTTTCTGGCGACGCGGCGGGCACCCTTCCGGCCCGGGCCGATGGAGGGGCGGCTCCGGCTCCGCGCGGTGGCCGCTCCCGGCAATCTGCGCCGGCCCTTTCTGGTGCTGGCCGCCACGCCGGGGCTCTGGCGGCTGGTGGTGGCGAGCCTTGGGTTTGCGGCGGTACAGGGGAGCGCGTTCACCTTCCTCACCACCTATCTCACCGATGGCGTGGGCCTCAGCCTCGCCATGGCCGGGACGCTCTTTGCGACGATGCAGGGGGCGAGCTTCTTGGGCCGCGTGGCGATCGGCTTTCTGGCGGACCGGTCGGGCTCAACGCGGGGGGCGCTGCTGGTGCTGGGGCCGGTCTCGGCAGGGGCGGCGATGCTGCTCACCGTCGCCTCGCCGACGGTGCCGGTGGCGGCGCTCTTCGCAGGCGCCATCGTGATCGGTGCGAGCGTGGCGACGTGGAACGGGCTCTATCTCGCGGAGGTCGCGGGGCTGGCGGAGGGGACGCGGGTGAGCGAGGTGACGGCGGCCGCGACCTTCTTCACGTTCCTCGCATACATGGCGACGCCGCCGCTCTTCGCCGCGGCGGTGCGTTTGGCGGGCTATGACGCGGCCTTCTTCACTGTCGCCGCGCTTGTTTTAATGACGACGCTGGCGCTGTTGCGGCGTCGCGGGGGAGGGGGCAGGGCCCGTTGAACTGCCCTTGCGGCCGCTCCCGCCCACGTCATTCTGGGCAGGAAAATAAGAACATATAGTGAACAATTGTGCTCAATGACCGTGTCGGCCGGGAGGTTCTAATGGTAATCTGACCTTTACTTCCAGGCGCGAAGAATGTCGTGGGAGGGAGCGGCCGCAGGAATCTGGTTCCCGGGACCGCCATAGCCGGTTTCGCCGCTACGGCGCGAGGCGACGCTTCAGGGCGATGATCCGCTCAGCGATCTCAGGCGCGAACTCCTCCAGCGAGAAATGGCCGGTGTCGAGGAGGTGGAATTCGAGGTCCTCCAGGTCGCGCTTGTTG
>JBCBWF010000017.1:0-28781 GCA_039817245.1 Pseudomonadota bacterium | reverse complement strand
CCGCTACTGCGCGAGGCGACGCTTCAGGGCGATGATCCGCTCAGCGATCTCAGGCGCGAACTCCTCCAGCGAGAAATGGCCGGTGTCGAGGAGGTGGAATTCGAGGTCCTCCAGGTCGCGCTTGTTGGGATGGGCGCCGGACACCGGGAAGATCGGGTCGTTCTTGCCCCAGATGAGCAGCGCGGGCGGCTGGTGCTCGCGGAAGAGCGCCTGCCATTTCGGATACTCCGCGAGATTGCTCCCGTTATCGACGAAGAACGCGATCTGCCCCTCCTGTTTGCCCGGCCGGTCGAGCAGGTACGGCACATGCCAGCGGTTGTCCCAGCTCGCCCCCGCCGGGTCCTGCAGCCCGTCTGGAACAGCCAATTCGTCCCCTGGAGCAACTGGAAGTCCCGGCGCGGCGCGGCGGTGGTCTCGGAGGGATTGGCCCAGAAGGCGCGGAGCGGAGCCCGGAACGCCTCCAGCCCCTCCGCATAGGCATTGCCGTGCTGGATCAGGAAGGCGCTCAGGCGCTCAGGGTCGGCGGCGATCATCCGGTAGCCCACGGGTGCGCCGTAATTCATGACATAGGCCGCGCAGCGCTCCACCCGCTTGGCGTCGATCAGTGCGGTCATGATGCGCGCGAGCGCGTCGAAGCTGTCCTCGAACGCATCCGCCGCCGGCATCGAGGACGCGCCGAAGCCGGGATGATCCGGCGCGATCGCCTGCCACGCGCCGGCGATCCGGAGGCCCTCGATCTCCTGGGTGCGGGCCACGGCATGGATGGTATCATTCGGCAGGGCAACGGATCGCATCATTCCGGATCTCGCTTCTGCGGTTGCGCGGTCTCAGCTGCGCCCGGCCATGACGCCGACATGCGCCTTCATGTTGCGCGCCACCGCCTGGGTGACGAAGAACATCGCCCGGTTGAGCTCCATGGAGCGGTCGTCGTCCCCGCCCGCATGGTCGAGGAAGGGTTTCGGCGCGGAGATGCCGGCGGCGTTGACGAGCTGGTCGATATGGCGCGGCTGCTGGTCGATCCGCTGGGCGAGCCGTGCCACGGCGGCGCGGTCGGAGAGGTCGCAGGCGACGGTCGTCACACGGGGCCGGCCGTTAGCGGGGGCGAACGCCTCGAGCTCGGCGGGCAGGGCGGCGAAGGCCGGCGTGTCGCGCGCGACGATCGTCACGGTGCGACCCTCGGCCACCAGATCGCGGGCGGTCTGCGGGCCCATGCCCGAGGATCCGCCGACGATCACGCGGATCTTGTTCTCGAGGGTCGTGGTCTCTCTCCTTCGGCGTCGCTGGAAGGGAGTGATCGGGGAGTGCGCGCAGCCCGCAGGCGGGTCGCGTCGGGTCGGGCCATGCGCGGTCCTCGGGGTCAGTCGGGTCGCGGCCAGCACGGGATGAAGCCGTCGCGGTTGGGCATGCGCAGGCGCTCGGCATCGCGGCGGGCCCCGGCCCAGCGCGCGCATCCGCCGAGATCTCGACCCGCGCGATCCGGCCGGCGCCGGACGAGGCGAGCCCCCTATATCGGGTAGAGCCCGGGCGCCGCGGGCCCGACCCCCGGCGAGGGCGCGGTGATCACCGGTTTGACGCCCGTCTCGTAGGCGAACTGCCGCGCGCGGCCGTCCTTATGCACGAGTGTGCACTGCGAGGTCTTGTCCTTGGCGTGGGCGGCCTCGTCCAGCACCCTGATCCGGCGTGGCCACTTGGTCTGCATCGAGCCCTGCCAGCCGGGCAGGACGAGGCGCATGGGATGGCCCTGCTCGAGGCGCAGGCGCTCGCCGTTCTGGCAGCGCGCGACGAGCGCGTCGCCGGCCCTGGCCTTGGCGGTGGGGACGGAGCGGCTCTGCTTGGCGGCATCGGCACGCTCCGCGAGGAGCCAGCCGGCGGCGGGATCGATGCCGGCCTCCTCCAGCAGGATCGCGCGCGGTACGCCGGTCCGTTCCGCAGTGCCGATGAGCCCGTGGATCTTGCCGGCACTGCGCTGCTGGGGCTCGGCGAGGCTGTTGAAGAGGCTGTTGCCGGCGCATTCGATTAAGGCGGTGCGGCTGATCCGCTCGAGGGCTTCGTCGGTCCACCCGACGGCGGTGGCGATCATGCGGACGTTGACGTGAGCCGCGAGATAGCCGCCGCGCTCCGGCACCCTGGCGCCGACGGTCGCGTCGCGCACGATGGCGACCTCGAAGCCGGTCTCGAGCAGCGCGCGCATATGGCTCGCGACGCAGAGATTGGCGCACATACCCGCGAGGATCACCCTGTCGATGCCGATCTTGCGCAGCTGCAAGACGAGGTCGTTCTGCTCCGGCCCGTAGACCTTGTGCGGCGAGCAGAGGATGGTCTCGCCGCCCTCGCCCCAGGCGACGCCGTGCTCGTCGAGGAAGTCCAACTGCGGGTCGACGGCGACGCGCGCGGTGCGGCCCGGATCGATCTCCATGTCGATCTGCGGCAGGCCCGGCTCGGCTGGATCGGCATAGGCCGCACGGGCCTCCGGCGTGGTCGCGCCCGCAGCGGTGCCGACCGAGCCGGCCGCGCCAGCGACCGCGGCGGCGGTGAGCAGGTTGCGGCGCGACCGGTTGGGCTCGGCCTCCGCGGTCGGCTGGTTCTGGTTGATCCGATCGGTTAGCCCGGTCTCCGCGCGCTTCCCGGTGCTCGGGCGGGCGGTCAGTCCCTTCGGAGCACGGCCCGACGCGGCAATAGGGAGCGTTGGGAGCGCGGCACCTCTTTCGGATCTCCATCAGTCTTTTGCACATTCGCTGTCGCATACAGTGCGCCTGGCTGGCCGGCTGGCGGGGTAGGGTCGGCACGACAGCCGGGGCGGCGCGCATGGGCGCGGGCGAGGGCAGAAAGGGACGGCAGATGGCGCTGACGGCCGACGAGATCGCAACGATCCGCGCAAGCTGGGCGAAGGCGGCGCAGGCGGCGCCGATGGCCGCGCGCCTCTTCTATGGCCGGCTCTTCCGGATCGCGCCGGAGACGCGGGCGCTCTTCGCGGCGGATATGCGGGCGCAGGGTGCGAAGCTGATGGCGACGCTGGGCTTCGTGGTCGACCATCTGGACCGGCCGGATGTGCTGACGCCGGCCGCGCGCGAGCTGGCGCTGCGCCATGTGGGCTACAATGTCACCGCCGATCACTACGCCCCGGTCGGCGAGGCGCTGATCTGGTCGCTGACGGAGCTCCTTGGCCCCGCCTTCGGCGAGGCGGAGAAGGCCGCCTGGCTCGCGGCCTATGGCGGCCTTTCCGGGTTGATGATCGAGGCGGCCTACGGCACCGCGGCCGATCAGTAGGCGCCGCGCCCGGTGAGGACGGCGCGGAAGGTGAGCGCGATCAGGACGAGATCGAGGATGGGCGAGCGCGTCTCGGCATAGGCCACGTCCATGTCGATCATCTTGTCGAAGCCGATATCGGCGCGGCCCGAGACCTGCCAGAGCCCCGTGATCCCGGGGCGCACGGCGAGGCGGCGTCGGGCCCGGGCGGGATAGGCCGCCACCTCCTCCGGCAGGGCGGGTCGGGGGCCCACGATCGACATTTCGCCGCGCAGGACGTTGAGGAGCTGGGGCAGCTCGTCGAGCGAGGTGCGCCGCAGGAAGCGCCCGATGCGGGTGATGCGCGGATCCGCCTTGGCCTTGAAGCAGAGCCCCGGCCGGTCGCTCGCGGCGAGAAGGGCTGCGCGGCGCGCCTCGGCATCGCGATACATCGAGCGGAACTTGAGCATGCGGAAAAGCCGGCCGTCGCGCCCCACCCGGGTCTGGCGGAAGAAGACGGGGCCGGCGCTCTCCGCCCGGATCGCAGTGCCGAAGGCGAGGAAGACGGGCGAGAGGGCGAGGAGCGCGCCGGCGGCGATGGCGATGTCCATCGCGCGCTTGGCCACCGCGGCGGGCTCGAGCCGGGCGAGGCGCCAGAGTGCCGCGTGCTTGGCCGCGCGGGCGACGAAGAGCGGGTTGCCGATCACGTAGCGCATGAACATCCGCCGCGGCTCGAGCAGGAGGCGCCAGACCCATTCGCAGCCCATTCGCCGCCAGGCCGCCGGGGCGCGGGCGACGCGGCCCGACCAGAAGTCGAACTGCGCGCCGACGCCGAGGGCGATGCGGGGGGCGAGGCGCGCGCGGTTCCGCGCGATCCAGACATCCTGACGCGGCACGCCGAGGGCGACGAGCAGGATGTCAGCGCCGGAGCGGTTGACGCGCGCGACGGCCGCCGCCTCCTCGCCGGGGGCGAAATAGCCGTGATCGGTGCCGGCGATGCGCAGGCCCGGGACCTCCTCGGCGGCGCGCGCGGCAGCACCCTCGGCCACGCCCGGCCGGCCGCCGAGGAAGTAGATCGAGAGACCCCGCGCCGCCGCCGCGCGGCAGAGCGGCAGGAAGAGATCGGTGCCGTTCAGGTTCTCGCGAAACCGCCGTCCAGTCATCTTCGCGGCGAGCTGCATGCCCGAACCGTCCGGCAGCAGCGGCTCGGCGCCGGAGAGCGCGGCGGCATAGTCCGGATCGCGCATCGCGGTGTTCACGCAGTGGGCGTTGACGAAAGCGGCGGTCACGCGGCGGGGCGCATCGAGCAGGGCCGCGAGCGCGCGGGGCGTGTCGCCGGCGAAGATGTCGAGGCCGAACAGGTCGAGGCGGGCAGTGTCTTGCATGAGGGCTTCCCCTGGGCTGCTGATCTGCCGCGAGACTGCGTTCGCGCCGCAGTGGGCCTCAATCTGGCGGTGGGATAGGGCAGGCGGGCGATGGGCAGGAGCTGCCGCCGGTTGCAGCGCGCGGGGCGCCATTTGGTAAAGGAAAGGTTACAGCCCGCAGGGTGAACTATCCTTTCGGATAGGTCGGCTGGCCTTTCGCGCGCGTTCCTGCACGCCCGCGCCATGTTAAGCGCGCGTAAACGCAAAGGAGAGCCCGTGCAGATCCATGTTCACGCCACCGATGGCGCCGACACCGAGAGCGCGCTCGCGGCGCTCTGCGACAGCTTCGCGGGTCTGCCCGCGGCGGCGCCGAGCTTCCTCGTCGTCTCCGCCAGCGCGGGCCACGACATGGAGGCCGTGCGCCGGGCCTTCGCTGCGCGGGGGGCGAAGGCGCTCCATGGCGGCACCTCCTGCCTCGGCGTGATGGCCGGCGGGCGGATGCGCGCGGAGGGCGGCATGGGCATCGGCTGCTTCGCGCTCTGGGACGAGGAGGGCGCCTTCGGCACCGGGCTCGCCCCGCTCGGCGACGACCCGCGGGGTGCGGCGCGCACGGCTGTGGCGCGCGCGCTGGAGGCGGCCGGCCGGCCCGGCGAGGCGCCGGAGCTTGTCTGGCTCACGGCTGCGCCCGGCGCGGAGGAGGCGCTGATCGCCGGCATCGAGGACGGGGTGGGCGCGAATGTCCCCATCCTCGGCGGCAGTGCCGCGGACAACGATCTGAGCGGCGCCTGGCAGGTCTTCGATGCCAATGCCTGCCTCGGCGCGGGCGTCGCGGTCTCGGTGCTCTTCCCCTCGCGCCCGGTGGAGACGGCCTATCAGAGCGGCTATGCCCCCACCGCGGTCTCGGGTGCGGTGAGCCAGGTGGACGGGCGGCGGGTGCACGAGATCGACGGGCGACCGGCAAGCACGGTCTATGCCGAATGGACCGGCGGGGCGGTGGCGCCGGACACGAGCGCCGGCCCCGCCACGATCCTCTCGGAGAGCACGCTCCACCCGCTCGGCCGGCATGCGGGCGATGTGGCGGATGTGCCCTTCTACCTCCTCGCCCATCCCGCGACCGCCCATCCGGACGGCTCGATCGAGCTTTTCGCCGATGTCGCGCCCGGGGAGCGGCTGACGCTGATGACCGGCTCGCCGGACAGCCTCGTGCGCCGTGCCGGGCGGGTGGCGAGCCTCGCCGCGGAGCGCGGGACCATGGCGCGCGAGGACATCGCGGGCGCGCTCGTGATCTTCTGCGGCGGCTGCATGCTGGCGGTGCGGGAGCGGATGGACGAGGTCGCCGCCGAGGTGGACCGCGCGCTCGGCGGTGCCCCCTCCCTCGGCCTCTTCACCTTCGGCGAGCAGGGTGCGGTGCTCGGCGAGCGCAACAGGCACGGGAACCTGATGATTTCCTGCGTGACCTTCGCGCGCTAGCCTCGGGGCCGGGGCGGCCGCCGGGGGCGAAGCGACGGATCATGACCGAGAAGGACGAGGCTCTCCGCGAGGCGCTGCTGGAACTGAAGCTCCTGCGCGAGCGCGAGGCGGCGGCCCTGCGCGAGAGCAACGCGCTGCTCGACGGGCTTTCGGTGATGACTGCCGCCGAGCGGCCGGACGAGGCGTTGCCGCGGCTGCTCGCCTCCATCCGCGCGAGCCTCGGCTGCGATGCGGTCGCCCTGCTCTCCGGGCCGCGGGGGCGCGGGCATATCGCGCATTCGACCGAGCCGGCGCTTGCGGGGCTGACGCTCGCGGTCGCGCTCGGCGCGCGGTCGCGGGCGATGCGCATCGCCGATACGCGCCAGCTCGGGCATTGGCCGCGGATGCCGGAGCCGCTGCACGGCTACCGCGCCATGCTCTCGGTGCCGATCGCGCTGCCCGAAGACCGGCTGAGCGCGATCCTCTGCCTGTCGCAGAGCACCGCGGCCTTCGGCGCGGGGGACCAGCGGCTGCTGCAGCGGCTCTCGGTGCTGGCGGCGCAGGGGCTGGCGACGCTGCGGCTGGCCGAGCGCAACGCGCTGCTGGCGGGCGTGATCGACGGCTCCTCCGCCAGCGTTGCCATCGCGGATGCCAGAAGCGCCGACCTGCCGCTGGTCTATGTGAACGACGCCTTTCTGGACCTGACCGGCTATGCGCGCGACGCTGTGCTTGGGCAGAACTGCCGCCTGCTCTCCGCCGAGGACCCGGCAAGCCCGGAGCGCACAAGGCTGCGCGAGGCGGTGGCGGCGCGCGCGCCCGGCAGCTTCACGCTGCAGAACCGGCGGCGCGACGGTACGCTGTTCTGGAACCGCCTCACCCTTTTCCCGGTGCTCGACAAGGCCGGCCAGGCCACGCATGTGGTCGCGACGCAGACGGATATCACCGCCGAGCGGGCCGCGGCGGCGGAGCGCGACGCCGCGCGCCAGCGGCTGATCTCGGCGCTTTCGGCCACCTCCGAGGGCTTCATCGTGCTCGACCCGGCGGGTGTCGTGGTCTTCGCCAACGCGGCCTACCGGGATTTCTTCGACGAGACCGGCAGCCTCTTCGCCGATGGCGCGCGGTTCGTGGATGCCTGGACGGCACGGCTCACCAGCCTGGGATTGCAGGCGCGCGCCGCGCGCAGCGAGGCGCGGGGCCGGCTGAACCGGCTCTTCGGCGGCGATGCGGACCGGGAGGAGGACCTGCCGGACGGGCGGATCCTGCTCGTGAACGACCAGCCGACCGAAGACGGCGGTGCGGTCTCCATCGCCACCGACATCACCGCGCTGAAGGCCACGGAGCGGATGCTGGCCCAGCGCGCCGCCGCCATCGATGCGGCCCAGGACGGCATCGCGGTGACCGATGAGGCGGGGCGGTTCGTCTATCTCAACCCGGCCCATCTCGCGATGTTCGGTTACGAGAGCGAAAGCGCGGTGCTGGGCCGGCCCTGGAGCACCCTCTACACCGCCGAGAACGCCGCGCGGATCGAGCGCGAAGGGATGCCGGAGCTGATGGCCAGCGGGCGCTGGCGTGGCGAGATCGCGGGGCGCATGCAGAATGGCGAGCCGGTGGAGCAGGAGGTCTCGCTCACCTATCTCGCGGGGATCGGCATCGTTTGCGTCACGCGCGATGTGGGCGAGCGCCGCCGCGCGGAGCGTGAGCGCGCGCGCCTCAGCGACCAGCTCCAGACCGCGCAGCGGCGCGAGGCGATCGGCCAGCTCGCCGCCGGGATCGCGCATGACTTCAACAACCTGCTCTCGGTGATCACGACGAGCACGGCGCTCCTGGAGCCCGATTTCACGGCGGATCCGGAAAAGGCCACGCATTTCATGCGCATCGTGGGCGCGGCCGAGCGCTCGGGCGAGCTTGTGCGTCGCCTGATGGATCTCGGCGCGCGCAAGGTGGAGACGGCGGCGATCGACATGCGCAGCGTGCTGCAGGAGGCGGGCGATCTGCTGCGCGCCGGGATGCCGCGCACGGTAGAGACGACCATCGCGATGCCAGAGGCGCCGATGCCCGTGGAAGCGAACGCCACGGAGATGCTGCAGGTGATCCTCAATCTCGGCATCAATGCGCGCGATGCGCTGGTGGACGGGGCGGGCAGCGTCGCGCTCCGCCTGCGCGCGGCCGAGGAGGGCGAGCTCGGCGGCAACGCGCTCGTGGGCACCCTGCGCGCGGGCCGGCGCTACGCGGTGATCGAGGTGAGCGACACCGGCAAGGGCATGGACGAGGCGGAGCGCCGCCGGATCTTCCGGCCCTACTACACCACGAAGGGCGATGACGGCACGGGGCTGGGGCTCGTGGTGGTCTCCAGCGTGATCTCGAAGCTCGGGGGGGCCGTGGACGTGGTCTCCACCCCCGGGCGGGGCAGCACCTTCCGGATCTTCTGGCCGCTCGACACCACGCGCGCGGCGCCGGCAGAGGCCGCGGAGGCGGAGGCGGGGCAGGGGGGCGTTGTGGATCTCGCGGGTGTCCTCGCGCTGGTCTGCGACGACATCCCCGATGTGGGCCGCAGCATCGCCGCCCTGCTCGAGCAGGCGGGCGCCGAGGTCGCGATCTGCGAGGATCCGCGCGACGCCCTGGAGGCGGTCGTGGAGGATCCGGCGAGCTGGGGCCTGCTCGTCACCGACTACGACATGCCCGGCATGACCGGCGCGGAGCTGGCCGAGGCGGTGCGGGCGGTGGCCCCGGCGCTGCCCATCGTGCTCTGCAGCGCGCTGGCCGAGGTGCACAACCACGCCATGTCCGCCGATGCGGTGCTGGCCAAGCCGGTGACACCCGGCAGCTTGCAGGCCGCGGTCTCGCGCGCCATTCTCAAAGGGGGCGAGCCGCGCTGAGGGCGTGCGCGAAGGATGGGATGGTGAGGCAGTGAGGATCCTGCTGGCGGACGATCACGAGCTGGTCCGGGACACGATCAAGGCGTTTCTCGAGCGCGAGGGCGGCTTCGAGCTCTCGGTGGCGGACGATTTTCCCGGCGCGCGCGGGCTGATCGAGGCGGAGGGGCCGTTCGATCTCGTGCTGCTCGATTATGCCATGCCGGGGATGGACGGGCTTGCCGGGCTCGACGAGGCGCGTGCGCTCAATGGCGGCGCGCCGGTGGCGCTGATGTCCGGCACCGCCGACCGCACCGTGGCGCAGGAGGCGCTGGATCGCGGGGCGGCCGGGTTCCTGCCCAAGACCATGGCCGCGAAGTCGCTTCTCAACGCCGTGCGCTTCATGGCGATGGGCGAGAAATACGCGCCGCTCGATTTCATGACCGCGCCGGCGGTGGAGGAGGTGCATCCGCTCGCCGCCTCCATGTCCGACCGCGAGCGCCAGGTGCTGGACGGGTTGCGCCGCGGGCTCTCCAACAAGGAGATCGCGCGCGAGCTCGACCTGCAGGAAGTCACCATCAAGCTCCACGTCAAGACGCTCTGCCGCAAGCTCGATGCGCGCAACCGCACGCAGGCGGCGATGATCGCCAAGGAGGCGGGGCTGTTCTGACCCCTGCCTATCCGTTCGGATAGGTCCGGCGCCAACTGCCTCCGCCGCGTGACCGGCTGCACCCCCCGGCGACGGCCCCTGCCTTGGTAGGGTCTGGACGCCAGAAGGGGGTGCGTGATGAACATGCGGGTGGAGATTGCCGAGCCGGTCTTGCGACTGCGCTCGGAGTGGCAGACAGGGCCGGAGCGGGGCATCCGCCTCGTGCGCTCGGCGCGCCGGGTCTGGTCGGTCCGGCGCCAGATCTTCGGCGGGCGGATCGACGATCTCGGCCGGCTGCCGCGCTACGCGCTCATCGCGGCGCTCGGCGTCGCGGCGCTCTGGGGGCCGGTGGTGGCCTATCTGCAGCTCGCGCCGGTGTCCTACACCTCCTCGGTCTCGCTGATCCTGCCGGGCTCGGGCGCCGCGAGCTCGATCAGCCTGTCGGAGATCGGGCAGGCCTCCTCCTTCGCCAACTCGGCCTATGCGAGCCCGTCGCTGAGCCCGACGGTGACCTACAAGCGCCTTCTGGCCTCGCAGCGGGTGCTCGATGCGGCGGCCGGGCAGGCGGGCGGGCAGGCGGGCGAGCAGGCGGGCGCGGCGGCGGCGTTCGATGCGCCGCGCGTGCGCCTCGTCGACCAGACCGGGCTAGTGATGTTCGAGATGAAGGGGGCGACGCCGGAGGCCGCGCAGGGCCGGGCCGAGGCGCTGACCGCCGCCTTCCTCGCCGAGCTCGAGAGCCTGCGCCATGACGAGCAGACCCGCCGCGCCGAGAGTGCGCGCAGCGCCATCGCCGATTACGAGGCCGATGTCTCCGGGATCCGCGAGGCGATCACGGCGCTGCAGCGCGAGAGCGGGCTCAGCGCGCCGGAGCAGTACACCGAGATCGTCAACGACCGCGAGGTGCTGGCGGCGCGCAAGCGCGATCTGGAGGCCGCGCATCAGGAAGCCGCGATCCGGGTCGCGACGCTGGAGGCGGTGCTGCGTCTCGATGCCCGCACCGCCGCGCTGGCGCTGAAGCTCGGTGCGGATCCCGAGTTCCGCGCGCTCGCCGCCGCCATGGCCGCCGCCGCCGCGGAGCTGGCCGCTGCGCGGGGCGAATATGGCGAGCGCCACCCGGTCCTTGTCGCCGCGCGCGACCATTACAACGGCACCATCGGGCGGATGGAGGCGCGGGCGGGACAGCTCACGGGGCTGGCCGTGGACCGCCTCGCCGCCGAGATCGACCTCGCCGCAGATGGCGAGCGCGCCGCACTTCTCGCCGAGCTCGTGCGCCTTGAGGCCAAGCGCGACGGTCTCGCCGCGCGTCGCGCGGTGCTGGCCGAGAAGGTCGCGCTGGCCGATGCGCGCGTGGACCGGCTGCGCGAGGCGGCGGCCCGCCTCGACGATCTGACGCGCGACTACCAGGTGGCCGAGGCCGTCTTCGCCTCCGCCCTCGCGCGGGTCGACACCTCCAAATCCGATCTCTACGCCTCCTATCCGCTGGTGCAGGTGCTCGAGGCGGCCTCGCTGCCGCAGAGCCCCTCCTCGCCGCGGACCCTGATCGCGGTTGCGGCCGGGATCGCAGGCACGCTCTGCCTCCTCGTCGCCCTCGCGCTCGCCTGGCTGCGCCGGCCCGTCATCGACTGGTTGATCCGCAAGGTCACAGCGCAATGAGCGGCGGACCCGCCGGGGCACAGAACCCGGCGGAGGCGATGGTCGCCTGGACGATCCGGGCGACCTGGCCGTTCTACGCCATCGGCGCGCTCTACATCGTGGGCCCCGTGATCGCCTGGCTGCTGGCGGGGATGGCGTGCCTCGCGCTCTATCTCGGCCCCGCAATGCGCCCGGATCTCCGCCCCGCAGGCCCGGTGCCGGCGGTGGTCTGGGGCTGGATCGCGGGCATGCTGGTGATGCTGGTCGCGCTATGGGTGGGCCATACAGACTGGGCGCTCGGTGCCAGGGCCACCATCAAGTCGAGCATCGGCTGGGCGAAGGGCTGGGCGATGATGGCGCTGCTGCCGCTCGCCGGTGCGGTGCTGCCGCTGCGCCGCGCGCCGATCGTGCGCGCGCAATGCGTCGTGGGGCTCTGGACGCTCTGCCTGCTGCCGGTGATGGTGCTCGCACCCTATATCGGCGCGCCATCCGCTCTCTTCGTCTCGCCGCTCAAGGTCGTGGGCGGGCCGGGGCCGGAATACTTCACCGTCTTTCTCTACACCCTCGATCCTGCGAGCTGGACGCCGCGCTGGCAGTTCTTCGCGCCCTGGTCGCCCTTCGCGGGCCTGCTCGGCGTGGTCATGGTGCTCTTCGCGCTGGAGGAGCGGGACCGGCGCTGGATGCTCGCGGGGCTGCTGGCGGGCGTCGCGATGATCCTGCTCTCGAAGTCGCGCATGAGCCTCGTGGCGCTCGTGGTCTGCTCGGTCGGCCCGCGGCTCATGCCGCTCTTTCTGCGCGCCTGGGCCTGGGGGGTGGCGAGCGTTGCCGTGACCGCGCTCGCGGCGCTCGGCGTGCCGCTCCTGCGGCTCGCGGAGGACGCGGTCGCGGGCTTCAAGAACGCGCGGGCGGACAGCACCCGCGTGCGCGCCACCCTGCAGCGCATCGCCGAGGAGCGCTGGCAGAGCGAGGCGGTGTGGTTCGGCCATGGCACCGTACAGCCTGGGCCGCATCTGGTGGAGTACATGCCGATCGGCAGCCATCACACCTGGTTCGGCCTGCTCTTCGTGAAGGGGCTGGTGGGGCTCTTCGCGCTGCTCGGGCCGCTCCTCTGGCAGCTTGGCCTTGCGCTCGCCGATGCCGCGAGGGGCGCGCGCGGGCGGCTGCCCCTCGGCATCATGCTGGTCTTCGTGATCCTGTCCTTCGGCGAGAACATCGAGATCGAGGTCTACCTGCTCTGGCCGGCGCTGCTGATCCTCGGCATCCATGCGCGGGAGCTGCGTGAGGGCGCGGAGCCCGTCTGATCCGCCTGCCGTGAGGCGCGCAAGGCACCGGGGGCAAAGAAAAGGGGCGCGGATCTCGGCCCGCGCCCCCTCTCCCCACCCCTCGTGGTCGTTGCGCTCAGGCGGCGCGGTCGTATGCGGCCGGCAGGAGGAGGGCTGCGACGAGCGCCTCCCACGCATGCGCGAACTGGTGCGCGGCGGTCTTTGCGCGGAACCGGCCGCGCAGGATCCGCTCCGCGTGGTTCTCCGAGCCGAGCCTGCCGATTGCCTCGGCCCAGGCCTCGGCGGTGTTGGCGCCGATGACCATGGCCCCGCCGCGCGCATGCTCGGCCATCCCGTCGACAGCGGAGGTGAGGAGGAGCCGGCCCGCCGCCTGCGCCTCCAGCGCCACGAGCCCGAAAGCCTCCCAGCGCGAGGGCATCAGCACCGCGTCGCACGCGCCGACCGCGGCGGCCGGCTTCTCCGCCCAGCCGAGGAACCGGATGCGCGGATCGCCCTCGGCCAGCGCTTCGAGCCGCGCGCGCTCCGCGCCCTCGCCGAAGACCAGCAGGCTGCTATCCGCCGCCGCCCCGGCGCGGAAGCCGCGGATCGCGATGTCGAAGCCCTTCTGCTCGTCGAGCCGGCCGATCAGGCCGAACGCGCGGGGGCGCGATAGGTGGCGCGGCGCAAGCGCGAGGAAGGGGTCGAGATCGACCGACGGGTTGATCACCGAGAGCCGCGAGGCGGGCACGAAGCCGCGCCGCTCGAGCCAGACCGCCTGCGGGTCGCTGACGGCCACGATCCGGTCGAATACCGAGAAGGCGACGCGCATCAGCGTCCCGAACCGCCGCCGCGGCACCATCTTCGCCGCCACGAAGGCCTCGGTGTAGCTGTGCTCGACATGAATGAGCGGCACGGTCGGGTTCAGCGCCCGGAGGGCCGTGAACATCGGCAGGTTCGCCCAGGTGACCGCGAGATGGGAGACGATCACATCGGCCTCCAGCCGCGGGGCGCCGAGCCGGCCGCGGCGCATCACGTGAAGCCTGTGGCTGGCCTCGCGGCGGAGGCCGGGGGCGCTGCGCATATGCTCGAGCATGCGCATCACACCGCCGGGCGAGGCGTCGTCGACGAGGTGGATGATGGTCGGGGTCATGGTTCCGCTCCTTTCGACGGGGGTCACGCGATGCGGCGGACGGCGCTCAGCGCCGCCGTTTCCGCGCGCGCATAGCCGCCGCTGCCGAGGAGGGTGAGCACCGCGGCGGCAGCGAGCGTGGTGAGGGTCTTGCCGAGCTCGACCACCAGCGGCCGGCGCGACGCGGCGAGCGCGCGGGCCATGAGCGAGATCGCGAGCCGGCCGTCGCGCTGGGCCACCGCCCGGCGCGCGAGGTAGCGGAGCTGATAGGCCCGCGCGGCCGGCGCGTGGCGCGCCACGAAGGCCGGCGCGATCTCGCCCATCCGCTCGATCATCCGCTCCCAGCTCGCATGCTGGCGCCCAAGATCGGCGGAGAGCCCGCCCGGGTTCACCCGATAGCGCGTGAGCAGCCCCGGCACGCCTTCGATCCGCCAGTCGGTGGTGAGCGCGAAGCGGGTCCAGCACTCGATGTCCTCGGACTGGCGGAAGCGCTCGTCGAACCACCAGCGCCGTGTCTCGCCGGCCGGGCGGAAGGCGATGGCGTCGAAGGCGGTGCGGCGCACCACCGCGGCCGAGCCGTTGCCGATCGGGTTGCGCAGGAGGACGTCGAAGGCCGTGATCCCGCGCAGCTTCGGCGTCTGGGCGAGGCGGAGCTGGCGGCCTGCCGCATCGATCAGCCGCGAGCCGGAGAAGCTGATGCCCACCTCCGGGTTCGCGTCGAGATGGGCGACATGGGTGGCGAGCTTCTTCGGCTCCCAGAGATCGTCCGCGTCGCAGAAGCCGATATAGGCGCCGCGCGCCGCGATCAGCCCGCCATTGCGCGCGCCGGCGAGGCCCCGGTTGGCCTGGCGCACCACGCGGATGCGCGGATCGCGAAAGCGCGCGACCACATCGAGCGTATTGTCGGGGGTGCCGTCGTCGACGACGACGATCTCGAAATCCGTGAAGGTCTGGGCGAGGAGGCTCTCCAGCGTCTCTGCGATGGTGCCGGCGGCCTTGTAGGCCGGCACCACGATGGAGGCGCGGGGGACGGTATGCGTTCTGTCAATCATCTCGGGGTTCTCCGGTCGGGATCGGTCAGGCGAAGAGCCGGCGGCGAAGCGCGCGCGGCAGGAACGGGGCCGCGAGCGCACCCGCGAGGGTGAGCGCGCCGCGGCGGGGGATGTCGAAGAAGGCGACGGGGCTGCGGCCGAACCCGGTGACAGCGAGCCGGCGCGCCTCCCGCGCCGGGTGCCCGGTGCGCAGGGCACGGCGGGCGAGATAGCGCAGATGGATCGCCTCGGCTCGGCGGCGCGTGGCGCGGTCGAGGGGGGCGCGGCTGTCGGCGCGCTCCAGCGTCTCGCGCCAGCCCCGGCGCATCGCGTCGAGATCCGCCGAGAGCCCCGCCTCGCTGGTACGGTAGCGGACCTGCAGCGCGTCGATCCCCTCGATCCGTGCGCCGGCGGCCACGAGGCGGAGCAGCAGGTCGACATCCTCGTGATGCACGAGCCGCTCGTCGAAGCCCGCCACATCGCGGAACGCATCCAGCCGTAGCGCGAGGTTGGAGGTGGTGCAGACCGGGTTCTCGCCGAGCAGCACGCTGGCCGAGAGCGGGGTGCGGCGGATCGCGGAGATGGCGTCCGGCCGCGCCGGATCGGTGCGGAAGAAGCCGACGCGCCCGTAGAGCCCGGCCGTGCCGGGGCGCGCGTCGAAGGTCTCGACGAGGCGCGCCAGCCGCTCCGGCACGCAGAGATCGTCCGCGTCGAGAAAGGCGAGGAGGTCGGCGCGGGCAAGCCCGATGGCGCCGAGATTGCGCGCCCGGCTCGGGCCGCCATTGGGCGTGCGCAGTGCACGGATGCGGGGGTCGCGGGCCTCGGCCTCGGCGAGGATCGCCCAGGTCGCGTCGGTGGAGCCGTCATCCACGGCGATCAGCTCCCAATCGGCGAGGGTCTGCGCGGCGAGGCTCTCCAGGGTCGCGCGCAGATGGCGCGCGGCGTTGAAGCAGGGCATCACGACGGAGATACGCGGTGAGGTCATGGCTCAGGCCTCCAGGGTTCGAGGGCGGTGGAAGGCGGCCGCAATGGCCGGCCAGGCGGCGGTGAGCTGGATCGCGGCGGCGATGGCCACTTGCGTCCAGGCGATGGCGGAGAGGCCGTGGGGTGCGGCCATGGCGGTGCCGGCGATCAGCGCGCCGGCCATCGCGGCGGTGACGGCGAATTCGCGCCCGGTCCGCGCCTCGGCCCGCAGCGCCTGCGCGGCACCGGACCAGAGGATCTGCGGCACCGCCATCAGGCAGAGCACGCCGACGAGCCCCGCGGCCTCGGCCCAGCGCGCGCCGAAGACGAGCGGCACGTAGACGGGCGCGAGCGCCGCCTGTGCGAGCACCAGCGGCACCAGGGCCGCGAGCGCGAGCCGCATCGCCCCGCCGAGCGCGGCCATCCGGTCGCCCGCGCGGCAGAGATGCGGCAGCAGGACCAGCGAGAAGGCCTGGCTGACGGAGGTCGCGAGCCCCAGCCCCGCGTTGAAGGCGAAGAAGTAGAGACCCAGCGCCTCCGGCCCCAGCAGCCCGCCGATCACCAGCTTGTCCGCATGCAGGCGCAGCGCCTTGACGAGCTCGATGCCGATCACCGGCCCGCCATAGGCGAGAAAGGGGCGGAGCGGCCCGGGTGCCACCCGCCGGTCGGCGCGCCACGGGCGAAGCCGGCGCATGCCGAGGAGCCAGACCGGGGCCGCCAGCAGTTTCGGCAGGACGATCGCCAGCGGATGCGCCGTCGCCAGCACCAGCAGGATGGTGGCGAGGTTCTGCGCCACGACCTGCCCGCCGGCCACGGCAGCCGTGCCGGTCATCCGCCCCTCGCGCATCGCGAGCGCGGCCTGGACGATGCCGCCGGGCATGAAGAGATACTCCGCGGCGAGGATCGCGATCATGCCGGCCACCAGCGGATCGCCGCCGCTCGCGAGCCAGATCCCGGCGATGGCGAGCTGCGCGAGGCTGAGCCCCGCGCACCAGACCCACATCAGACGGTGCGCCTGCCGGCAGGTGACCTCGAGGGCCGAGGCGGGGGCCGAGATGATGCGCTGCCCCGCCCCGGTCTCGGCCAGCGCCTTCAGGATCTCCCCCGAGGCCATGGCGGCGGCGGCGAGCCCGATGGCGGCGAGATCCATGCTCCGCGCCACTGCGAGGACCACGCCGAACCGGGTCAGCTTCGCCGCGGCCTCCGACGCGCCATAGGCGAGGAGCGCGCGGCGAAAGCCGGTCGGGATATCGGCACTGTCGGTCGTGGCGCTCATGCGCGGCTGCTCCGGCGGGAAAGGGTCGAATTTGGTTGAGATCTCTTTAACGCCGGGGGTTCGGCGCCGCCTGGATGCGCCCGGCTAGGCCCGCGGCGCGGACGGCGTGCGGTCCTGTCCTTTCGTATAGCCGGGGCGCCGGATGCGCGGTGCCGGCCCCCGGTTGCACCCACACGCGACAGCGCCTGACCGGGTATCCGCTAACTTGTGTTTAACGGATCTCGCGAAGGAGAAACCGATGCGTCGCTTGAACGCTCTGTCCGTCGCCGCCATGACGCTGATCTGCGGCTGCGCGGCGATGAAGACGCCCGAGAATGCCGAACCCGCCGGCGAGGGGCGCGCCTACCAGGCCCAGTACCGATCGACCGAGGATGACCTGCGCGACGCGCGCCTCACACGCTCGGCCGTGCTCAACGCCAACCGCTGCACGACCGCCAGCCCCGTCTCGCCCGGCGCATGGGTGCCGAGCGCCGAGGCGCTTTCGCCGGGCGATCTCGTTTCGGTCTCGGTGGGCTCGGACGCGGTCTTCACCGGTGCCTTCGAGATCTCGGCGGACGGCGCCCTGCGGCTGCCGCATCTGAGCCCCCTCGCAGCGCTCGGCCGCGATGCCGCCGCGCTGGAGCGCGACGTGGCCGAGCGCCTGGTGCGCGAGGGCTTCTACCGGCGCGCGCCGCGCGTCTCGGTCCGCCTCGCCGATCCCGCCTCGGCGCGCATCCTGGTCTCCGGCGCGGTCTTCGAGCCCGGCCAGCACGCGATCGGCCGCGTCGGCGGCGAGGACCGCGACACCGCCCGCCAGGACGCGATCGGCGCCGGCGGCGGCACCCGCAGCGTCTCTGCGGCCCTGCGCGCGGCCGGCGGTATCCGCCCCGATGCCGATCTCGCCCGGGTGCGCCTCACTCGCGCCGGCAAGGCACGGATCCTGGATCTCACCGGCGCGATCGGCGGACAGGCCTTCGAGGATGTGAGCCTCATTGCGGGCGACCGCGTCGAGGTGCCCTCGCGCGGCTGCTTCCAGGAGGCGCTGATGGTGCCGAACGCGGTCTCGCCGCCGGGCGTCAGCATCTATCTCTCCAACCTCACCAAGCCGGCGGACGCCAACGCGCTTTCCGCCATCGGCCGCGAGACGCGCCAGATGCCCTATGGCGCGCGCTTCCTGCAGGCGGTGACCAGCATGAACTGCGTCGGCGGCACGCAGATGACGAATGCGGATCGCTACGCCGTCCTCTTCTCGCGCAATCCCATGACGGGCGCTTCGGTGGTGATCGAGCGGCGGATCGAGGACCTGTTGCGCCGCGCCGACCGCGACGACCTCGATCCCTATCTCCTGCCGGGCGATGCCATCGCCTGCTACGACAGCACCGTCACCAACATCACCGACATCGCCCGCTCCGTGGCCACCGTGTTCGGCGCCGGCGTGCTGCTCGCCCTCTGAGACGGCAGCGCGCTCTCTCATCCCCCCCTCTTGTCTGAAGCATTCCGAACCGCCGCGTCCTTGCGCCGGCCGGAGAGAGAAATTGGAGACCAGAATGGATAACCCTCACTAGAACAGATCCGCAGAGCTCCACGGCACCGTGAAATGGTATGATGGGCGCAGGGGCTATGGCTTTGCGCGGCTCGACGACAGCAGCCACGACGTGCTTCTGCCCGGGCGCTGCGCCACGACGCCCGATGGCCGTGTTCCGGCCGAGGGTGCGCGGATCGCGGTGCGCGCGGTGCAGACCATCGAGGGATGGCGCGCGATCGAGGTGCTGCATGTCTCCGCGCTCGCAGAGGCCTATCCGCGCGAGTACGGCCTCATCGAGGCGCTGGAAGATGTCGGCGAAGAGCGGGGGCCGATCGAGCCCGCGCGCGTGAAATGGTTCGACCGCCAGCGCGGCTACGGCTTCGTGAACATCTTCGGTCTGGAGGCGGATATCTTCGTGCACATGGAGACGCTGCGCCGTGCCGGCTGGCCCACGCTGGTGGAGGGCGAAGCCGTCGGCTGCCGCACCGCGCCGGGGCCGCGCGGCCTCGTGGTCGCCGAACTCTTCCTCTGGGATGCGTCCTTCGCGGCGGCCTGAGCGGGCCCGGCGCGGTGCATGGCCGGGGAGCGATCGCTCGCCGGCCGCGGGAGGGCGCCTGCCGCTGCGCGATCAGGGCTCTGGGCGCTTCGGGATGCGGCGCTTCTGAAAGCCGGTCTTGGACTGCTCGAAACCGGACGCTTCGTAGAAGGCGAGCGTTGCGGGGTGGCGTGAGCCGGTCATCAGCATCAGCTTGTAGCAGCCAGCGGCCCAGGCCCTCTCGGTGGCCCTATCCAGCATCGCGCGCCCGTAACCCTGCCCGCGATGCGCGCTGTGGGTGACGACGTTCTCCACGAGCCCGTATGCCGTGCCGCCCCGCGTCAGGTTGGGCACGACGACCAGCGTGCAGCTCGCCACCAGCCGCGCGCCGCGCCAGCCGCCGAGGATGGCGCTGCCCGGATAGGCGCGGAAGCGGCGGAGGATCTCGGCGGCCTCGGCCGGCGCGGGCGCATCATCCCCCGGGATCAGGTGCTGGTAGAGCGCGCCGAGCGCCGGCAGATCCGCCTCCGCGATTTCCCGGATGTCGAGACGATCCGTCTTCATGGCTCCCGCCTCCCCCTCCGCCGCCCTCATCGCGATGCCCGGCCGGGCCTCGGCCCTTGGTCGAAGGCGCGCCGTGTCAGCCTCCGAGATTGCATCGGCGCAAGGATGCGATCAAACTGGTTCCAAGAGAGAACCAGAAGTGCAGGAAATGAGAGAGCCACTTGAGATCGCCGCCCTCTACGAGCGGTTCGCGCCCCCCGGTGCGGGCAAGGCGATCGCGTTGCGCATCGCGGTGCGGCAGGCGGTCAGCCAGGGGCTGCTGCGTCCGGCGGACGAACTGCCCTCGACGCGGCGCGCGGCGGAGGCCCTGTCGATCTCGCGCAACAGCGTGATCGAGGCTTATGAGGGCCTGAGCGCCGAGGGGGTCATCGAGACCCGCCGCGGTGCCCGGCCGAGGATCAGCGCGCTGCCGGAAGAGGCGCTCGAGGCCCCGCCGGAGGCAGCCCGGATCGCCCTCTCCGCCCGCGGGCGCAGCGTGAGCGCGCCCCGGCGGGCGGACTACACCGTCGGCGATGTCGAGGCCCTCGCGCCCGGCCTGCCGGACCCCGACCTCTTCGCGCGCGACGCATGGGCGGTCTGCCTGCGCCGGGCCGCGCGGCGCGCGCAGCGCCAGAACGATATGTACGGGGCCTTCGAAGGGTTGCCCGAGCTGCGCGAGGCCCTCGCGGTGCATCTGCGGCGCAGCCGCGGGGTGAATGTCGCGCCCGATCAGGTGTTCATCACCCCCGGGACCCAGAGCGCGCTGGCGCTCATGGCCGATCTGATCGCGGATCCGGGCGATACGGTGCTGATGGAGGATCCGGGCTATGCGGGCGGGCGGGCCGTCTTCGAGGCGCGCGGCCTTGCGGTCGAGCCGCTCGCGGACCCGCTGGAGGCCGCGCGCCTCACGGCCGCGCCGCGGCTTCTCTACGCGACCCCCTCCACCCAGTACCCGACGGGCACGCGGATGAAGCTGAAGCGCCGGCTCGCCATCCTCGCGCTGGCCAATGCGCACCGCGCGCTGGTCCTGGAGGACGATTACGACGCCGATTTCGTCTGGAAGGGGGTCAATGTCCCGCCGATCTTCTCGCTCGACGAGACCGGCTCGGTCGCGCTGCTCGGCACGGTGTCCAAGAGCATGCTGCCCGGGCTCCGCCTCGGCTGGATCCTGGCGCCGCGCTCGCTCATCGGCCCGGTGCGCGCGGCGCATCGCGCCCTGGGCTACGGCGTCAACGTGCAGGTGCAGGCCGCGCTGGCGGACTATATCCGCTCCGGCCAGTTCGCGCGGCACCTGCGCGCCTCGGCGCGGGTCTACCAGAAGCGGATGGAGTGCCTCACCTCCGCCATCCGCCTGCGTCTCGGCAACAGCGTCCATGTCTCCCTGCCCGATGGCGGATTGCAGAGCCTCGTGCGCATCGATGCGGCACTGGACGACCGCGGGATCGCCGAGGCGCTCTGGCGGGAGGGCTTTCAGGTGCGCCCGCTCTCCAGCCTCTGCATCCGGAGCCGCGAGCGCGGGCTCGTCGTCGGCTTCGCCCGCGCCGATGCACGCAAGGCGCAGCGCTTCGCCGAGGCCCTGTCGCGCCTGATCTGACGCCCCTAGAGCCGGAACTGCGTCACATGCTCGGGCACGGCGATGTCCGGCAGGTTCCGGGGATCGGGCTCCGGCGCGCCGATCTCGGTGCGCACGGGGATGACGCCGGCCCAGATCGGCAGGGCATAGTCCGCCTCCTCGTCGATGGGCCCGCCGGTGCGGATCTTGGCGCCGCCCTCGCGGATCTCCATCCCGAGCACCATCGTCGCCTTCAGGTCCTGCACGTGGTCCGGGCGGAGCGTCTCGTAGCGGCCCGGGAAGAGCCCGTTCACGAAGCGGCTCAGCTTGCGCAGCTTCTCGTCCGGATCGTCCACGATGAAGGCGGTGCCGTAGAGCGTGACCGAGCGGGAATTGACCGAGTGGTGCATGCCCGAGCGCGCCAGCACGAACCCGTCGAGAATGGCCACGTTCAGGCACACCTCCGCCGCGCGCGAATGGCGCAGCGCCCGGCTGGCCGAGGAGCCGTGCCAGTACACATGGTCGCCCTCGCGCCACTGCAGCGTCGGCGTCACATGGGGCTTGCCCTCGATGATGTAGCCCACGCTGCACATCGGCTGCGTATCGAGGATGCCATCGATCGTCTCGCGATCGAAATGCCCCCGCGTATGGCTGCGGCGCAGGCGGGAGCGATCGGTTACGGTCAGCGCATCGGTCATATCGGAGGTCCGTCCATTGATCTTGTCGCGACGGTGATGCCGAAGACCGCGGGCGGGATACATGACCAGTTCGTGCAGAAATCATCATGCCAATCCGGCCTCTGGCGCGCGCCGGTTCCGGAGCCGAACGCGCCTGCGCCCGCGCCTGTCACAGCGAACCGGACGATCCCAGCATGCGCCCAGCCCGAACGCCCCCGCGTCTTGTCACGCTGATCCTGCTCGCGGCGCTCTCCACGATCTCGCTCAACATGTTCCTGCCCTCGCTCGCCAGCATCGCGGCGGATCTGGAGGCCGACTATGCGCTGGTGAGCCTGGCCGTGGCGCTCTATCTCGGCGTCACCGCAGCGGTGCAGCTCATCGTGGGGCCGGCCTCCGACCGGCTGGGGCGGCGCCCGGTGCTGCTGGTGGCCCTGCTGGTCTTCGTCGTCGCCTCGGTGGCCTGCGCGCTTGCCGAGGATGTCTGGACCTTCCTGGCCTTCCGGATGCTGCAGGCGGGGGTGGCGGCCGGCTACGCGCTCTCGCTCGCCGTCGTCCGCGACACCAATCCGGAGCGCAAGGCGGCCGGTCTGATCGGCTCGATCAGCATGGCGATGGCGGTCGCGCCGATGCTCGGGCCGCTGCTGGGCGGGCTGCTCGACACGGCGTTCGGCTGGCGCGCGAATTTCTGGTTCTACGCGTTGGCCGGCGCGGTGCTGCTGGGGATCTGCTGGCTCGATCTCGGGGAGACGCGTGCCGAGCGCGCCTCCACATCCGCGTCGCGGCGGCAGGACTGGCTGGCCCTCCTCGGCGCCGCGCGTTTCTGGGCCTTCGCCCTCTGCACCGCGCTCTCGACCGGGGCCTTCTTCGTCTTCATCGCCAGCGCGCCCCTGATCGCGGCGGAGACCTTCGGGGTCTCGACCGCGCTGCTCGGCGCCTTCATCGGCAGCATTACCGGCGGCTTCATGGTCGGGAGTTTCCTCTCGAGCCGATTGGCGCCGCGCTATGCGCTGACCACGATGGCGATCGCGGGCCGCTGCGTGGCCTGCGGCGGGCTCTGCCTCGGCCTCGGTCTGCTCCTGGGCGGGATCCTGACGCCGCTCACCTATTTCGGGGCGACCATCTTCGTCGGCATGGGCAACGGGCTCACCATGCCGAGCAGCAATGCCGGCGCCTTGTCGGTGCGGCCCAGCCTTGCGGGCAGCGCGGCGGGCCTGACGAGCGCGCTCACCCTTGGCATCGGCGCCCTGCTCACGACACTGGCGGGCATCGTCGTCACGGGCGCGGGCAGCCCGGCGAAGCTGCTCCTCCTGATGCTCGCGGTCTCGCTCGCGAGCCTCGCCTGCGCGATCTGGGCGCGCAAAGCCCCAGTCCGGGATCAGCGCGCATCGGACCTCTGAGGGGATCTCGTAACGGAGGGTTTCTGGCGCGTCGTGACCGCCGAGGAGTGGAGATGAGCCAGAAAACGAAGCACCCAAGCCGCCCGCCGGCCGTGTCGTGAAGGACATTCGCCGGCGCCCGCGCATGCATCACGCGGCAGAGGAGAAGAGCCGCATCGTGCGCGAGGGCCTGCGCGGCGAGGAGAGCACGGAGGAGCGGTGCCGGCGCAAGGCCAACGCGACGAGCCCCTACAATAGCTGGTCGAAGGAGTTTCTGCAGGCGGGCGAGCGGCCCCATGCCGGCGCCGCTCGCTGCCTGACCTCAACCGGTCAGGGCCAGACCCTCAAGAGCCCCAGGGGTTCCGGTGTTCCGATCGGTCTAGCGACGGACAACGATGACCTCCGCGTAATCGCTCGGCACGATCATGGCCTGCGGGTCGCGCGACCATTCGCCCGCCAGGGCGGTGAGGTCCGCCTGCAGCGCCGGCGCGCCCTCGGGGCCCACGGCGTCGAAGGCCTTGCGCATGGGCCCGTAGGCCTCGCGCCAGAGCTCGATCCAGTGGGCGGGCGAGCGGAAGCGGAAGACGAAGCTGCGGCGCTCGAGCATGATCTCCGCCGCAGCGTCGCCGAAGAGCGCGTCGACGCCCTCGCGCGTGCCCCAGCCGAGCGGCGAGGCGAGGCCGGCCGGCGGGGGCACATGGCGCCCGATGGTGCGGAACACCTCGCCGATGAAGCCGTCCGGCACCCAGTTCGCCAGCCCGATCATGCCCCCGGGGCGGCAGACGCGCAGAAGCTCGCCGGCAGCCGCCTCCTGGTTGGCGGTGAACATGACGCCGAAGGTCGAGGTGACGGCGTCGAAGGCGCCCGCGTCGAAGGGCAGCTCTTCGGCATCGGCCTCCTGGAAGGCGACGCAGAGCCGTTCGGCCTCCGCGCGCTCCATGCCGTTCTTCAGCCAGGCTTTCACATAGTCGGTCGAGACGACCCGGCAGAAGCGCCGGGCCGCCGCGAGGGTGGCGTTGCCGTTGCCGGCGGCGACGTCGAGGACGCGCATATCGGGGCGCAGATCCATGGCCTCGGCCAGCGTCTCGCCCACGATCTGCAGGGTGGTGCCGATCGCGGGATAGTCTCCGGACGACCAGGTCGCGTTCTGCTTGGCCTTGATCGCGGCCAGATCCGGTTTGATTTCAGTTTCGATGCTCATCTGATGGGTCCTTCGGGTCCGATGTCTGTTGTCTGATGGGGGCAGACTGTCCGAGCGTGCGCCGAGGCGCTTGGCGGCGGTTTGCGAATCTCTTGGGAAATCCGTTGGGTTCGCTTGGCGGCGGGCCTCGTGCCGCCTATTCCCGGATCGGGACTGGCTGTCCTGCCCCCGGGCGCGCAGCCGTCCGGCAGCTTGGGGCGCGCTCCGGGCGCGGTGGCGTGGTGTTTGGGGAGACGGCCGATGAAGTACCGCTTCGCTCGCTGCGAGCTCGACACCGCGGCCCGCACCCTCCTGCTCGACGGGCAGGACCGGCATATCGAACCCAAGGCCTATGAGGTGCTGCTGTTCCTGATCGAGCAGCGCGAGCGGGCGGTTGGCCGGGACGAACTGATCGATGCGGTCTGGAAGGGGCGGATCGTGTCGGAATGGACGCTGTCCTCCGCGATCAGCGGGGTGCGCCGGGCGATCGACGACGACGGCGCGGCGCAGAAGCTGGTCAAGACCGTGCGCGGCTATGGCTTCCGGTTCGTGGGCGAGGTCACGGTGCCGGAGACCCTGGCGCCGGCGGTTGCACACGCCGGGCCGGCTGCGCCGGAGGCGGAGACGAAGAGCTACCCGTCGATCGCGGTGCGGCCCTTCTCCTCCGTTGGCAACGCGCACGACAATGGCGCCTTCGCGCGGGATCTGAGCGAGGATATCGCGGCGGCGCTCTCGCGGATGCGCTGGCTCTTCGTGGTCTCCTTCGGCTCGACCCATGATCTGGTGGGCGCCGCGCATCTGCCGCAGGACATCGCGCAGGCGCTCGATGTGCGCTACCTGCTCTCGGGGCGCGTTCGCCAGGTGGACGATGCGCTGCGGATCACCTGCCAGCTCTCGGACACGGAGTTCGGCCGGCTGCTCTGGTCGGAGAGCTATGACGGAGACATGTCGGATGTCTTCGTCCTGCAGGACCAGATCACGCTGCGGATCGCCACTACGCTGAGCTCGGAAGTGACGCTGGCGGAGGTGGAGCGCGCGCGCCGGGCGCATCCGAGTGATCTGGACGCGTGGCGCGCCTATCTGCGCGCGCTCACGCACATGCATCTCCTCTCGGCGGAGGCCAACGAGACGGCAAAGGCGTGCCTCGCGCAGTCCCTGGCGCAGGCGCCCGATTTCGCGCCGGCGCATGCCGCACTGGCCTGGTGTGCGGGCTACGAGGCGGTGCATGGCTGGCAGAGCTCGGGCACGGCCGCGCTCGCCGCCGCCGAGCGCCATGCGGAGACCGCGCTCCAGTTCGCGCCGGACGAGCCGCGGGCGCATTGCGCCATGGCGCTCGTGCATTTCCTCAACGGTCGCCACGAGGAGGTCTTTGTCTCCACGGCGCGGGCGATCGAGCTCGATCCGAACATGCCCGATGCCCATGGCATCCTCGGCAATGCGCTGGCGATCTCGGGTGAGGCATCCTCGGCGCTGCAGCCGCTCGAGCGGGCCTTGCAGGGGAGCCCGCGGGATCCGACGCGCTGGTTCTGGTCGCAAGGCATGGCGAATGCGCTCTTCGCGATGCAGGACTACGGCGCCGCGCTCGGCTGGGCGCGCCGGACGGTGGAGATCCGGCCGGGCTGGATCTTCGGGCATCTGGCGCGGGCAGCCTCGGCCGGGCAGCTCGGGCTCGCGGAGGAGGCCGGCGAGGCGCTCGCGCGGGTGGTGGAGATCGTGCCGGGCTACTCGCTCGAGCGATTCCGCCGCAAGGCGATGTGGACAAGCCGCAGCGATATCGAGCGCTTCGAGGCCGGGTTGCGCGCCGCCGGCATCCGCTGACCGGGTTCAGGGCCCGATCAGCCCCGGCAGTGTGAGCGAGATCGCAGGGATGAAGGTGATCATCATGAGGGCCGCGAAGATCGCGAGGTAGAACGGCCAGATCGTCCGCACCGCCTGTTCGATCGGCAGCTTGCCGACCGCGCAGCCGACGAAGAGGCAGGATCCCACCGGCGGCGTGCAGAGGCCGAGGCCGAGATTGACCATCATCATCATGCCGAACTGCAGCGGGTCCATCCCGAGGCTGTTGGCGACCGGCAGGAAGATCGGCGTGCAGATGAGGATCAGCGCGGCCATGTCCATGATCATGCCGAGGATCAGCAGCGCGGCGTTGATCATGAGGAGGATCAGGATGGGGTTCTCGGTGATGCCCGTCAGCAGCGCCACCATCGTGTCCGGCACCCGGTAGAAGGTGAGCATGTAGGCGAAGGCGCCGGCACAGGCGATCAGGATCATCACCATCGCCGTGGTGCGGACGGACTGGCGGACCGCCACGAGGAAGTCCTGCCAGCGCATGCTGCGATAGACGATGAGCGTGACGAGGAAGGCGTAGATCGTGCCGAAGGCGCCGGACTCGGTGACCGTAAAGACGCCGGAGAGCACGCCGCCGACGATGATCACCGCGGTCAGCAGGCCGGGCAGGGCGCCGACGAAGCTGAGGCCGAGCGCGGCCCAGCCCGGGAACCGCTCCGCCCGGTAGCCTCGGCGCACCGCCACGAGATAGGCCGCGAGCGCGAGACAGAGGCACATCAGCACACCGGGCACCACGCCTGCGAGGAAGAGCTGTGAGATCGAGATCCCGCCCCCCGCCGCGATGGCGAAGATGATCATGTTGTGGCTCGGCGGAATGATGATGCCCGCGATGGAGGAGGTGACGGTCACGTTCACCGCGTAGTCCGCGTCGTAGCCCTTCTCCTTCATCACCGGGATCAGGATCGAGCCGAGCGCGGAGATATCCGCCACCGCCGAGCCGGAGATGCCGCCGAAGAGCATGGAGGAGAAGACGTTGACGATGCCGAGCCCGCCGCGGACCGCGCCGACGGCGGCCGAGGCGAAGCGCACCAGCCGCAGCGCGATGCCGCCATGGAACATGAGCTCGCCGGCGAAGATGAAGAAGGGGATCGCCATCAGCGAGAAGATGTTGATGCCCGAGACGATCCGCTGGAAGCCGATCATCAGCGGCAGGCCCTCGAACCAGAAGGCCGCGATGGCGGAGATGCCGAGCGCGAAGGCGACCGGCACGCCGATCACCACGCAGAGCGCGAAGAGGCCGAGGAGAACGAGAAGACCCATTCCGCGCCCCTACATGCCGAGATCGCGCCGCTCGTCGCGCCCGAGCGCGAAACGCAGCAGGTGGCCGAGCGAGAAGAGCAGGATCAGCGCGCCGCCGATGGTGAGCGGCAGCGAGCGCAGGCCTTCGGGCAACTGGATCAGCGGGATCATCGAGCCCCATTTGAAGAGCGTGAGCCGGGTGCCGTGCCAGAGCATCAGCATGCCGAACCCGGCCAGCAGGATGTCGGACGCCACCACGAACACGGCGCGCAGGCGCGCGGAGGCCACGTCGCGCAGCATCGTGACGCTCAGATGCGTGTTCTCGTGGATGCCGACGGCGGCGCCGAGGAAGGCGATGACCATGACGAGGAGAAACGCGGCCTGCTCCACCCAGGTGGGCGTCGCGTTCAGCACGTAGCGCCCGAAAACCAACCAGCCGAAGATCGCGGTGAGCACCACCAGCGAGACGCCTGTGACGATCCGGCAGATCGCGGCGAGGCCGTCGAGCAGGGCGTCGAACCAGCGGAGAAGGGCGGGCGGGTCGGCGGCGGGCCGGTCGGTCATTCCGGTTCTCTCAAAGGGCCGCGCCCGGCGCAGGGCCGGGCGCAGCGGGGCCGGATGAGGCTCACTCGGTGGCCTGGATCAGCTCGACCAGCGGCCGCAGATCCGGGTTCTCCGCAAGATAGGTCTCGTAGACCGGCGCCATGGCCTTCTGGAACGGGGCCTTGTCGGGAACCTCGTTGGTGGTCACGCCCGCAGCCTCGACCTTCTTGCGGCTCGCGGCCTCGCGCTCGGCCCAGAGGTTGCGCTGCAGCGCGGCCGACTCGACCGCGGCCTCGCGCACGGCGGCCTTCATCTCGTCCGAAAGCCCCGCATAGACATCGGCATTGATGCAGAGGCATTCGGGAATGATGAGGTGCTGGCTGAGCGAGTAGAAGCCGGCCACCTCGAAATGCCCGGTCGACTCGTAGGAGGGCCAGTTGTTCTCCGCGCCGTCCACCACGCCGGTCTTCAGCGCCTGGTAGACCTCGGCGAAGGCCATCGGCGAGGGGTTGCCGCCGAGCTCGGCGATCATGCCGGAATAGAGGTCGTTGTTCATGACCCGCACCTTCATGCCGGCCACGTCCTCGGGCGCGTTGATCGGCTTGCCGCCATTGTAGAAGGAGCGCGCCCCGGCATCGTACCAGGCGAGCGGCACGAGGCCCTTGGCGGCCATGCCATCGGCGATCTTCTTGCCGCCCTCGCCCTCCAGCACACGGAACATGTGCGGCACGTCCTTGAAGATGAAGGGCAGCGAGACGACGTTGGCCTCCGCGGCGACCGGGCCGATAGGGCCGAGGTTGAAGTTGCCGATCTCGAGCGCGCCGAGGCGCACCTGCTCGATGGCATCCGGCTGGCTGCCGAGGGTGCCGCCATGGAACATCTGCAGTGTGATCTCGCCGCCGGTCTTCTCGGCTAGAAGCTCCGCGAACTTGTCCATTGCGATGGTGTTCGG
>JBCBWF010000289.1:0-6672 GCA_039817245.1 Pseudomonadota bacterium | reverse complement strand
TGGCCATGGCTTCGGTCGCTTCTGTGAGCGCCACCGTCGCCCTCGCCGTCGCCGTCGCCGTCGCCGTCGCCGTCGCTCTGAGTACTCCCTCGAGCACCCGCTTGAGCGCTTGCGTGATCGCCGCTGTAACCGCGCGCGCGGTGGTCGCTGCCATGCGCCGCCCGCGGCCCGCCTCCGTGGGCGCGGGAAAGCGTGCTCTGATGGCGGTGGCGGTACTCGCGCTGGCGCTTGGCCATCAGGGCGCGCGCGATCAGGCCCGTCGGTAGCGCGACGATACCGAGCCCGATAAGCAGGATGAAGCTCGTAAAGATCTGCCCGCCGGTCGTGATGGGATAGGCATCGCCGTAGCCGACGGTGGTGAGCGTCACCAGGGCCCACCAGGTGCTCTGCGGGATCGAGCCGAAGACCTCCGGCTGCGCCAGGTGCTCGAAATGGTAGATGCCGACCGCGGCGAGATAGAGCACGATCCCCGCCACCAGCAGCACCGCGAGGAGTTCGTCGCGCACCTCTTCCATCGCCTCGCCGAGCCATTCCAGCGCATGGGCGTAGCGCGCAAGCTTCAGGAGCCGCAGCACCCGCAGGATCCGCAGGAGCCGCAGCGCCAGCGCGTCGAAGCCGATGAACAGAAGCGTCGGCAGGAAAGCCAGGAGATCGACGATCCCCCAGAAGCTCGTCGCATAGCGCAGCGCCTTCTGCGCCGAGACCAGGCGCAGCAGGTATTCGACCGCGAAGAGGATGAGGGCGACGATCTCGACAACCGTGAGCGCAAGGATCAGCCAGTCCGGCAGGCCCTTTACCGTCTCGATCGCCTGCGCAATGGCGCTGATCACGATGATCGCGGAGATGGTGAAGGGCACGAGGCTGCCGGTGCGCGGATGACCGCCCTCCAGCGCCGCCGCCACCGCATCGCGCCACCTTGCTCGCTGTCGCATCCGCCGCCCCATCCGTCTTTCGCCGCTGCCCCTGAGGGCGCGCAGTTTTTCCTGCGCGGGCCCGGGTGGCAAGGCGGCGCGCGGCCGGAGGCGCGGTGCCGGGCGGCTTTGCCGGTGCTCGGGGCCGGGGGGGGAGGCGCAAGCCAGAGCGCGCAAGGGCTTGCAAGCGGGTTGATCCCGCGGCGGCGATGGCGCAGTTCTGCCCCATGCGCCTCACCCGCCGCGATGTCGAAGCCGCCCTCTCGCTGCCGCCGCTCGGCGAGCGGTCGGATTTCGACCTGGCGCCGGGAGCCCGCCCCGCGCCTGGCACGGCGATGCCGGAGCGGCCGGCCTCGGTGCTCTGCCCGCTGGTGGAGCGGGAGGCCTCGCTCTTCGTGGTGCTGACCGTGCGCGCGCGGCATCTGAAGCACCATGCGGGCCAGATCGCCTTTCCGGGCGGCAAGGTCGAGCCCTCCGATCCGAGCGCGCTCCATGCCGCGCTGCGCGAGGCGGAGGAGGAGATCGGCCTGCCGGCGGCGGCGGTTGAGACGCTGGGCGCGCTCGACATGTATGTCACCGGCACGGGCTTCCGGGTCTCGCCCTTCGTGGGCCTGGTCGATCCGGACTGGTCGCCGCGCCCCGATCCCTCGGAGGTGGACGACGTGTTCGAATGCCCGCTCGATTTCCTCATGAACCCCGCGAACCGGCGGCGCGAGGGGCGGCTCTGGAAGGGGGTGCGGCGGTACTATTACGCCATGCCCTGGGGGGAGTACTACATCTGGGGGGCGACGGCGGGGATGCTGAAGGGGTTGAGCGACCGGCTGGCGGCGGTGGCCGAGGGACGGGCGCTGCCCGCGGTGCCGGGGCGGCCGGAGTGAGCGGCACGGAGACCGCCATCGCGCCCGGCTGGCGCACGGGGCGGCGCCTTGCGCCCGCGGTGCTCGCGGCGCCGGGGCTCGGCGCGGTGCTGGAGGCGCTCGAGGGGCGAGCCTTTCTGGTGGGCGGCGTGGTGCGCAACGCGCTGCTCGGCGAGGTTCCGGGCGATGTGGATCTCAGCACGCCCCTGCGCCCGGAGACCGTGACCGGGCGGCTGGAGGCGGCGGGCCTGCGCGCGGTGCCCACGGGGATCGAGCACGGCACGGTGACGGCGGTGGCGGAGGGGATCGGCTACGAGGTCACGACCTTTCGCGCGGATGTGGAGACCGATGGACGCCGCGCGGTGGTGCGCTTCTCGGAGGACATGGCGGAGGATGCCATGCGCCGGGACCTGACCCTCAATGCGCTCTATGCCGATGCGGCCGGCGCCGTGATCGACCCGCTCGGCGGGCTCGGGGATCTGGAGGCGCGGCGGATCCGCTTCATCGGCGAACCGGAGGAGCGGATCCGGGAGGACTATCTGCGGATCCTGCGGTTCTTCCGCTTCCACGCGCTCTATGGCGGGGGCGCGGAGGGGCCCGGCATCGATGCGGACGGGCTGGCGGCCTGCGCGGCGCTGGCCGACGGGATCGAGCGGCTGGCGCGCGAGCGGGTGGGCCATGAGATGCGCAAGCTCCTCGCCGCCCCCGATCCCGCGCCGGCCACCGCGGCGATGCAGGCCTCGGGCGTGCTCTGGCGCTGCCTGCCCGGCGCCTCGGCCGCGCCGCTGGCGCCGCTGGTGCATCTGGAAGCGCTGGCCGGGCGGGCGGCGGACTGGCATGTGCGCCTCGCCGCGATCGGGGGGGAGGAGCCGGAGGAGGCGCTGCGGCTCAGCCGGGCGGAGGCGCGGGTCCTGGAGCGGATCCGGGGGGCGCTGAGCTCGGGGCTTGCGCCCGGGGCGGCGGCCTGGCGGCACGGGGCGGAGGCGGCCTGGGCCGCGGCGCTGATCGCGACCGCTGCGCAGCCGGGGATCGGCCAGCCCGCGCCGGATTGGGAGACGCTCGGCGCGGAGATCGCGGCGGGAGCGGCGGCGCGCTTTCCGCTGGCCGCCGGGGACCTGCTGGCCGCGGGCCACGCCCCGGGCCCTGCGATCGGTGCCGCGCTGGCGGAGGCGGAGCGGGTCTGGCTCGACAGCGGCTTTCGGCTGGACAAGTCAGCGCTCCTGACGCATCTTGGCGCAAAAGGTCAGCAGGACTGACCTCGGAGGAACCGTTGCAGGAGCCTGACGGATGAGCTGGGAAACCGCCGCCGCCCTCTTCGCCTTCGCCCTCGCGGCCACCTGGACGCCGGGGCCCAACAACATGATGCTCGCCGCCTCTGGCGCGAGCTTCGGCTGGCGGCGGACGCTGCCCCATGCGATGGGCGTGGCCGTGGGCTTTCCGGTGATGCTCTTCGCGATCGCGCTCGGGCTCGGCGAGGTGTTTCAGGCGATGCCGGCGCTGCGGACGGGCCTGGCCTGGCTCGGCTGCGGAGTGATGCTGTGGCTGGCTTGGCGGATCGCGACGGCGCGGGCGGCGCGGGGGGAGCGGCGGGGCCGGCCGCTGAGTTTCCTCGAGGCCTCGGCCTTCCAGTGGATCAACCCGAAGGCCTGGGTGATGTGCATCGGGGTCTCGGCCACCTTCGCCACGGGCGCGCGCCCGGTGCTGGAGGCGGCGATCGCGGCGGTGCTGTTCCTTGCCTCCGGGCTGAGTTCGAGCCAGGGCTGGTCGATCTTCGGCGCCGGGATCGGACGGCTGCTGGGCGAGGGCGCGGGGCTGCGCGCCTTCAACATCGCCATGGCGACGCTTCTGGCAGGCTCGGCGATCTGGCTCGTGGCGGGCCAGTAGCGCGCCGGTCGATCGGGTGCTCGCTGCGGCCGCACCCACCCACGTAATTGTGGGCTGGAAGAATCGAACATTGAGTGAACATCTCGTGTTTTCCGGGTTGGCGGCCGGAATGCTGTGATGCTTACCGAGCGTTTACGCATCGCCGCCCAAGATGACGTGGGCGGGAGCGGGCATGTGGGGTCGGCGATACGGCTCACATGGAAAGTACAGCGCTAGAAGGGGGCGAGCGCGAGCCGGCGGAGCTCCGCGCGCCACCAGTCGGCCGCTTCGAGGTGGCGGCGGAGCGGCGTGTCGGTTGCCCGCGGCGCCTGCGCGATATAGCGCACCGCCTCGTCGCGGCTCTCCCCACCGAGGTCCGCGAGATACTCTGCGGCATCGACCACGCTGAAGGGGCGGCGGAGCGTTTCGGCATAGTTGGGCTCGAGATCGGTCCAGACCGCCCCCGCCCAGCCCCCGGCCCGGCACCAGGCGGCAACGCTGCGGACCACCGCGGGCTCGCGTCCATGCGCGGCCGTGCCGTCGGCCGCAGCGAAGCCGATGCGCCCAGGCGCCGCCCGTTCGCGCGCGGCGAGATCCGCGGCCGCCTCGGCCAGCGCGGCACGGCGCGAGGCGATGGCATGCGTCGGGCAGGCCGCCCCGTGGCGCGCATCGATGCAGACCGCCAGCGCCTGCTTGCGCTTGGCACTCACCCGGCTGAATTCGAGCGGGAAGGCCGGCCCGGCGCCCATCGCCCAGCCGCCCTCCACCCCGTCGGCGAGCCGCTCGAGATCCCAGATGAGCGAGCCCCAGCCGAGGATCGCGATCCTGCCCATGTTCCCCCCTGCCCCCGCCGAACCCGCCGGATCACGCCGCCTCGCGCCGGGCTCACTTGGTGCCACAGGCCCGTGAGAGCCCGAAACGTTGCGCTGCGCGGCGGTGCGGATTGCCATAACTCCGCCGGGTCAGACGTTCCGTCAAGAGAAGGAAACCCGCCATGACCGACCGCTCCCTGAGCCGCCGCCGCGCCCTTTCGCTCATCGTCGTCGGGGGCGCCGCCGGCGCGCTCGCCGCCTGTGCACGCACGCCCTCCACGCCCGCGGCCGCCGCGCTGCCGGCCGCCCCGACCGTCGCAGCCGATGCCGCAGTCACCGCGCGCGGCAGCTTCGTCGGCGCGTCGAACCATGTGACAACGGGCCATGCGCGGGTGCTGCAGAGCGCGGGCAAGTTCGTCATCGAGCTCGAGGACGATTTCAGCTTCGACGGCGCGCCGGATCCCAAAGTCGCCCTCGGCAACAACGGCTACGACGCGGACACGATCCTGTCGCCGCTGCGCAGCAATAGCGGCCGGCAAGCCTATGCCCTGAAGCCCGGGATCGATATCGGCCGGTACAACGAGGTCTGGATCTGGTGCGAGAAGTTCTCGGTGCCGCTCGGCGTCGCCAAGCTCGCCCTCACCTGATCCATCCCCGCCCCTCCCGCCGCATCGCGCCGGCGCCGCAGGCGACGGGGTGGTGCAGCGGGAGGGGGCGGGGGGCGGGGGCGGGGCCGTCGCGCGGCCTTGAGGCCCGCGCCAGCGGGCCGAATGCCGTGCAACAGCACCGCCAGGGTCGCCATCTGCGCCCCGCTCAGAGGACGGCGCGACTGTCCGCCGGCGCCTGCGCGCGCGCCTCGAGCCCGTAATCGCGGAGCACGGCAGCCACGCGGATGCGGTAGCCCGTCATCATGCCCGAACGCCCCGCCGCCTGGCTCGCGCGATGTTCGGGCCGGTTTCGCCAGGCCGCCACCGCCGCCTCGTCGCGCCAGAAGCTGATCGAGACGAGCTTGCCCGGCGTCGTGAGGCTCTCGAAGCGCTCGACCGAGAGGAACCCGTCGATCGCTTCGAGTTCGGGGCGCAGCCGCGCGGCATGGGCAAGATAGTCCTCCATCGCGCCCTCTGCGGGCTCGACCTCGAAGATCACGGCAATCATGGGCAGTCCTTTCGCGCTGTCCGGCGCGACGCTAGCCTGCGCGCCGCCCGCCGTCGATCAGATGCACGTGATCAGCGCGCCGCGACGGGCGGCACCTCCGTCGAACGCCGCCGGAGACGGAAAAAATAGCGCCCCCTACACTTCCGTAGCTGGCATGGTGCGCGGTGGGGTGACACGCGGACGCAGCGTGCAGGTCACGGTGCCGGCGCTCGATCCGCTGCGACGACACGAGAGCGAGGGCTGGGACGCGACGATGCGCAGAGCCGATGACACAACACGCCGGCGCGGCCGGCCCCCGAAGCTCGACCGCCGGCACGCCCTCGTCCAAGCGAAGCTGCTGTTCTGGCAGCATGGCTACGAGCATGTGGGCGTCTCGGCCCTGTGTTCGGCCTTCGGTGTGAACCCGCCCTCGCTCTATGCCGCTTTCGGCAGCAAGCTGAACCTCTTCGTGGAGGTCCTCGGGGAGTATCGCATGGTCGAGGGGCTCGGCGTCTTCGAGGCGGTGGAGCGCGCCGACACGGCGCCCGAGGCTGTCCGGGGGCTGATCGATGCCTCGGTGCAGCTCTTCGCCGGATCGGACACGCGGCGCGGCTGTATGATCTTCGAGGCCGCAAGCAGCCCGACAGCAGAGGTGCGCAGCGCGGCGCTGCCCCTGCTCGAGACGCATCGGACCTGGGTCGCCGGGGTCCTGGCGGCGCGCGGCGATCCCGAGCCGGAATGCCGTGCCGCGCTTTTGATGACCGTCCTTGCGGGCCTGTCCTCGGTCGCGCGCTCCGGCCTGGAACAACCTGAGATCGCGCGGCGCGCGCAGGCGCTGTCGACGCTCGTGGCCAGCGCGGCGGGCGGTGGCACGTGTGACGGCGCCCGCGTGCCTGCCGCTGGCCGATGAGTGGGGCCTCGGCGCCCCAGCGACGTCCCTGTTGCGCTCGCTCCCACCCACGACATTCTGGGCATCGAGAACAGAACAATTAGTGAACTTACGAGGCTCAAAGAAAGGTTGGTCGGGACGGCAGATCGCTCACGCTTCGTTCAGAAAGCGTTGCGAAAAATGTCGTGGGAGGGAGCGGCCGCAAT
>JBCBWF010000016.1:0-29094 GCA_039817245.1 Pseudomonadota bacterium | reverse complement strand
TACGCGGCCGGGATCGCCGCCATCGCCGCCGAGGCGCCGCGCGACGCCCGCGACCGGCTTGGGTCGGATGCCCTCCGCCGCCTCCTCGCGACAGCCCCGGATCCCGGCCCGATGCGCCCGCGCGCCGCCGAAACGCTCTAGCAGCCCCTCCGACCGCGCCGACCCGGGAGCCGCCAGGGTCCCACGGCCGCTCCCTCCCACGTCATTTTGCGCGCTGCTTTATGAACACCGGATGAGCGGTTTCACTTTCCGTCCAGTCGGCCCGGTGCTGCACGATGTTCATGATATATTCTTATGTTTCCGCCACACAATGACGTGGGTGGGTGCGGCCGCGAGGGTCATTCAGCACGGTCGGGCAGTGCGTCGAAGCGCCCCCACGACTAGGGCCTTCCGGGATACGGCCGCACGAGGCTGACCCAGGCCTGAGCAGAACCTGACCCCGGAGTCCTTCACGGACCGCTCAGGGAACTTCAAGGAGGTCCCGGGTCGCGCCCGGGACATCCCCAACCCGTCGCCGCGCCGCTCAGTTCGGCTGGCTGTCCATCGGCGCGCCGGCCGCCTCGGCCTCCTTCTGCGCGTCGATATGGGCCTGCGCCTTCTCGCGCAGCTGCTTCACCACGGTGTTGAGCTCGCCCATCACCGGCGCGATCCGGTTCACCGGGATCAGGATTTCGCCCGAGGGCTGCTCCGAGCCGTCCGCCGCGATCGCGATGCAGCTCAGCCGCAGCATGCCGTTCGACACGGTGGCGTTCTTCAGCTTGTCGATCAGGATCATTGCCTGTCTCTCCTCTTCCTTCGTGACCGTTTCTCTCTGCGCGCGGACCCCTCCCGGGGCCTTGCGCAGAAGCCCTGCACGGATCGCGCGAGCCCTGCGCGGGGGCCTAGCCTGCCCGGCCGGCTGCGCCAAGGGGCGTCTGGCCCGACCGTCGCGCGCAGGCCCGCCGGACCGCCCCGGCACCCCTCAAAAAAGAGAGAGGGCCGCCCGAAGGCGGCCCTCCCCTGTCTCTCGCTCTCCGGCGCGTGATCAGACGAGGATCAGCGTGTCGAAGATCGCGTTCACATCGGTCGCCTCGAGGATGTTGTCATCCGTGCCGTCGGCCACCGGATCCGCACCGTCGGTGCTCAGCGCCGAGCGCGCCGTGCTGCCGAAGATGAAGACCGCATCCGTGCCGTCGGCGTCGAGGATGTCGTTGCCGTTGCTGTCGAAGATGAACTGCGTCGACCCGCCGCTCTCGCGGAAGATGTAGGCAGCGCCCTCGGCACCCAGGATATCGCCCACCGTGAAGAAGGCGCCATCGCTGTCGAAGACATCCGCATCGACCGCGTCGACGAAGCCCTCGAGCAGGATGGTGTCGAAGGTGTCGTCGCCGGCATCGGTGTCGGTGCCGCCGTCCTGGTCCTCGTCGGTGTCGAAGTTCGTGATGGTGTCCGCACCGGTCACGATGTTCGAGTCCGCGGTCTGGATGGCGATGAAGTCGAAGCCCGAGCCGGTGTCGACCGCATCGGCACCCTCGTCGCCATCGACGAAGTCGTCGCCGGCATTGCCGTTGACCACATCGTTGCCGGCACCGCCGTTCAGGACGTCGTCGCCGTTGCCGCCGGTGATGAGGTCGCTGTCGTCGCCGCCATCGATGATGTCGTCGTCGTCGCCACCGTCGATCTCGTCGTCGCCCGAGCCGCCGAGGATGTCGTCGGCACCGCCCTCACCGTTGATGAGGTCGTCGCCGGCCCCGCCGTCGATGACATCGCCGACCTCGATGATGCCGTCGCCGTCACCCGGGGTCGCCGGATCCGCGTCGCCATCCGGCTCGTCCGCTTCGGTCTCGTCACCGCCGTCGATGGTGTCGTCGCCGTCGCCGCCGAGGATGTCGTCGATGCCGTCGCCACCGTCGATGATGTCGTCGCCGTCGCCGCCGTCGATCTCGTCGTCGCCCTCGGCACCGTCGATGATGTCGTCACCGCCCTTGCCCAGGATGAGATCGTCGAACTGCGTACCGGTGAGCGTCTCCGCCGCGTCGGTGCCGGCGATGACGATCTCCGCAAGCGGTACGCCATCCTCGAAGTTGCCGTCATCGAGCGAGGTGAAGATCTCGCCGTCGCCGTCGCCATCGACCACCACGATCGTGCCGGCACCCAGGATCTGGATGTCGCCGCTGAGATCGAAGGTGCTCTCGCTGATCGCCACGGTGCGACCGTTGAGGAACAGCTGCTCCACATCGTTCACCGCCGAGGCGCTGAGATCGACCACGCTGTCGGAGCCGGTGTCGGTCACGGTGGCGATCAGCGGATCACCGTCCGATTCCGCGCTGTCGTCGTCGACGACCACCGAGTTCACGACCACACCCACCGTGGTGTCGAAGCCGTCGTCCTCGCTGTCGCCGTCGAAGCCGGTGATGGTCACACCGGTCGGGGCGAGCGCGAAGCCGGCAGCCGCCAGGGCGGAGCGAACCACCGAGGCCACCGCGGCCGGATCGGCCGTGTTGGACTGCGAGCCGACCGGCACGGTCACCTCGCGGCGGATGGAGGAGACGTTGCCGTCCGCATCCGCACCGAGCACCGTCACGTCGATGGTCACCGTCTCGTCGCCGGTGTCCTCGCTGTCCGCCGCGAAGGCGATCGAGGCTTCCGAGGCGTCGAAGGCGGCGAGGTTGATGATGTCGAAGCCCGAGCCGCCGTCGAAGGTGTCGACATCCACATCGCCATCGTTGAGCGCGTCGAAGTCGCAATCGTCGATGTCGATGGTGACGTCCGCACCGCCGGCGATGTTGAAGACATCGTCGTCCTCGTTGCCGGCGAAGGTGTCGTCGCCGCCGTCGCCGTTGTTCAGCACGATGTGGAAGACGTCGTCGTCCTCACCGCCGCTGTAGCTGTCGTCGCCATCGTCGAGGAAGTCGGAGGTGGTGTCGCCGTCGATGTCGAGGTCGAGCTCGAAGAGCGTGTCGTCGCCCGCCTCGCCGTTGACCACGTCGTCGCCGTCGCCGCCGTTCAGGGTGTCGTCGCCCGAGCCGGCCGACAGCACCTCGTCCTGCACCGTGCCGATGATGATGTCGTCGCCGACACCGGTCGCCACGCTCTCAACACCGTACACGAAGGCGTGCTCCGTGGTGCTGAACTGGATCGCACCGGCGTCGTAGAGCACGTCGTCGGAAACCGTGAAGATCAGGTCGTCCGCCTGGGTGTCCGACAGCGTCCGCACGATCTCGATGTTGGTGAAGTCGATGTAGTGCTCGACGATACCGTCCGGGATCGGGCCCTCATCCACCTGCACCGTACCGGTCAGCGAGAAGTCTTCCGCCACGCCGGTGATGAAGATGTCGAACAGCGAGTTCTCGTTGAAGACGTCGTTGCCGTTGGTGTCGATGCCCTCCTGCAGGAGCAGGGTGTCGACGAACTTCAGCAGCGTCTCGCCGGTGCCGGCGGTCTGCTGCAGGCCGCTGTCGCTCGCCACCGGGCTGCCATCCGGCAGGAGACCCGTGAGACCCTCGAAGGCGGCCTCCTGGATCGTGCCGGTGGTGGCGTCGACGACGATGTTCGCACCGCCGTTGATGAACTCGCGATCGGTCGAAGACACCGTCGCCGTGCGCGAGGCGATGATGCGGTCGTCACCGGTCCGGCCCAGGATGGTGTCCGTGCCGTCGCGGCCGATCAGGAGGTCATCGCCGTGCAGCGCGGTGAAGCCGCCCGCATCCGGCTGGCCGAGCGAGCCGCCGCCGTTGCCAGGCACCGTCGTCTCGGTCTCGAGGAGGAAGCCTTCCTCCTGAGGCGTGGCGATGATGGACTGCAGCGTCAGCTCGTTCAGATCCGCAGGATCGAACACCACCTCGTCCGGGGTGAAGTTGTCCGGGAAGACGAAGGTGGTGACGTCGAGGCCCTCGAAGGTCTCGCCGCCGAAATCGGCGTCCTGCAGGATCGCGCGGTTCAGACCGAACGTGTCCTCGAAGGTGATGAAGCGGTCGTCCAGCGCGTCGCCGCGCTGCTCGTTGACGCCCACGCCGCGGTTCAGACCGTCGGTCTCCGCCGAGCGGAAGTCGTAGTCGAAGAGCACCACGGAGGTGTCCGAGGTCTCCTTGATCACGACGTTCGGCGCATCGCCGCCCGAGGCGTTCGTGACGTCCACCACCGGGAACTGGATGAACACGTGCTCGGCGACATCCTTGGCGAACTCCGCTTCGCGGATCACCAGGCTGCCCGAGTTGGTGTCGCCCGGGGTCGCGTCGGAGAACGTCACGGCGATCTGACCGTCCCGGCTGTGCGGGTCGGCAGCGATCGTGGCGTTGATCTGGTCGGCGAAGGCCTGCAGGAACGCCTCGGTGGTCTCGCTGGTGTTGCCCGACGAGAAGTCCACCGTGCGGCTGTAGGTCTGACCGTTGAGCGTCAGGCTGACCGTGTCGTTCTCCTTCAGATCGTCGAAGAAGATCCGGTACTCCTGGCCCTCGACCAGCTTGGTCGTGCCGTCCTGCACGCCGACGACGAGGTCCTCGGCATAGGCTTCGCGGCCGAGCGAGACCTGACGGTCGGGCACGCTCTCGTCGTCGAAGCGGTTCTGGTAGGAGCGGAAGACCAGCTCGTCGTCCTCGCGCAGATCCGGCGCGGGGTCGATGATGCTGTCGAGCACCACGTCCACGGCGAAGGCCGAGTTACCGAAGTCCGAGGCGTCCGAGTCGAAGTTGATGTCGAGGTTCACCAGCGCGGCGAACTCGGCCGCGGTGAGGTCGCCCTCGACGAACTCGATGATCACGGCGTCCAGCACGCCCGGATCGGTCTCGTTGTCCTCGGTGTCCGGATCGTCCCGCGCGACATTCGAGAACACGCGGTTGGTGCCGAAGTTGGCGGTGCTGCCGCCCGGCACGTCCACGATGAAGCCGGCATTCGGGAAGATCGTGTTCAGCGTCGCCGCGATCGCGGTGACCGCATCGGGCTGCGCGATGGCGTTGCCGTCCGCGCCGCTGAACGAGGTGAAGGTCACCTCGAACTCGGTCGGGTCGGTGTCGCCCGGCAGCACGATCTCGAGCTCGTCGACCGTGGTCCAGATCGCCGGGACGCCCGGCTGCTTGAGGTCCGGGCCGATCGGCACGAACTGGATGTTCGCGATCGGGGTCACGACATCCGGGTTGTCGACGAGGTCGGGACGGAAGTCCTGGCCCACCACGATGTCGCCGCCGATCGTGTCCACCAGGCCGTCCGGGCCGGCGGAGATCGAGCCGTCCTCGTTCAGCGTCAGCTCGTCCTCACGGCGCGCGATGATGTTGATGTCATCGCCGAACGGCGTGTTGCCGAAGCTGACCGAGACGTTCGGGGTGATGTCGATGTCGATGTCGATCGCCGAGCCGAAGAGCTGCGCGCCCCCGGTGTTGTCGATCTGGTCGAGCGTGGTCAGCGAGGCACCGCCGAAGCCGACCGCGATGCGGCTGACACCCGCGGCGTCCAGGTCGGCGACCTGGGCGTCGAACGGATCGCTCGGCTCGCCATCCGACAGGAAGACCAGCGTGCCCGGGGTCGAGAAGAAGTTCACGGCCTCCTGGAGCGCCGGGGCGTAGTTGGTGCCGCCGCCAGCCTGGAAGGTCGAGAGCGGGGTGCCGGTCGTGATGTCGTCCAGCGCCGGGTCGAAGAGGTTGAAGGTGGCGCTGTCGGCGATGACGCCGAACTGCACGAGCTGGATCACGACGTTGTCCGTCGCGCTGAAGTCCATGCGCAGATCGTCGATCAGGCCCTGGACGACAGACACCTCGTCGTCGAACTCGTCGACGCTCAGCGAGGCCGAGCCGTCGACCACGAAGGACACCTGCGCGCCCGGCTGGCCGCTGACGATCGAGCCGCCGGTCACATCGTCATTGGTGGAGACGATGAAGATGTCGTCGCCCTCGCGGCCTTCGAGGAAGTCGTCGCCGCCACGACCCTCGAGGACGTCGTCCCCGCGGCTCGCGAACAGGCTGTTCTCCGCGATGGTCTCGCCGGCCGAGGTGGTGGCGATCGAGGGAGCCGAGCCGTCGCCCACCGTGGTGTAGGTCAGGTCGCCCACCGAGCTGCCATCCGCGCGGATGAAGCCGGTGTTGAACTCGGCGGCCAGACGGCCGGTCGTGAAGTCCGCATCCAGCGCGCTGGAGCTGCCCGTCACGCCGGCACCGGTCAGGCCCGGCGAGACGCTCTCGAGCAGGTCGATGCCGCGCAGGTCCAGATCGGAGTTGGTGCCGCGGTAGTTCTGCTGGTTCTCGAACTGCAGGTCGACATTCGGCGTGAAGTCGGCCCCGTCGATGCCCGGCACGCCGGCCGCGACGTAGTCGATCGCACCCAGACCCGAAGCGTTGATGTTCTCGATGTCGACGACCGCGGTGCGGTCGAAGCCCGAGGCGTAGTTGGTCTGGTCGGCGGTGCCCACCACGTCGGCGCCCTGCAGGTCGCCGCGGAACGGCAGGTCGTCGCCGTTGCCCTGGTAGTCGAAGCCGGCACCCATGCCGAGATCGAAGCGCAGGGTGAAGTCGGTGGTGATGGCGTTGAGCGCCGCGAGCTCGTCGGTGCGCTCGCCCTCGCCGGTCAGGTCCTGATCGGCCGGCGCGCCGGTCGTCGGGTTGACCGCCAGGAAGTCGGTGCGGCTGCCATCGGTCGACTGCACCACATCGTCGGTACGGCCCACGGAGAAGGTGGTCAGCCAGAGCGTGTCGAGACCCTCGATCGCCGAGCCGCCGCTGCTGTCGCTGTCACCGAGATAGGCGCCCTCGTCGGCCTCCCACACGATGTTGTCCGAGCCCGAGCCGCCGACCAGGGTGTCGCGGCCACCGTCGGCCACGCCGTCCTCGGTGGCATTCACCGAGATCGTGCCGTCGGAGGTGTCGAACAGGTTCGGGTTGTGGCGATGCGTGAGGAGGTATTCGAGATCCTCACCGAACAGCAGGTCGTCGCCCGAAAGACCGGCGACGAAGTCGTTGTCGAAGCCGGCGATCAGGATGTTGTTGCCGTCCTCGGTCAGGGTGCCGACCGGCACGCCGTCGATATTGCCGACGCCCGAGTCCGCATCGGAACCCACGATGACCGACTGCGCGGTCACGCCCGGGCTGCGACCCGGAACGCGGAAGTCGATTTCCTCGACCGAGAAGTCGCGGTTGTCGCCGAAGAACAGGTCGCTGCCCGGGAACTCGACATCGACCGGGGCGAGCGTGTCGCCGCGAACGAAGTCGTCCTCGGCCGAGGCCGTGACGTCCGGGTTGTCGGTGAAGAGAACGCCGGAGCCCTCGACCGCTTCCACGAGCACGATCGGGCCCGGGTTCGGAACGTTGAGCTCGGGGTTGGTGTCGGCCGGGCCGAATTCCGGCGAGAGGTCCGGGTCGTTGAACACGTCCGGGAAGGTGTCGCCGGCGCCGGGCACGCTCACGAAGGAGTTGCCGTCGGCGTCGAGGCCGAGCGTGGCGTCGAAGGCCGCCTGCGTGAAGTCGCGCAGACCGATGATGCCGTTGTCGAAGTCGCTGTCGAGCGCGGTGACGTCGGCCAGGGTGACGTTCTCGAAGGTCACCGTGTTGCCGCCGCTGTCCACGCCCGTGATGGTGAGCGCGGTCGAGGTGTTGACGTCGACGATGAAGGCCGAGCCGTTGATCGAGCCGAAGAACTCGAAGCCGTCGATGCCGCCGGCGGCCTCGTCGAAGTCCTCGAGCGGGTTGTTCACCGTGCCGGCACCGATATAGGCCAGCGAGGTGATCTCGGTCACGGCGGTGTCGAAGAAGCCGTAGAAGTTGCCCGAGGCGTTGACGTTCTCGATGTTCTGGATCGAGGCGGCGTCGTTGCCGAGGCGCGTCGAGATGGTGCCGAGATCCTCGGAGGCCACCAGCTGCGCCAGCGCGGCGTCGAGATCAACGCCGGTCTCGCCCGGGGTGATGTTGAGCGGGCCGGTGCCCTGCAGCGTTACCGTTACCGGCTCCTCGTCGTCGGAAGCCTCGAGCAGCAGCCAGTCGCTGTCCTGGGCCTCGTCGTCGTCGAAGGTGGCGCCGCCGTCGATCTCGCCGTCATCGCCGGAGAAGTCATCGTCCAGGCGGGACAGTTCCTGGTAGATGAAGTCGGCGTTGCGGCCGGTCTTGATGTTGTCGTCGAGACCGCCGGAGGAGACGAAGTCGTTGCCGTTGCCGGTGAAGATCACGTCGGCGCCGTAGCCGCCGAGCACGATGTTGCCGTCGCTGTCGAAGCCGTCGGCGTCGAAGCCGGTGCCGTCGAAGAACAGGTCACCGGTGAAGCCGTTCGCGGAGTCGGTCGGGTCGAGGAGCGCGGCGCCGCGCGGATGCGCGTCGATGTTCTCGAAGAACGAGATGTCGAGCAGGTCGCGAACGTTGAAGTCCGTCTCGCCCTGCTGGATGCCGTCGCCGTCGAGGTCGAGCTGCTCGACGATCTCGCGCGGGTCGGTGAGGTCGATGCGGATATCCGCGTCGCCGGTCAGGCGCAGCGTGGTGACTTCGCCTTCCTCGCCGGTCACGACGATCGGGGCGTCCTCGGAGGCACCGTTGATGCCCGTGGCACCCGGGGCGGTGTTGACCGAGAGCAGGACGCGGTCGATGTCGCCGTCGCCGTCCAGGTCGCCGGTGCCGCCGGCACCGCCATCGGGGCCGAAGGAGACCGAGGCGTCGAGGCCTTCGTCGAAGAGCGAGCCTTCGAAGTCCTGCGTGCCCTCAGCGGCGCTCACCAGGTAGTTGTCCACGAGGCCGCCGTTCAGCGCCTGGAACTCGACCGAGGTGGCGACGAAGGTACCGAACTCGGAGACGGTGATGTTGCCGGCGTTCAGCTGGTCGGTCCAGAAGGCCAGACCCTCGGGATCCGCCTCGCGGCCGAAGTTCTCCTGGAACAGCGTGGTGACGATCACCGCGTTCGAGGAGCCGGCGAACTGCTCGGTGAACTCGGCCGAGGTGTCGAACTGCGCGCCGAGCGCGAAGGGGTCGAAATCGCCCGACGCGTTGTTGAAAGCGCCACCCGTCGAGAGCGGGCCCCAGAACTCGAGACCAGCCTGCTCGGGGACGCGGCCGAAGAAGACCTGGTAGAGCGACACCACCGTGCCGGAGATGTCGGCGGCGCTGCTGTCAGCAGCGGCGACGAAAGCGGCGCGTTCCGTGGTGAAGTTCTCGGTGAAGAAGGCAACTTCCTGTTCGGTCGGAGCCCGCTGGAAGATGGTCGTAAGACCGGCGGTGATGACGTCTTGGTCGAGCATGATGTCTCTGTCCCTTTGTTCGCCTGTCCCCTGGCCGCGCAAGCGCGACAGGCCGTGCAGGTCGGATGCGCATAGTAAACACATTCCCGTGTGGGACCCTATGAGCTTTACTCTACCCACGCAACCGAAAACTCCGGCCCGCAAGAGGCCCGCAGACATCGCCTTTGAGGGGTGCAAACGCGCAACACTCGCCTCGAAAGGCCGGCTTCTATAGGCGTCTGGCAGGGCGCTGTAACACCGCCTACAGACCCCGTCGGGCGGCCGGATGCGTTGCGTATAGCCGGGAGCGGGCCTGCGGCGCGAAACCGGCGCGCGCCGCCGGGCGAGGGGCGAGAGGGGGGAGAGAGACCGATGCTGCCGCGCGAGACCGTGATCGCCGCCTATCGCTGGCTCCTCGGCCGGATGCCGGAGGACGCCGCGGCGATCACCTATCATCAATCCTTCGCCGACGAGGACGCGCTGCGCCTCGCGCTCCTCACCTCGCCCGAGTTCCGCGCGCGCTTCGAGGCGCTCGACATGGCCGAGATCGAGGGCGCGCCCGGCGATGTGCTGCCCCTGCCCCAGGGCGTCGCCACCGCCCTGTCCGCGGCGGAGGAGGCGGCCCTCTGGGCGCGCATCGCCGCGGCCTGGGCCCGGCTCGGCGAGACCGAGCCGCACTGGTCCGTGCTCACGGTGGAGGGGTTCCGCGCCGCGCGCCGCGCCGAGGATGCCGCCGCGCATGCCGCCGCCTTCGCCGCCAGCGCCGATTTCGATCTGGGGCTGGTGGAGGCGGCCCTCGCCCGCGCGCCCGATCTCGACCCCGCCGCCGCCAGCTGCCTCGAGCTCGGCTGCGGCGTCGGCCGGGTCACCGCGGGGCTCGCGCGCCGCTTCCGGAGCGTCGCCGCCTTCGACATCTCCGCGCCGCATCTGGCCGAGGCCGAGGCCGCCCTCGCCGCAGAGGGGCTCGGCAATGTCGCGTTCACCCGGCTCACCGCGCCCGGGGATCTCGCCGGCGATGCCGAGCCCATCGACCTCTTCTTCTCGCGCCTCGTGCTGCAGCACAATCCGCCGGCGCTGCAGGCGCGCCTGCTCGGCGCCGCCCTCGCGCGCCTCGCGCCGGGCGGGCTCGCGCTCTTCCAGGTGCTCAGCCATCTCGAGGGCTATCGCGACGGCGCCGATCCCGGCGGGGGCGACGACGGCATGGAGCTGCACCCCCTGCCCCAGCCCGCGGTCTTCGCGCTGCTGGCCGAGGCCGGGCTCACGCCGCTGGAGGTCCAGAGCGATCTCGCCGGCGGGGCGGACCGGCGCCTGCGCACCCATCTCTTCCTCGCCCGCCGCCCCCGCCGAGCCCCGTGAGCGCGCCCATGTCAGACCCCGCAAAGGCCGATCCGGCGCAGCCGGCGCCCAAGTATAATGAGAGCGCCCCTGCGCCGGAGCCGCGCGCCGAGCACCAAAGCCCCAAAGGCGCCTTTGCGCCTTTCATGCAAGGCGCCTTGCAGGACGATCCCGAGCGCCATTTCCGCCGCCTGCCCAGGCTCTTGAAGCGCCTCACCCCCAGCGTCCTCTGGCGCCGCGCGCGCCTGCCGCTGCGCCGCCGGCGCTGGATGGCCGAGAACGCCGCTGCCACCGCAGCCTGGCGGAAACCCGCCCTCGCGGCCCCGCCCGAAGGCCCCCGCGCCGCCGCCCTGGGCGACTTCTCCGGCGAGAACGGCATCTCCCGCGCGGCCCTCTACGAGCTCGCGCGCCTCAGCGCCCGCCACCCCGGCCTCGAGGTGATCGATGCGGGCCCGGCCATGCATGCGGGCCGCCCCCTCGCGCCGGCCGAGGGCCCGCCGCTGGACCGGCTCTACCTGCTCTCGGCACCCGACACCTACGCCACCGTGCTGCCCGCCCTGCCCCCGGCGCGCGCCGCGCAGGCCTGGCGCACCGGGCTCTGGGTCTGGGAGACGCCCCATCTCGGCCCGGACTGGGGCTTCGCCTTCGACATCGTGCACGAGATCTGGACCCCCTCCGCCTACAGCGCCGCCGCCATCGCGCCGGCCGCGGCACCGCATGGCATCGCGGTCTCGGGCCGGCCCCATGCGGTGCCCCCGCCCGCGGCCGTCGGCGCGGCGGCCGCCGCCGCCATCCGCGCGCGCTACGCCGTGCCTGCGGACGCCTTTCTCGGCCTCGCGGTGATGGACAGCCGCAGCTGCCCCGCGCGCAAGAACCCCTGGGCGCATGTGGCCGCCTGGGCCGCCGCCTTCGGCCCCGATCCCGCCCGCCGGCTGATCCTCAAGATCCGCCTCTCCAAGCGCACCGCCTGCGTGCGCGACGAGCTCGCCGAGATGATCGCAACCGCGCCCAATATCCGCGTGATCGAGGACTATCTGGCGCCCGCGGAGATGGACGCGCTGCAGGCTGCCGCCGATGTCTATCTCTCGCTCCACCGCGCCGAGGGCTACGGGCTCAACATCCACGAGATGCTCGCCCGCGAGACCCCGGTGGTGGCCACCGACTGGTCCGCCAATGCGGAATACGGCCCGGATTTCGCCGCCTACCACCCGGTGCCCGCGCGCCTCGTGCCCTATCGCGACTGGACGGCGCATTATCCCGGCGCACGCTTCTCCTGGGCCGAGCCCGATATCGCCGCCGCCGCCGCCGCCCTGCGGCGCATCGCGGCCGCATCCGATGCTGCCCCGCGGCGCATCGCGGCCGCATCCGATGCCGCGTCCGATACCGCCACGGAGGCCGAGAAACCCCGCCACACGCCCGCCGATTGAACCGAACCGTCCTCCCGGCATACTAACCGGGCGTGCCATGGCGCCATGGCACCGCGCCCCGCAAGCCGATCCGCGCCGAGACCGGCCCGCAGCCGGTATGCTTGCGGAGCGCGGTGCCCGGGGCGCATACTGCACCGCGGAAACCCCGGCGACCGCGCGCCTTCCGGGACTGGAGCGCCCCGAGCATGCCTGAGCCGCACGGCCATATCGCGAACCGCCCGTCCTCCGCCCGGCAAGCTTCGGGGATCGGCACGGGTATCGGCGCCGGTCCGGCCGCCCGCGCGCTCCGCGACACCGGCGCGAGCGCGCTGCAGGCCGGCGCGCGCCCGGGCGGGCCGCGCATCGCGCTCATCGCGCCGCGCAACATGCGCTTCTCGCCCGCCTCGGCCACCTCGATCGACCTCTACATCCACGAGATCGCCTGCAACAGCCGCTACGCCTCCTCGATCACGGTGTTCGCGCAGCGCATGGAACATCCCTTCGAGGATGTCGCGGTGCGGTTCTGGGACGATGTGCAGGATTTCGACCGCTGGTCTGCCAGCTTACGCGAGGCCGAGCCCGATTGCGTGGTGGTGCACCAGCATCTGCCCACGGCGGCGCGGCTGGCGCGGGCCTTCGCGCCGCTGCCGGTGGCGCTGGTGCGGCACAATTTCACCAAGCGCGCGCGCAACCTGATCTCGTCCTGGCGCAAGCACCGCCAGATCGACACGCTCGCCGGCATCGCCTTCGTCTCGCAGTGCTGCCGGACCGTGTTCGGCACGGAATGGCCGGATGTCTCCGTGCCGCTCTATGTCACGCCGAACGGCATCGATCAGGGCCTCTGGCGGCCCGGGGAGAAGGCGCAGGAGGTGGTCTTCGTCGGCCGCCTCGCGCCCGAGAAGGGCGTGCTGCAGGCCGCCGAGGCGGTGGCGCGGGTGCTGCCCGGCCGGCCCGGCTGGCGCGGCCGCTTCATCCTCGACACCAAGGCCGCCGAGCCGCGCTATCGCGACCGGGTGATGGCCGCGCTCGCGCCCGCGGGCGACAGGATCGAGGTGCTGCAGAACCTGCCCCACGGGGCGGTGCGCCAGCACATGGCGCGCGCCGCGATCGCGCTCGCGCCCACCCAGAACGCCGAGCCCTTCGGGCGCGTGGCGATCGAGGCGCTGGCCTCGGGGGCGGCGCTGATCGCGAGCCGCGCGGGCGGGTTCGTGGAGATCGTGGACGATGCGGGCGTGCTGCTGGAGACCCCGTCGACGGAGAACCTGGCGCTTGCCCTCGACCGGCTGATCGGCGCGCCCGATCTCGTGGCGCGGCTCGGCGCGGCGGGCCCCCGGCGCATCGCCGGGCGCTACGACCTCGCCAGCGCGGCGGAGGCCTTCGATCTCATGGTCGAGAGCCTGACCGGCATGCCCGAAGCCCGCGCCGACCGTACCTAAACCCCGCCCCTGTCTGACGAATCCCCGGCCGCGCCTGCGCTGCGCCGCTGCTGGAAAAACCCCCGGCCGCGTCAAGGAGGCCCCGGGTCGAGCCCGGGGCACCCGGCAGGCCGCCCACCCCCACCTGGCGCCTTTGCGCCTTGCATGCATCGCGCCTTTCATCCAAGGCGCCAAGCCTCCTGTGCGGCACGCCTCCATGGCGCCTTTGCGCGCGCGCGCCATGCATGCAACGCGCCTTTGCGCTCAGGAGCGCCGCTGCGCCTGGTAGAGCTCCCACATCTTCAGGAAGAGCCGCTTCTTGGCGCCGTGGCTGAAGCCGAACTCGCGCCCCGCCGCCTCGGAGAAGGCCTCGAAGACCGGCGCCGGGATCCGCACCTGGAGCGGGCGCAGCCGCGCCTCCTCCACCCGCGCATCGTCCCCGGCCACATCGCCCGCCTCCTCCGCGCGCGGCGGCGCGCCCTTGGCCGGCGTCTTCGGCGCGCGCTTCAGCCGCGAGAGATCGGCCATCACGCCACCTCCCGCGCATCGAGTGCCGCGATCCGGTCGATCACGCTCTGCGCCAGCGCCGCCGCGCGCGCATTGAGGCTGCGATAGGAGGTCTCCGTGATCGCCCGCCCGGCATCCGCCGCCTGGCCGTAGCCCGTCGAGACCGGGATCGCGCCGTCGAGCAGCGCATAGCCCGCCTCGCCGAGATACCCCGCCGCCGCCGCGTTCTCCCGCGCCGAGCCGGTGGTCTTGAAGAGGCAGAACACGATCCGCCCCCGGTCGATCCCGCGCTTCACCAGCGTATGCGCCAGCAGCACGCCGGGATGCAGGTCGTCCAGCGTCTGGCCCGTGGGGATGATCACCAGATCCGAGGCCTCGGCGATCTCCACCGTCTGCTCGGAGGCATTGGGCTTGCCGTCCAGGATCAGCGCATCGAAGCGCGCGCGGTCCTCCAGCGCCGTGCGCACCTTGGCGAAGCCCTGCACCTGGATCTCCGGGCTCACGCCCGCCTCCGCGCGCCGGCCCGCCCAGTGGGTGCAGGTCTGCTGCTGGGTATCGAGATCGGCGATCTTGGCGGTCAGCCCGCCATCGATGAATTCGCGCGCCATCAGCCGCGCCAGCGTGGATTTTCCGACCCCGCCTTTCTGCGAGACCATGCCGAGGATGTAGGTCATGCCGTCTGCCGCCTTTCTGGCTGTCCCTCTTGCGGCCCCCCGGGCGCGCTCTGCAGGTGAGCTCTGCAGGGGGGGGCTCTGCAGGGTCAGTGCAGCAAAGCATGCCTGCATGCAAGCATGTCAGGCGCGAAGACGCAAAGGCTTCAAGCCGCGTTGCATGCGCGCCACCTCGCGCCGGCGGTGCAGCGCCACGCTCCGGCCCTGCTCGAAATCGATCACCGGGGCAGGGCGGCGGCGCCATTCGCCCGCGCGCGGCTCGGCCTCGCGCCGCACCGCCGCGAAATCGCAGAGAAGGGCGGCGGTCTGCTCCGCCAGCGCCGGGCTCACCGCATCGCGGGGCAGCAGGGCAGGGCGGTGGGAGGCGGGCGCGAAAGCAAGCATGTCGATCATCTCGAGGTCTCTCTGTCCGGTGTTATCGGGGTCTCTGTCTCGCTGCGATGCCGGCGCCGCCGCCGGTGCATCGCGGTTGAGAAGAGGTTTAGCGAACCCTGCCGCCGGGCGCGCGCGCACCCCGGAATAGCCGCGCGGCAAGCGCGTGTAGCGGCGCTACACGCAAGGGTAGGGGGGTCCCCGGGAAGGGGAGGGGGCCGCCCGGCGCCTATGTCTTTCCAGCCTGCGTCGCGGCGCGCTCCGCCGCCTCGGCCTGGCGCAGATAGGCGTAGAGGGTGGGCTTGGAGATCCCCAGCAGCGTGCAGATCTCCGCCACCGGCAGGGTGCGCGCGCGGTAGAGCGCCACCGCCTGCGCGCGCCCGTCCGCATCGAGCGCGCGGGGCCGCCCGCCCGTGCGCCCGCGCGCGCGCGCCGCCGCCAGCCCCGCCGCCGTGCGCTCGCGGATGAGGTTGCGCTCGAACTCCGCCAGGGCCGCGAAAAGATGGAAGGTGAGCCGGCCCGCCGGGCTCGCCGTCTCGATCTTCTCCTGCAGGCTCTCGAAGCCGATCCCGCGCTCCTCGAGCCAGCCCGCCCAGGCGATCAGATGCGGCAGCGAGCGGCCGAGCCGGTCGAGCCGCCAGACCACCATGGTGTCGCCCTCGCGCAGCATGTCGCGCAGGCGCGCGAGGCCGGGGCGCGCGGCGGTCGAACCGCTCACCTGGTCGGTGATCACCCGCGCGCAGCCGGCGGCGCGCAGGGCGTCCTCCTGCAGGGCCGCATCCTGCTCGAGCGTCGAGACGCGGGCATATCCGATCTTCATGGGCAGGCCTTCCGGGGCTGCGGATGGGGCGGAGAAGTAAAGAAAGTCGTGAGGCTCCTTCAGAAGCTTACTTTGATTTTTTTACTGAGTAAATTGCCCTCATTTCTGCCCCTCGCGCGGGTGCTGAAGACGGCGCCCGGAGGGCAGGAAAACGGGCGTTTTTCTTACCGATCGGGGTGCGTCCCGCCCCTCGCGCGCCCGCTCGCGGGGGCTCCGAATCGGGGCTCGACTCCGGGGCGGGGCAGGGGGTTCGGAGAGGGGCTTGGGCCCCCTCCAGGTAGTCGATAGTGGCTTTGCACGGGCTCTTGCGCTGCTTTCCCGCGGCGTCCGCCCCGATTCTTGCGCTCAGAGTCAGGCGATTCCATCCACACCCGCGATTCTGCGATTCTATGCAATAAATCAGTGTTTTAGATCGCGAGAACGCCGAGTTATCCACAGGCGGCGTCGCTGCCCCGAGTCGCTCGGGACTCTTCTTCTATCTTCCTATCTTCTATCTTCGGGCCGATTTTTACGAGCAATTCCAATTGCTTATCGCTCCAAATCTTACCTCTCGGGGGATTGGCGATTACCTTTCGGGGGCGAACTCTTACCTTTCGGGGGATTGGGGATTACCTATTGGGGGAAATCGGCGCTGAACCACAAGATGCAGCGTCTGAGACTCGACTCTTGGCCAAAAAATACCTAGCGTCCGACTCGCAGGTAACGTCAGGAGCGCAGGCGATGGCCGGGCCCCCAAAAAGTAAGAGTTCCGCGCCGGAGGCCGCCCCGCTCCTCCGGGACGCCCCCCATCCGCAGCCCGATCCGCAGCCCGGGGCGCCCCTCGAAACCCTCGCCGACGAGGCGCCCCCACCGCGCGACGGGCCCCGCACCCTCGATCTCGTCCCCGGCTATGGCGAGATGATCAAACCCGCCGAGCTGATCGACATCTCCGGCGCCACCGGCCTCACCCTCTCCGCAAGGCGCATGTATAACCTCATGATCGCGCACGCTTTCGGCCCCGATATGGGCCGCGAGGGGCAGGAGTGGACGCTCGACCTCGCCGATCTGCGCGGCACCCACAAGGGCAATGAGCGCATCGAGGATTCCATCCTCGCGCTCATGAAGACCATCGTCACCGTGCGCCTCGCCGATGGCCGCACCCGGCGCGTCGCGCTCCTCGGCGGCAACGATATGGACGACCCCCAGCGTCCCCGCGGCACGCTCACCTACAGCTTCGACAAGCGCCTCGTGCCGCTGCTGCGCCAGTCCTCCGTCTTCGGCAAGCTCGAGCTCGAGGTGATGCGCGCCTTCTCCACCAAATACGCGCTCGCGCTCTACGAGGCCCTGTCGCGCCGCGTCCGCCTCTCCTCGATCTTCTCCGAGACCTTCACGCTCGACGAATTCCGCGAGCTGCTCGGCGTGCCCGAGGGCAAGCTCACCAGCTACTCGAACCTCAACCTCAAGGCCATCAAGCCCGCCGCCGCCGAGATCAACGCCATGGCCTCCTTCGGCTGCGAGATCATCCCGGTGAAGCAGAGCCGCCGCGTCGTCGCCGTGAAAATCGCCTGGTGGCAGAAGTCGATGGACGAGCTGAAGGAGGCCTATCGCGAGGTCCAGCGCCCCCGCATCGGCCGGCGCGCGCGCATCACGGGCCAGGTGGAGGAGGCGGCACCAAACCCCGCGCCGCTCGCCGCCCAGCCCTGATCCATCACGCGAAAAGGCCCCGGCAGTCTCCTGCCAGGGCCCTGATCCGATTGCGAAATCCGGCGTATCCGCTCAGTTCACGAACACGAAGCTGCGCACGCCGGTGCCGCGGGTCTTGCTCGTCACGCCGTTCTGGCTGTAGCCCTCCACGCGCAGGTTGCCGCGCTCCATGCGCAGCGTGACATTGCCGCCGTTGAGGTCCATCCGGCCCGCATGCACCGCCGAGAGGCAGATCGCCGAGGCCCAGCCATAGACCGGCTCGCCGCCGATCACCGGGCGCTTGTGGAAGCGCTGCGGGGCAGGGGGGCAGTAGAAGGTGAAGTTGTGGCCCACCAGCTTGCGGTCCGCCACGCCGGACTTGGTGAAGAGCGTGTCCCAGGTCACATGGCGCGCATGCGGGTCGGGCTGCTCCAGCGGGCGGTTGCGCGCGAGGCCGGTGGCGGCGTTGGTGTCGCGCTGGAAGTCCTCGCCCGCGGTGCTGCCGCCGCGGGCCGTGCGCGCGCCGGAACTGCCGCCGGTGGCGTCGCCGATCTGCTCGCGCACCTCGTCGCGCATCTCGCTCTCGACGGCGCGCTTGATGTCGCCGACGACCGACTCGAGGAAGCCGGCCGAGGCGGGGCCTGCCATGAGGGCGGCCAGGGCGGCCGCGGCGAGGGTGGTGCGGATGCGGGTTCTGGGGGCGTGGGGGGCGATGAAAGTCATGCCTTGGGTCCTCCGTTCTACGAGACAATCGCGGCGGACCGGGCCGTTGTGAGGGGCCAGGGATGGGGGACCTGACCGAGGGGTTCAGCCCGACCCACCGCGAACGCCGCTCCTCGGCGTCCCCGGCCTTCTACCCCCCCGACTTTTCAATCGTTTTTCGCCACCCGCCCACTTCGTTTCAGCCGTGTTTCACCCCGCCCCCGCAGCCCGAAAGACGATCACCCGACAGAATCCGAGGCATACCGGAAGCCCCCAACCGCCCCCGGCAACCCCCCGCATTGATTTTGAAGGATTTTTTCAGCCAAGGGCCGCTCAAAAACCTTCCAGAATGACCCGTTTTGGAAGATCGGCGGTTTGGTACCCTTACGGAGTGACCAAGTGTATCAGCGGCGGCCGCTCTCCGTCCTGCGGCCGTACGAGGTCCGATAGGCGTAGGTGAAGCGGCCTGTTGCTCATACGGTGGCTACGGAGTATATTGCTTTCATCCGTTTTAAAATCAGGGTACTATGAGATGGTTAATAGGCATTTCCTCTTCCTTTTTGCTTTTATTTTTCCAACTAGCCCTCTTTTCGCGCAGATTGCTAACGATATTAGTTTCGAATTCGGCTCTGCATGTCAAAGAGGCCACGGCAACTCGGTGATTGCAATAAATAACAATACTTCTGATCGTGCAGTTGTCACTGTTGAAATTAGCAGTCAAATCAGTGATTATGATCAAATCACTCAGCCTAGCGTTGAAAGTAAATTCCAATACCCGGCAACAGACGATGTATCCCTGCTTCCAGGCGAAAGAAAAGTGGTGGGATGCCAGAGACTGAGGGTGGGGAACGAAACTGCAAACCACCAATACAGTGTGTCGGGCGCGTTCATTTCTCCTCCTCTGAGCGAGTTCCCGAAACCTGATAGGCCGGCAAGCCAGTATTCTGCATTTGTTTTCCGAGCGCCAAGCGATCCAAGCGTATGTAACGGAGATGCCGTTTTCTTCATCAATCGGCACCCTCGACGTACGATTCAGATAGAATATAGCACACCTGGAGATCGGGACGGGAAGCCTAGTTCAACTCTTGTTGAGGGGCCATACGAAAGATCATCGCTTCTTGGATGTAAGATCCAGCCAGGTTTCTCGGCCCGATGGACGATCCACTCGGCCGAGTATGCAGATTGAGGCGTGAGGCTGATCTGTTGCGGGGATTGACATACCAGACAGGCTCACCGCAGCGCCCTTCCAGTCTTGCCCACTCTGGAAGGTTCTGGTTCAGCCCGTGCCTGTTTTCGGGACCTGGGGGGGCTCCGGGTCGGGGGCGAATTGGAGGGTGTGGAGGCGGGTGTAGAGGCCGGGCTGGGCGAGGAGCTCCTCGTGGGTGCCGGACTGCACCAGCCGGCCCGCCTCGATCACATGGATGCGGTCCGCATGGCGCACCGTCGCCAGCCGGTGGGCGATCACCAGCGTCGTGCGCCCCTGCATGAGCCGCTCCAGCGCCTCGGCCACCCGCGCCTCCGTCTCCGCATCGAGCGCGGAGGTGGGCTCGTCCAGCAGCAGGATCGCCGGGCGCCGCAGCACCGCGCGCGCGATCGCGATCCGCTGGCGCTGCCCGCCCGAGAGCCGCGCGCCGTTCTCGCCGAGCTCGGTGTCGATGCCGCGGGGCAGGGCCGCCACGAAATCCTCCGCATTCGCCGCGCGCACCGCCTCGGCCACCGCCTCGTCCGAGGCCGCGGGATCGCCGAGGCGGATATTCTCCGCGACCGTGCCCTCGAACAGGAACGCGTCCTGGCTCACATAGGCGATGGCCGCGCGCAGCGAGGGCAGGGTGACATCGCGGAGATCCTGCCCGTCCACCGTCACCCGCCCCGCCTCGGGGTCGTAGAACCGCTCGATGAGCGCGAAGACCGTGGATTTGCCGGCGCCTGACGGGCCCACCAGCGCGGTCACCCTGCCCGCCTCCGCCTCCAGCGTCAGCCCGTCGAGCGCGGCGCCGGCCTGCACGGGCATGTCCATCCCGTCCGGATAGGCGAAGCGCACCTCCTCGAAGCGCACCGCCCCGCCGGCGAGCGCCAGCGGCCGCGCATCCGCGCGCTCGGTGAGCTGCGGGGTCTCGTCGAGGAGCTGATACATGAGCTCCACCCCGACCAGATGGCTGTGCAGCACCACATGGAGCTGGGCCACCCGGCGCGCGGGGTCGTAGGCCAGGAGCAGCGCGGTGAGGAAGGCGAAGAACGCCCCCGGATCGCTCTGCCCGCCCACCACCTGCCAGCCGGCGAACATGATCACCGCGGCGATGGCGAGCCCCGCCAGCGTCTCCATCAGCGGGATGGGCGCGGCCTGCACCACCGCGATGGCGTTGGCGCGCTTGCGCACCCCCTCCACCGCCTCGTCCATGCGCCCCTGCATGCGCCCCTCGAGCCCGAAGGCCTGCACCATGCGCGCGCCCTGCCCGGTCTCCTGCACGGTGGTGATGATGCGCGCGAGGCTCAGGAACTCCGCCCGCGCGATGGCCTTCACCCGACGCACCAGCATGTTGAGCCCCCAGATCGCCGGGGGTGCGGCCACCAGGGCGATGAGGCTGAGCAGCGGGTTCTCGATCAGCATCACCACGCCCGCGGCGATCACGGTCAGCAGGTCGCGCCCGAGCCGGGTGACCACCAGATTGATCGCCTCGCGCGCCGATTGCGCGTTGTGCCCCAGCCGGGTGGCGATATCGCCGATGGGGTAGCGGCCGAAGAAATCCACCCGCTGGCGCAGCACATGGGCGAAGAGCCGGGTCTGCACATCGGCCACGATGGCGTTGCCGATGCGGCCGAGGATGACGCTGGAGAAATAGGTGGCCGCACCCTTGGCCGCGAAGATCAGCGCCACCGCCCCGGCGATGGGGCCCACGAGATCGGCGTTGCGGTTCACGAAGATCTCGTTGATCACGTCCTTCATGATCCAGGCGGTGAGCCCCGTCATGGCCGCGATCACCGCCATAAGCGTCAGCGCCACCGCATAGCCGCGCCAGTGCTGCACGGCGTTCTCGCGGAAGAGCCGCACCAGCAGGTGGCGCCGATCCGCCAGGCCCTGCTCCGCGGGCCCGTCATCCTTGCGTCCTGCTTCCGCCGTTGCCGTCATCGCGCGTCCTCCAAGATGCGGCCCCCGCATAGCGCCCGGCCGGGCTGCCGGCCAGCCCGACGGCCCGCCCGTGCGCGGCGGCGTCCCGTTGCGGGACAGCCGGCCCGGCTGCGGTGCGCCCGCATCGCTATAGCGCGGCGGGGGGTGAACAGGAAAGTTTACACCTCGCCCGAATCCTGCCAGTCTCGACACGATCCGATCTGCAACCCGGCGCCGGGGCTGAACGTTGAGGCGTCGAGAAACCTCCGGGGGCGACCCGATGTATGTGCATAACCAGAAGGCGACCGAGGCAGACGTCCAGGCGCTGCGCCGCGCCGGCGGGCGGTGGCTGCGCGACCTGCGCACGCGCCGCGGCCTCAGCCAGCGTCAGATGGCCAAGGAAGTCGGTGCCGAGTACTACACCTTTATTTCCCAGCTCGAGAACGGTCGCGGCCGCATCCCCCCGGACCGCTACAAGGCCTGGGCCGCGTCGCTCGGCGTGCCGGCCCCCACCTTCGTCTTCAACCTGATGCGGTTCTACGATCCGGTCACCTTCGAGATCCTGTTCGACAAGGACGGCAAATTCTCTGGCGATCCGGCGCGCTTCAGCGTAATTGCTTCGGATGACGACGAGGCCGAGACGGCGTAAGCGCCGCGCGGCCCCGGCACGACCAGACGACAAGACAAGACGACCCGATAGACGACCGAATACCAGACGACCCGCGCAGAGGCCGCACAGACGCGCCCGCGCCACGGACCGCCGGCGCCGCGCCGGCCCGGCCCCCGCCCGCGCCCTGGCGGAGGCCGGACGAGGGGCAGGGGCGCCAGAGAAGAGGCACCGGTCGGCCATGTCGGCAACGCTGCTGTCCTTCACCCGGCGTGCGCCGGGCTGGGAAAACGAGGAGCGCGCCCTCCTCGCCCGCGTCGAACGGCTGATCTCCGCCTCCGGCCTCGCGGTCGAGATCGAGGAAGGCGTCTCCGAGGACGGCGATCCGTGGTGCGTGATCTGCAACGCCGTGAGCGGCGAGGTGGTGATCCATATCGCGCGCATCGACGGGCGCTACCTGCTCGACGCCACCGCTCTCGCCAGGCCCATCGAGGGGCGCAGCCTCACCGATTGCGCCAACCGCTTCCTCGAGAGCGCGCGCCTGGTCGCGCCCGCGGCCAATGCCGGGGCCACGCTCTGGATCCATCCGGGCGCGCTCCTGGCCGGCGTCTACATGACCATCCTGCTCTTCGTGCAGATGCACAGCGAGAAGGCCGCCTTCATCGAGGCCGAGATCTTCGGCGAGGATGCCGAGGGGGCCGAGGGCGCGCCGGTCGAGGAGGACGCGCCCGAAACCGCCGAGCCCGAAACCGCGGAGACAGAGACCGCCGAGCCCGCGATCGCCGCGCCGAAGCTCGCCCCCTGGCTCGCCCAGATCGCCCAGTTCGTCGCCGGCGAGGCCCGCAGCGCCGACCGCCTGGCCGAGCGCGGCGGCGAGCGCCTCGCTCCCGATGCCGCCGCCCTGCCCTCGGGCAACTGGGTCATGCTGCAATCCGCCGCCATGATCGCCACCCTGGTCGTCGCCCAGGACCAGCAGACGCTCGCGGCCCTGCTCGGCATCGGCATCGGCCCCGAGCAGGCCGCCCAGATCGCCGCCGCCGCCGAGGAGGCGGCGCTGGCCGCCAGCGCGGCGCTGGCCGAGACCCCGGACAAGGCCCCCGCAGCCCTCGCCGATGCGGGCGAGGCCGCCGGGGCCGAGGCCTGGCCCTCCGAGGCGCTCGCCGCGCTCGAGGCCACCGCCGCCGTGCCCCCCGCTCCCGCCATGGCGGACGGCACCATCACCGTCTCCGCCGAGAGCGCCGATACCGATGCCGAAGCGGCGCTCGCCGATGCCTCCGACGCCACCGGCGCCCTCCAGCCCCACGAATACCAGGGCGCCGAGAGCGACCGCGCCGCCGGCGAGGAGAGCAGCGGCCGCGCCCTCGAGGTCGCGCTGGAGGGCGGTGCGGGCAGCGATCTCCTGATCGGCGGCGAAAGCACCGATCATCTCGGCGAGGCCGAGGCCGCCGCCAGCGGGACCGCCCGCGTCGTCGCCGCCCTCGTGGCCGGCGGCGCGCGCGTGGAGGAGAATGTCGAGGCCTCCGTGCGCGAGATGGTCTTCGACCTGATCGACGCCGAGACCCTCGAATTCGCCGATGAGAGCAGCGCGGCCGAGACCCCGGGCGGCGTCCTCTCCTCCGCCCCGCCCCTGCCCGTGCGCGACGCGCCCTTCCTGTTCTTCGGCCAGGACGAGATGCCGGGCCCGCTGCAGCCGCCCGAGCCCGGCGGCGTCGCCGGCGCCGAGCGCCACACGGTCTACGATCTCGACTGGTTCGACCGGCTGGTGGACGATGTCGCCAGCAACGGGCGCACCGATCTCGAGGACGGCAACGTCATCTACTATCACGACCACTACCGCGACAGCGCCGCCGCCGAGGACCTGCTGGTGCTCAGCTTCGAGCGCGGCGATGGCAGCCTCGCCATCCTCGTCACCTACGCCTCCGCGGTCGACGACCTGCTCCTGGCATGAGCCGGGCCCCCTCCGGGGCCGGCGCCGGGACACGCACAGGGACGGCTGAAGAGGCGAGCGAAAGGGTGGGCCAAAGGGCGGGCGAGGAGGTGGAGGCCGCCCACCGGCCCGCCCCCGCCGACCGCCTCGAAGCCCTCCCCTGGCCCCTGCCCGGCAGCGCCGACGGCGCCCCGGACGAGACCGACCCCGAGACCGACCCCGAGACCGATCCCGGCCCCGCGGCCGGGCACCCCCCCGGAGACCGTCCCATGACTGCACCGCGCTTCCCGCGCCACCGCGACCGCATCCGCGGCGCCTTCCTGAAGCAGGTCGAATGGTTCTTCACCGGGCTCGCCAAGGTCGGGCGCAGCCACCGCCTCACCAAGCTCCAGGGCCGCGATCTCGACGAGGCCGAGAACCGCATCGGCGCGCTCGAGGGCGATATCGGCGATCTGCGCGGCGGCCAGGCGGGCCTGCTCGACGCCGCTACCGCCCGGGTCGATGCGCTGGAGGCCGCCCTCGGCACCCGCTTCGACACCCGCCTCGAGACCGGCCTCGAGACGCTCGGCGCCCGGCTCGCCCGGCTCGAGGCCGGCGAGGACATCGCCGCGGTCGCCCGCCGCCTCGAGGCCCGGCTCGAGGCGCTGGAGACCCGCCTCGCCGAGACCGCCGAGCGCGGCGCGGCCGAGCGCGCACTCGCCGCGCGCGCCAGCACCGATCTCGCCCGCCGGCTCGACCTGCTGCGCCACGGGCCCTCCCCCGCAGCCTCCACCGCTGCAGCTGGAGAGGACCCCCCAGAGGACCCGCCTGGCCTCACCGCCCTGCTCGACAGTTTCTACAACCGCCTGGAGGCGCGCTTTCGCGGCTCGCGCGAGGAGATCCAGCGCCGCCTCGCCACCTATCTGCCCGAGGCCGAGGCCGCCGTCGCGCGCACCGGCAAGCCGGTGCTCGATCTCGGCTGCGGGCGCGGCGAATGGGTGGAGCTGCTCACCGCCCGCGGCCTGCCCGCCAGCGGCATCGATCTCAACCCGCTGCAGATCGCCGAAGGCCGCGCCCTCGGCCTCGATCTCGCCGAGGGCGACGCGCTCGCCGATCTCGCCGCCCGCGCGCCGGGCAGCCTGGCGATGGTGAGCGCGCATCACCTGGTCGAGCACCTGCCCTTCCCCGCCACCGTGGCGCTGATGCGCGATGCGCTGGCGGCCCTCGCCCCCGGCGGGCTCCTGCTGCTCGAGACCCCGAACGCGCATAACCTGCTGGTCTCCGCGCGCAGCTTCCACGTGGATCCCACGCATATCCGCCCGCTGCCCGAGGAGGTGCTGGTCACCCTCGCCGAAACCCTCGGCTACCACCCGGTGGAGGCGCGCGCCCTGCACCCGCATGAGAAGCTCGAGACCTTCTTCCGCGAGCGCCGGATCGATCCCGAGATCGCCGGGCTCCTCTACGGACCCCAGGATCTCGCGCTGATCGCCGCCAAGCCCGCGCCCTGGGACACGCTCACCCCCGAAACCGGAGAGGGCTGACAGCCATGCGCATCGGCGTCCTGCGCACCCAGGTCCCCTTCGTCCATGGCGGGGCGGAGCGGCACGCGGCCAATCTCGTCGCCGCCTTCCGCGAGCACGGGCACGAGGCGACGGAGATCACCCTGCCCTTCCGCTGGTATCCCGGCGGCGTGCTGGTGGACCATGTGATGGCCGCGCGGCTCACGGATATCGAGCGCTACGAGGGCGCGCCGATCGACCTCGCCGTGGGCCTCAAATTCCCCGCCTGGCTCGCGCGCCATCCCAACAAGGTGTTCTGGATCCTGCACCAGCACCGCCAGGCCTATGATCTCTGGGAGGCGGGCCAGTCGGACCTGCTGCACGAGCCGGACGGGATCGCGATCCGCGAGATGATCCGCGCGGAGGACCGCGCCGCCCTCGGGCCCGCCGCCGCCGCGGGCCGGGTCTTCGCCAATTCCGCCAATGTCGCCGCCCGGCTCGCCCGCGGGCTGGGGCTCGCCGCGCGCCCGCTCTACCACCCGCCGCCCAATGCCGGGGCGCTCCGCCAGGGGCCCTATGGCGAACGGCTGCTGGCACCGGGTCGCATCAACCCCGCCAAGCGCCAGGCGCTGATCCTGGAGGCGCTGGCGCTGACCGAGACGCCGGTGCGCCTCGCCTTCGCGGGGCCCGCCGACAGCGCGGCCTATCTCGCCGAGCTCAAGGCCCGCGCCGCCGCCCTCGGGCTCGAGGGGCGGGTGGACTGGCTCGGCGCCATCCCCGACGCCGAGCTCGTGCGCGCCTATGCCGAGGCCCGCGCCGTGGTCTACACCCCCTTCGACGAGGATTATGGCTATGTGAGCCTCGAGGCGATGCTGGCCGCGCGCGCGCTCGTCGTGACCGCCGACAGCGGCGGCCCCCTCGAGTTCGTGCGCGACGGGGTGGAGGGGCTGGTGGCCGAGCCCGAGCCCGCGGCCCTCGCCCGCGCCTTCGACCGCATGGCCGAGGACCCCGCCGCCGCCGAGCGCATGGGGGCGGCCGGGCATGCGCGCTACGCCGCCGCCGGCATCGGCTGGGACCAGGCCGTCGCCCGCCTCATCGCCGCCGGCACGGGCGATGCGGAGGGCCACGCGAAAGGCGACGCCGGCCCCGCAGCGCCCGCAGCGCCTGCCATGGAGGCGGCTCCCATGGAAGCGCCCGTCATGGAAGCGCCCGTCATGGAAGCACCCGTCATGGCGCCCGCGGCGCAGACCCGCACCACTCCACCGCCCGCCGGGCCGGCCGCCGCACCCGAGCCGCCGGCAGCTCCCGCGCCCGAGCCGGCGGCGCCCGACCCCGCCACCCCCGATCTCGCCACCCCCGATCTCGACGCTTTCGCCGCCGCCGTCGCGCCGCCGCGTCCCGCGGCCCTGCCCTTCGCCGATGCCGGCGCGCTCATGGCCGCGCACCGCTTCGACACCTGGCCCACGGGCCGCCCGGCCGATCCCGGCGCTGTCGCCTATTTCAACCGGCACTGGACGCGCTATGCCGCCACCCTCGCGCTGATCGGCGCGGAGGCGCCCCGGCGCATCCTCGATATCGGCCAGTTCCCGCCCTTCCTGTTCCAGGCGCTGCTGGCCCATGCCTATCCCGGCGCCGCGCTCACGGGCGTCTGGGAAGGCCCCGAGCCCATGGTGCAGCACATCGCCCCCGCCTCGCCGGCGGGCCGGCCCTTCACCGTCTCCATGCGCGCGGCCAATGTGGAGCGCGACCCCCTGCCCGCCCCCGATGCGAGCGCCGATCTCGTGCTCGCCATGGAGATCCTCGAGCATCTCGCCGTCGATCCCCTGCATTTCCTGGCCGAGATCGCCCGCGTCCTCGCCCCCGGCGGCCGGCTGGTGCTCACCACGCCCAATATCGCCAATCACCGTGCGGTGGCGAAGATCCTGTCCGGCCAGGCGCCCTATTCGCACGGCCCCTTCGTACCCACCGGCGGGGTCTATGGCCGGCACAACCGCGAGTACACGCCCGCCGAGGTGGCCGGGCTCGCCGAGGCCGCGGGGCTCGAGACCGAACGCCTCGCCACCGCCGATCTCTACGAGCGCGCCATCGATCCGGAGGTCGCCCGCCTGCTGGCCGCGCGCGGCGACGATATGGCCCTGCGCGGCGAGACCATCCTCTATGTCGCCCGCCGCCCCGCCGCGCTGCCCGCGGCCGAGCGCGCGCCCGCGCTGCCCGAGGGCCTCTATCATGGCGAGCCCCGCGCGCTGGCCGGCCGGCTCACCCTGCTCGGGCTCGACCGCGCCACCGGGCGGGCGCGCCTTGCGGTCGAGAACCGCTCCCGGCTCGCCTGGCCGCCCGCCGGCCCCGGCGCCACGGTGCTCTATCTCGAATGGATCGATGCGGATGGCCGGCTCGTCCATGGCGGGGGCATCCGGCGGCTCGGCGGCCCGCTTGCCCCCGGCGCCACCGAGGAGGTGGTCCTGCAGCTCGACCCCGCAGGCCCCGGCACAGGCGACGGCGGCACCCTCAAGCTCGAGCTCCTGCAGGAGGGCGCGGGTCGGCTCTCCGGCACGGGCCGGGCCAACAGGCTCGCCCTGCCCTGCTCCGAGGCCGCCTGGCTCCGCCTCGCCGGCGCCGCACCGGCCTGAGCCACCATGAGCCGCCCCCGCATCCACTGGGTCTCGCCCCTGCCGCCGGCGCGCACGGATATCGCCGAATACACGCGGCGCTGCCTGCCAGCCCTCGCCGCGCGCGCCGATCTCGTGCTCTGGACCGATGCGGAGCGCTGGGAGCCGGGCCTCGAGCGCCCCGGCATCGCGGTGCGCCGGCTCGATCCCGCAGGCGCGCTGCCGCTCGATCTGCGCAGCCTGCCCCCGCCGCCGCCAGGGGGCTCCGAGGCGGTGTTCTTCCATATCGGCAATTCCTGGGAGTTCCACAGCGGCATCCTCGCCGCCGCCCTGCGCGTGCCCGGGGTGATCGTGCTGCACGATCTCGCCCTGCGCGAGGCGCTGCGGGACATGGCCGCCAACCGGCTGCTGGCGCCGGGCCTCGTCGCCGCCACCGCGCGCGCCTGGTACGGGGCGGGGGCCGCGGCGCGGGTGCAGGGCCTTCTGGCCGGCCAGCCCGTCACCGCCGGGACGCTCGCGGCCGAGCCTCTCTGGGAGCTCCTGCTGGCGCGGGCCACGGGCGTCCTCTGCCATACCCGCCCGGGCTATGAGGCCGTGGCCGCACGGGGCGCCGTGCCCGCCTGGGAGCTGCCCCTGCCCTTCCCCGCCGGGCCCGCGCGCGCCGCCGAACGCGCCCGCACGGGCCCGCTCCGCCTCGTGCAGTTCGGCCATATCGGCCCCAACCGCCGGCTCGAGCAGGTCTTCGAGGCGCTCGCCGCCCTCGGCTCCGCGGTGGACTGGCGCTTCGAGGTGTTCGGCCGGCTCTGGGACCCCGCGCTGCTGGAAGGCCGCGCCCGGGAGCTCGGCCTCGCCGACCGCGTGATCTTCCGCGGCTTCGCGCCGGAGGCCGAGCTCGACGCGGCGCTGGCCCGCGCGCATCTCGTCTTCAATCTCCGCCAGCCCAGCATGGGCGAGGCCTCCGGCAGCCAGCTGCGGATCTGGGCCGCCTCCGCCCTCGCCGCGGTGAGCGATCTCGGCTGGTACGCGACGCTGCCGGAGGAGACGGTGGAGAAGATCGCGCCCGATGACGAGCGCGCAGGCATCGCCGCCCTTCTGCGTCGGCTCGACACCGACCGCAACCTCGCTGCACGCAAGGGAACGGCAGGCCGGGCCCGGCTCGAAGCGCTGCACGCGCCCGAACGCTACGCGGCCGGGATCGCCGCCATCGCCGCCGAGGCGCCGCGCGACGCCCGCGACCGGCTTGGGTCGGATGCCCTCCGCCGCCTCCTCGCGACAGCCCCGGATCCCGGCCCGATGCGCCCGCGCGCCGCCGAAACGCTCTAG
>JBCBWF010000370.1:0-5041 GCA_039817245.1 Pseudomonadota bacterium | reverse complement strand
GGGGGGGGGCGGGGGGCGGGATCAGTACTCGGAATGGCCCCGGCTGCCGGTCACGCCGGTCGGGCGCAGGTCCTCGGCGATCTGCCTGGCGCAGCGCGCGCTCGCGATGGAGGTGCCCGAGAGGCGCACGACGCTGTGGCTGCGCCGGCCCGCGGCCATCGGCCCGCCCTTCACGCGGCTCTCCTCCGCCATGTCGCTGAAATTGGCCTCCTTGTAGGAGGATTTTCCGCCGAAGCGGTAGGGACGGGGACCCTGGCCCTGCGCGTGCTGGGTGCCGGCCACGAGATGGATCTTCGTCTCCGCGTCGGCGGAGGCGCCCTCCGCGTCGGCGGAGCGGACGACCGCGCCGGCGGCGTGGCCCACCGCGGACATCGTGCCGGCCCGCGTGATCATCGAGCCGTTCTCCGGCGGATCGTCCGGCAGAAGGTCCCCGAAATCGTCGAAGCGGCGATAGGCGCCGTCGTGAAAGCGCGACTGCCGGCCCGAGAGAGCGAAGCCGTCGAGCGTGTCGTCGCGGCGGATCCAGAGATGGACCGCGGCCTCGCGCGCCCGGGCAGCGATGGTCCAGACCCCCGAGGGCGATACCGGCTGGCTGGCATCGGCGACATAGGTCGGGCGGATCTTCAGGACGAGATGGTCCGGGCCCTGCGCGCGCCGCGCGCGGGCGATCCGGGCGATGATGTCGCCCCGCCAGCGCAGGTCGATGTACTGGCCGTGGCCGGGAAGCTCCTTGGCGCTGATGCTGCGCGTCTCCTCCCCCGGGGGGCTCACGGTGAGCTCGAGAAGATCGAGCGCCTGGCCTTTGTCCTGGAAGATCTCGACGACGCTGGTGGTGCGGTCGTCGGGCGGGACGATCCAGTCGATCTTGGCCGCCTTGTCTTTCGGGAGCTCGGCGTGGACCCGGTCCTGGAGGTGGTTTCCGCAAGGTATCGTCAGACGGATCTCGCGGTTGCCGCCCTGCCGGTTATGGCTCTGGAAGCTTGTCAGGAGCTTGGCGAGAACGCCGGAGAGGAAGTTGTCTTCGGTGTCGGGGCCGCCGGTGAAGGAGAGGCTGGCATTCATGATCAGGGGATCGGTCGTCTCCTTCCGCTGGGCTACCGGGAACAGGAAGGAGAAGAGGGCGATGGCCGAGAGCCCGTGCAGCACGAGCGGCAGGAGCTTGGTGCCGGAGGGTTCGGCCAGGATCGCGGTGGGAAGCTCGACACCGTAGAGCGGCCGGGTGTCGTCGAGCGTGCCGGGCTCGGCCCCGGCCATGTGATCCAGCACCGCGGTGCCGTGGCCGCTGCGCAGCGTCCACGGGTTGCGATACTCCTCTGGCGGGGTGGAGAACTCGGCATAGGCCGCCTCTTCGTCGAGGACGCCGTTCGCGTCGAGATGCCGTTCGATGAGCGCGTCGATGTCCTCGCGCATCAGGAAGGTGCCGGTGCCCATCAGCGCGTGGGTGGGCGGGATGTCCTCATCGGATGCGGGATGGATCGTGCGGCCCTGGATCCAGAGCATCTCGAACCGGGTCTTGGTGCCGCCTTCGCGCATGAAGCGGCGGTTGAGGAAGGCGATGGAGAGATCGACGATCCCCATCGCGGCGCGGCGCTCGAGACCTCTCTCCTGCACCGAGGGGACTGCCGTGTCGGCTGCGAACCCGTTCTCGACGAGCCATCTGGCCATCTGGGCCTGGCTGCTATCGACCACGTCCGCATCGTGGATGGCCGGGCGCGGCAGCAGAAGGCCGAGCAGGTTCGGCAGCGTCTGGTCGGTGCCGCGATCGGTGCCGGGAAAGCCCAGCACCACGAAGTCGTCGGCAGCGGTCTTCGCCGCGTCGGCCACCGATTTGGTGAGGTCGTCGAGCACCTTGGACACCGATTTGGCGGAGTTCGACTTCACCGCCGCCGGGAAGGCGTCCGACGCCTTGAGCAGGGCGTCGACGCTGAGGGCGACATGCTTGAGGTCGAGGTTCGCCCCGTCGTCGGCCTGCAGCGAGCTGCAGACCGCATCGTAGAGCGGTTCGTCCTCATACCCGTTTCTGGGGATGTCTTGCGGGGCGGACCACTCGAGCATCACACCACCGCCGCCGGATCGATGGAGGTTGCCGGGATCGTCCGCGTGAGCTCCGCGACCGCCTTGTCGCGCACCCATGCCAACTCAGGCTTCCCATCTATCGGTTCCGAGAAAGGCACGGGAGGACGCGCGACGAGCCAGGCCGGATCAGAACTATCGGGTTTCGGGGACACGAAACGCAGCAGCTCGCTCAGGGTGAAGTTCTGGCCGCCGAAGGCATGCGCGGCGATGTCGAAGCCGCTGGCCGGCTCCTGGATGTCCTGCCCGCCATCCTCGTGGCAGATGCGGCTCCAGAACACGCGCCCGAGGGTGATGCCGAGGCAGGCGCCCGCCATGCTGTCCATCGGGTAGTGCACGCCGGCGACGGTGCGGTTGATGGCGATGCGGCTGGCCATGCGGAAGATAAGGTTCTCGTGGCTGACCGTCTCGGCATCCGTGAGGCCTTTGAGGCGGCTGAGGACATAGGCGGCGGCGAAGCCCTCGGAGGCATGGCCGCTCGGCAGCGCGCTGTGCTGGGGTGTCTGGATGATCGGGGCGAGCTGCGGGTAGAGATCGACGGGGCGGGGCAAGTCCATCCGGTACTTGACCTCCGCCACGATGTTCATCGCGGCGGACATTACCGCCTCGAGAAGCGCCAGCGTCCAGCCCTGCGAGATGGCGTTGAGCTGCAGCGAGCTCCCCAGAAACGACAGCATGTCCCATTGCTGCAGGTAGATCTCGGCCGAGCGGTCGGCCCTGAGATCGAAAGCGGCGAAGATATGTTTGGACTGGGCGAGGAGGTCGTCGTTATCGTTCGGCCGTTCAAGTGTGTAGATTGGTTTGGAGGCTAGGCTGACGATGGCGGTTGCATTGGTCCGCGTGCCCGGCGTGACGGTCAGGCCTTCCTTCAGGCGGTTGGCGAGCAGGATCTGGCCCATCACCGGGTTCAGCCATTCGAGCCGTTCGACCCCGCGCACGGCCCCGAGCCGCCGCTCCACCCTGAGCGCGCCGGGATCGTTGATCCCTTCGTTTGCCCAGGCCAGGGCGACGGTCATGAGCGGCGAGCTGTGGCTGCCGCCGAGCGCCGTCATCGTGCCGGCGCTGCCCGCCGATCCCGCCGAACCGGCGCTGCCAGCGGATCCCGCGCTGCCCGCAGAGCCTGCACTTCCGGCCGACCCGGCGCTGCCCGCCGACCCGGCACTTCCTGCACTGCTGATACCCGAAAGACTCATGTGCGCTACCTCTCTGTCGTTTCGATCGACTATGCAGAGGGCACCGATGAAGAATAGCGGGGGCAGATTCTTTTCACGCTTTTTTCACAGGCCCAAGAGCTTGCGGCTCTACTGCGGCGTGGTAGCGTTAACTGCGGAGGGAACATAGTATGCTGTACGTCTCGCTGGTGGGTACTGTCCAGATACGCGACGAAAGCGGCCAGATGTACACGCCGTCCGGTCGCAAGACCCGCGGACTTGTTGCGCTGCTCATGTTCTCGAAGGATTTCCGGCGCTCGCGAAGCTGGATCCAGGACAAGCTCTGGAGCGATCGCGGGGCCGATCAGGGGGCGGCCTCGCTGCGCCAGGCCCTGACGGATCTGCGCCGCGCCCTCGGCAGCTACCGCGACGCCCTGATCACCGAGAGCGGCTGCATCCAGCTCGATCCGCAGCAGATCCGGATCGCCGACCAGGCGGAAGCGCTGGAGGCGGGCGAGGTGCTTTGCGAGGATCTCGACGGGATCGTGGATCCCGAATTCGAGAACTGGCTCCGCGACCTGCGCCATCAGCGCGCGGTGCCCCTGCCGGCGCGCGAGACGGGCGGCTGGCAGCCGCAGCGGCGCCGGCCGCCGCTGCTCGTCATCGGCATCCAGGCCGAGGCCGGGGTCGAGGGCTCGGCGGTCTTCCAGCTCCTGCGCGACGACGTGGTCCGCTCGGTGCTGGAGTTCAACGATGTCAGGATCCTCGATCTCGGCGCGAAGGCGGCGCAGCCGGCCCTGGAGCCCGGCCCGGGGATCTTCCTGCGCATCGCCGGATCGACGCTGGGCGACACGCTCTGCGTCTCGCTCCGGATCGAGACCCTGTCGGGCAACTGGATCGTCTGGCAGTCGCCGAACACCTTCCTGTCGCACGCGCTCGGCGATGTGGATGCCTGGAAGCTGCGGAGCGTCGCGCAGGCCTGCGTCACGCGCATCCATGACGAGTTCGAACGCCAGGTGGGCTCGCAGGGGGCGGGCGATTTCGCACTGGCGCTGGCCAACCGGGCGATCCGGCAGCTTTTCACCTTCCGCCGCCAGGACCTGGTCGATGCGGATCGGCTGCTGAAATCCGCCTACGAGACCGATCCGCGCGGCGTCTATCTCTCCTGGCGCGCCTTCATCCGGAACACGGCGATCTTCGAGCACCTGACGGACGACTTCCTGGAGCCCTGCGAGGGTTACGAGCTTCACGCGATCTCCCTCGGCGAGGATCCGCTGAACTCCTATTCGCTGGTCTTCGCCGGGCAGCACTGCTTCGTGAACGACCGGGACCCGGCATTCGGCCAGAGCCTTTGCGACAAGGCGCTGGAGATCAATCCGAGCAATGCGATGGGCTGGGCGTTCCGCTCGAACATGCTGCTCCTGCAGGGCAAGACGGAAGAGGGTGCCGAGGCGGCGCGGCGGGGGCTCTATCTCGCCAGCGGCCAGCCCTGCCGGTCGAGCCTGCAGATCAACGCCTGCCTCTCCGAGATCGCGGCGGGGCGGTACCAGGAGGCGGTGACCTATGGCCGGATGAGCCAGCTTTCGCCGGCGAAGAGCCAGGCGATCCGGCGGTTTCTGTTCGCCCTTTTCCGCGCGCTCGACATGCCGGTGGATGCCGACCGCCAGCTCTCGGCCATCCGCATGCGCGAGCCGGAGTTCCGGCCGGAGAACATGCTGAGCGCGGACTATCCCACCTGGACGCTGCAGAAGATGCGGATCGCGGAGAGCCTTTCGAGCAACCGGTGATCGCGGCGCCTTGGCCGGGTTTGGGCCGGG
>JBCBWF010000059.1:0-18551 GCA_039817245.1 Pseudomonadota bacterium | reverse complement strand
AGAGCTCTCCGATCGCACCTTCGGCGAGGCACGGCGCAACCGCCGCGAGGGCCAGCAGCCCGGGCAGCAGCCGGGCCAGCAACCCGGTCAGCAGTCCGGGCTGCTGGCCCTCGCGGCGGTTGCGCCGTGCCTCGCCGAAGGTGCGATCGGAGAGCTCTCGCTGGCGCTGGATCAGCTCCTGCAGCTGTTGCATCGCCTGCTGGCCCGGGCTCATGCCCGGCTGGCCCTGCTGCATGCGCCCCGCCTGCAGGTTCTCGAGCATGCGGCTGAGTTCGGAGAGCATGTCCCGCGCCTGGTCCCGCAGCCCGTTCTCCGCCATGCGCTGCATCTGATCGAGCATCTCGTTGAGGTCCTGCTGCGTCAGCGACTGGTTCTGGTCGCCGGGCTGCTGCGCCCCTTCCGGGTTCTGCTCCATCATCTGGCGCGCCAGCTCCTGCAGGTATTGCTGCATGGCGGCGCGCAGGTCCTCCATCGCGCGGCGGATATCCTCCTCGGTGCCGTTCTCCAGCGCATCGCGAAGCGCCTGCTCGGCCGCGCGCAGGCGCTCGAGCGCGGAGTTCATATCGCCGCCATCGAGCTCGAGGGCCGCGCGCCAGAGAAGCTCGACCACCTCCTCAGCCCGCTCGGCGACCTTGTCCTCGGCAATGGCAGCGGCCAGCCGGCGCACGGCGCTGCGCACGGCGAGGAAGGCGCCATGCTTGTCCCCGAACACCGCTTCCGGGCGGCGCGTGACGGCCTGCACCACATCGAGCACGCGCGGTGCGGTGGCAAAGTCGATCGCCAGCTCGCGGCGCTGCTCCACGAGCGCGCGGGCGAGCGGATGGCGGAAATGCCGGCCCGGCAGTTCGAATTCGAACGCCTCGGTCTCGCCGACCTGCCCTGCGCCGTCCTCCGCATAGTAGACGAGCAGCACATCGCCACCGGCCAGCGGATGCTCGCTCAGATCCTGCAGCGCGACATCGGAGACATCGCGCGGATCGCCGGTGATCGGCAGGGGCAGCGCGAAGGTGATCGGCTCCTCGACCAGCCCCTTGCCCTTCACGATCCCGCCCGGCGGCACGATCTCCGCCCAGGCGGAGACGACGCCGTAATCGTCCTTCGCGGTGAAGGCGAACTCGGTCGCGCCGGCCATGGTGGGCCGCGGTGCGCCGTCCATCTCGATCTCGGGCACCGCGTCGGGTGTCACGGTGATGTCCCAGCCGGCCAGCGGCTCGATGCCGTTGGTCACGCCCAGACGGCCTGAGCTGGCGAAGCTGCCGCGCAGCTCCCAGAGCCCGGCGCCGAGTTCCTGGAAGCCGTACTCGCTCTCCACACCCGGCGCTTCGAGGCCCGGCAGGGTGTCCACATCCGTGGCGCGGAGCGTGAGCTGGGCGCCCTGCGGCAGCGTGTAGCTCGCGGTCTCGCGGTCGAGATAGACCGTGTCCAACCCGGTATAGACCGGCGGCACGACCCAGGCCTCCGCGAGCGGGACGCGTTCGATCACGGTGCCGGCAGCCGCCGGGGGCGCGACGGGCTCGACCAGCGAGGCAAGCCGCGCCTGCCAGTTCCCGCCGGCCGCGATGATGCCGCCGATCAGCAGCGCCGGCGCAAAGAGGCGGAGCGCCCAGGCGTCGAAGCGCGCGAGCTTCAGATCCGCCGGGATCGCCACGAGCTTGCGCGCGGCGCGCTCCGCACGGCGCTGATGCTCGAGCCAGACGGCGCGGGCGAACATGTCCTCACGCCCCGCGGCCTGCGTGTCTGTCAACACGGCCAGCGGCTTGGCCTCCGGCATCGAACCGTCGAGCCGCTCTTCGGCGTCGGCAACCGACGGCCAGCGCAGCCGCGCGAGGCCGATCGCCGCGGCCGCCAGCACCGCCAGCGCCGAGCCGCCGACGATCCAGCCGTGCCAGACCGGTGTCAGGGTCGCGTAGAGCCCCATCAAGGCGGCTGCGAGAACGAAGCAGAGGACCGTGAAGGCGGGCCACAGCGCGCGGGCCCCCCGTTCGAGGAGGAGCGCGGAGCGGCTCTTTCGGATCAGGCGCCGGGTCTTCTCGTCCGGCTGATACGGGCGGTCTCGGAAGGTCGAGGAAGCCATTTGCGCCTTTCGTCTGCACCGCGCCCCGGGGCCGGGTCCGTCGCCCGCTCAGCCCGCTTGCGGCATCGCAATCCATCCCGGCACGCTATCACGCGCCAGCATGTCCTCCAATGTGGGTCGTGACCGGACGACTGCAAATCTTTCCGCGCTCACGAGAACTTCCGGCACGAGCGGTCGCGAGTTGTACTCGGACGCCATGACGGCCCCGTATGCGCCGGCGGAGCGAAACGCGACAAGATCGCCCGCCGAGACCGGCGGAAGCTGACGTTCGCGCGCAAAAGTATCGCCCGTCTCGCAGACGGGACCGACGACATCCGCCGGTTCCAGCGGTGCGCCGGGCGCGGGCTCCAGCACGGGCACGATTTCGTGAAAGGCCTCGTACATGGCCGGGCGGATGAGGTCGTTCATCGCCGCGTCGAGAATCAGGAAGCGCCGCCCCGCGCCCTCCTTCACGAACAGCACGCGCGCCACCAGCAGCCCCGCATTGCCGGCGATCAGGCGACCGGGCTCGATCACCACCTGGCAGCCGAGACCGCCCACGGTGCGCTGGATGAGCGCGCCATAGTCGAAGGGCAGGGGCGGCGCGGTGTTGCTGGCACGGTAGGGAATGCCGAGCCCCCCGCCGAGATCGAGCCGTTCGATCCGATGGCCCGCAGCGCGGAGGTCGCGCGTCAGCTCCGCCACCTTCTCGAAGGCCGCCTCGAAGGGGGCGAGGCCGGTGAGCTGGCTGCCGATATGGACATCGACTCCGATCACCTCGATCCCCGGCAGCGTCGCGGCATGCGCATAGAGCGCCGGCGCGCGGTCGATGGGCACGCCGAACTTGTTCTCCGACTTGCCGGTCGAGATCTTGGCATGGGTCTCCGCGTCCACATCCGGATTGACGCGGACGGCGATCCGCGCCGTCGCGCCCATGGCCGCGGCGGTCTCGGAGAGAAGCGCGAGCTCGGGCTCGCTCTCGATGTTGAAATGGCCGATCCCGGCGGAGAGGGCGGCGCGCATCTCCTCCACCGTCTTGCCGACGCCGGAGAAGACGATCTTCTCGGGCGCGACGCCGGCGGCCAGGGCGCGCGCCAGCTCCCCGCCCGAGACAACATCCGCCCCGGCGCCGAGCCGTGCCAGCGTGGCCACCACGGCGAGGTTGGAATTGGCCTTCAGCGCATAGGCGATGAGGTGGTCCATGCCCCCCAGCGCCTCGTCGAACACCCGGTAGTGCCGCTCGAGCGTGGCGGTCGAGTAGAGGTAGAACGGCGTGCCGACCGCAGCCGCGATCTCGGCCACGGGCACATCCTCGGCGTGGAGCGCGCCGGCGCGGTAGGCGAAATGGTCCAAGGGGTCAGCCTTCCGTCTGCGTCTCTTCCGCCGGCGCGGGGGCGGGTTGTTCGACGGCCGAGGGCGGTTTGGGGTTGCCCCGCCGGCCGCACGCGCCGACGGCGAGCACGAGGCCGAGACCGAGCGCCACCAGAAGCGCCGCATCGCGCATCTTGACGACCGGGCGCCCGATCACGACAGCGCCTCGCGCCAGCGCGCCGCCTGCTCGCGCACCCGCTCCGGCGCGGTGCCGCCATAGCTCACGCGCGAGGCGGCGGATGCGGCGGGGCTCAGCACCGCGAAGACATCCTCGGTGATGCGCGGCTCCACGGCCTGCAGCGCTGTCAGCGGCATCGCCTCCAGCGGCTGGCCCGCAGCCTCGGCGGCCGCCACGATACGGCCCGTGACGTGATGCGCATCGCGGAAGGGCAGGCCGAGCACGCGCACCAGCCAGTCCGCGAGATCGGTGGCCGTGGCGTAGCCCTCGCCCGCCGCCACGGCGAGGCGCTGGCGGTTCGGCGTCATGTCCCGGACCATGCCTTCCATGGCTGCGAGCGCGAGGATGAGCGCGTCGGCCGCGTCGAAGACCGGCTCCTTGTCCTCCTGCATGTCCTTCGAATAGGTCAGCGGCAGGCCCTTCATCACGATCGAGAGCGCCGTGAACGCGCCGGCGATGCGGCCGAGCTTGGCGCGCGTCAGCTCCGCCGCGTCCGGGTTGCGCTTCTGCGGCATGATCGACGAGCCCGTGGTGAAGGCATCCGTGAGGCTCACGAAGCGGAACTGGGCGGAGGACCAGATCACGATCTCCTCCGCCAGACGCGAGAGATGGATCGCGGTGATGCTCGCGGCCGCGAGGTACTCCAGCGCGAAGTCCCGGTCGGAGACCGCATCGAGCGAGTTGGCCATGGGCCGGTCGAAACCGAGCGCGATCGCGGTGGCGTCGCGGTCGATCGGGAAGCTCGTGCCGGCCAGCGCCGCGGCGCCGAGCGGGCATTCGTTCATGCGCAGACGGGCATCGCGGAACCGGCCCCGGTCGCGCGCGAACATCTCCACATAGGCCAGCATGTGGTGGCCCCAGGTGACCGGCTGGGCGGACTGCAGATGCGTGAAGCCCGGCATCACCGCATCGGCCCCCGCCTCCGCCTGCGCCACGAGCGCGCGCATGAGGGCGGTGAGCGCAGCCTGCGCCTCGTCCGTCCGCGCCCGCACCCAGAGGCGGAAATCCGTGGCGATCTGGTCGTTGCGCGAGCGCGCGGTGTGAAGCCGGCCGGCCGGTGCGCCGATCACTTCGCGCAGGCGCGCCTCCACATTCATGTGGATGTCCTCGAGCGCGCGCGAAAAGGCGAAGCGGCCCTCGGCGATTTCCGCGCCGATCTGGGCGAGGCCGGCATCGATCGCTGCCGCGTCCTCCTCCGCGATGATCCCGCGCGCGGCCAGCATCGCCGCATGGGCCCGGCTGCCGGCAATGTCCTCCGCGGCGAGGCGGCGGTCGAAGCCGATGGAGGCGTTGATCTCCTCCATCACCGCGGCCGGGCCGGCGGCGAAGCGGCCTCCCCACATCGTGTTGGCCGCCGGGGCAGCTTCTTGGTGTGGATCGGGCCGGGTTGGACTATGTTCGCTCATGATGAGAGGATCTTCTGAAAGGACACCTGCATGGCCCTGACGGCCCGGAAAGGGATGGCCGCCCGCATTCTCGCCGGCGGCTTCGCCCTGTTGCTATACGGTGCGGCGGCGATCACTGCAAACGCGCCGGGGGCCGCAGCGGGTGAGGCGTCGCGCGCCGGGCTGAGCCCTGCCGCCAAGGCCGACGTGATCGCCGCAAAGCGCAGCGCGCTGCCGCAGCTCGTGGTCCACGACACGCCCCGTCCGGCGCTGGAGAGCGGTTTTCAGGATGCGCAGGGACAGTCCATGTCGCTCGCGCGGTTCCGCGGCAAGGTGGTGTTCCTGAACTTCTGGGCGACCTGGTGCCCGCCCTGCCGGGAGGAGATGCCCTCCATCGACCGGCTCGCGGGGATCACGAAGAATGACGGGATCGCCGTCGTCGCGCTCTCCACGGACCGCGGCGGGCGGGATCCCGTGCGCCGATTCTACGACAAGATCGGGATCAAGAACCTCCCCATCTACGTGGATCGGCGCGGGAAGATGCCCCGCGAGGCCGCGATCCTGGGTCTGCCGGTCACGGTCATCCTCGACCGCGAAGGCCGTGAGGTGGCCCGGCTGACGGGCCACACGGAGTGGGACCGCCCCGAGCTCGTCGCCATGCTCCGCCGTATCGCCGACGACACCAAGAGCGGCAGCGGCCCGAAGCGGATGACGGTGCCGAGCAAGAGCTGACGGCGCGGGGCGGCTGCGCTTCAGGCCCGCCCCGTCACCATGCGCCGCAGAAGACCGTCGCCATCCACCACCTGATGCTTCACGGCGGCCGCCGCGTGCACGGCCACGATCGCGGCGATCGCGAAGGCACTCCAGAGATGGATGGCCTTCAGAAGCTCCTCCATCTCGTCCGATCCGGGCACGAACGGGTCGGGCAGCTCGAAGAGCCCGAACACCTCGTTGCGGATCCCGTAGGCGTCCTGCAGCGGCGAGGCCGAGGCCATGAGCCAGCCGCTGATCGGCAGCGCGATCATCAGGATGTAGAGCGCGATATGCGCCCCTTCGGACGCCGCATGCTGCCAGCGCGGCATGGCCGGCGGTGCCGGGCGCCGGTTCACCGCCCGCCAGACGATGCGCAGGAGCACCAGCGCGAAGGCGACGAAGCCCCAGCTCTTATGCGTCTGCGTGTAGTCGAAGCGGACGAAGAGGTCCGTCACGGCGTTGACCATGTAGAAGCCGAGGCCGAGCTGGAAGAGGATCAGCCCAGCCGCAAACCAATGGATCAGGCGTTGCACCCAGCCCCAGCTCTCGGCGGTGTTCATCAGGCCCATTGCAGCCTCCCAGCTTAGTCAACGCCCTGTCCGACGGTCGGGTTCGCTTCGCCCTCGGCGCCGATGCTGCCGGGGCGTGCATCGGCCACGAGGCGAAAGCGCACCTCCACGCGGTCCCCGATCGTCACGAAGGCCGAAATCGGCCCGATGCCAAGACCGAAGGCGCGCCGGTCGATGGACAGCGCGCCTTCCGCGATTGCCCGCCCGTTCTCCATCGCGAGGCGGATGGGCGTCTGGATCAGCATGCTGCGCTCCTTGATGCGCAGCACGCCGCGTGTGTCATACCGCCCGTCGCCGAGCGGGGAGAGCGATAGCAGCCGGTAATCCGCCACCGGATACGTCTTGCTGTCGAACCACTCGACCGACGTGGCGAAGGCGCTCTCGAGCCGGTTGCCGAGTTCGATGCTCGCCGTCTCGATCTGGAGGCGCAGCGTGGTCGCCTGCACCGCCTCCGGATCGAACCGGCCCGCGCCGGAGAAGCGCAGGAAGCGCCCCTCCGCCGGATTGCCCGCCCGCTCGTAGACGAAGTCGAGCGCGGAGGCGGCCGGGTCGGCGACAAAGTCCGCCGCAGCCGCGTTCCGCTCGGACAGAAACGCGACCGTGAGGAGGGACGCCGCGAGAAACGCTGTCCTCGCGAGGCCCCGCCGGGGACCGGTCACGAGCTCGGGCTCATCTCCAGATCGAAGCGCACCGGAATGACGGCGCTGACCGCCGGCGCGGCATAGGTCATGCCGAACGCGGTGCGGTCGACCTCACCGGTCACCGTGAAGCCCGCGACCTGCTGGTCCGGGTTGAAGGGCGAGGGCGCGAGCTTGTTCAGCTTGGCCTCGAAGGACACCGGCTGGGTCTGGCCGAGCATGGTCAGCGTGCCCTTCACCGTGGCGGTATCCGACCCGGTGGGCGTCACTTCGGTCGACTGGAAGACGATCTCGGGATGATTGTCGACGTCAAAGAAGTCCTTGTTGCGCAGATGCTTGTCCCGCGCCTCCCAGAAAGTGTCGATGCTGGCGGACTGCACGACGAAGCGGACCTGCGTGTTCTCGACCGCATCGGGATCGAACATGATCTCCGCGTCGACCTCGCGGAAGACGCCGTGCACGGTGGAGAAGCCGAGGTGATCGACGGTGAAGGTCAGCGTCGCATGGCTCTTGTCGAGCGTGTAGGGCTCGGCGGCAAGGGCCGGCCCGGCAACGGCAAGGCTGAGCGCTGCTGCGAAGGCGAGGGTGGAGAGACGCATGGATAGCTCCCGATCCTGTGACGATTCTGTAAATGCCGGCGGCCGGTTGGGGCTCCGGTCACGGACGGGAAGATAGATAGTCCGAGGCGGGGGACCACCGGTGCGCCGCGAATTCACTCTTGCGCTATGAAGGATAGTCGCGGCGCGAACGCGCTTTCTGTCGCTGGAACGGAAATGCAGTCGCGCCTTTCCGGATCGCGCAATTTCGCGCCTGGCAGCGCCATGGTACGTGACCGGAACCCAACGCTTGAGGAGTCGGGACGATGGCGAAGTACGACCGCCACAAAGGCGTGGAGATCACCAATACCTACTTCACCGGGCATGCAAGCAACATACTCCCGGTGCTGATCCGATCGGTCACCCAGATCTGCCGTGAAGGGCGCAATGTCTCGGGCCACTATGTCGGGATCGCGTCGGGGGTGGATTACTGGCAGGCGCTCACGCGCCGGGTCGACGACTACAAGCTCGACTGCGGCGTGACGCGGGTCTACCTGCTCTACGAGTCCTCGACCGAGCAGTACACCCGACAGCTCGAAACGCAGCTTGAGAGCCACTTCTCGGAGGTCTCGCCCGACCGCAGCCTCAACCGCACCGGGGGCGGTGGCGGACGGCCGAGCGCGGGGCCGAAATACTTTCTGTACCTGGCGGTCGTGAAGGCGCTGCCCTGACGCGGGGCGGCGCGCGGCTCAGCGGGTGGGCACCGGGTGTTCACCCCTGTAGTCGTAGAACCCGCGCGAGGTCTTCCGGCCGAGCCAACCGGCCTCGACATATTTCACCAGAAGCGGGCAGGGGCGGTACTTCGTGTCGGCCAGCCCGTCATGCAGCACGTTCATGATGGCAAGACAGGTGTCGAGCCCGATGAAATCCGCCAGTTGCAGCGGCCCCATCGGGTGGTTGGTGCCCAGGCGCATCGCCGTGTCGATGCTCTCCACCGTGCCGACGCCCTCATAGAGCGTGTAGATCGCCTCGTTGATCATCGGCAGCAGGATGCGGTTGACGATGAAGGCCGGGAAGTCCTCGGCGCTCGCCGGGGTCTTGCCGATGTTCTCCACCACCGCCTTCAGCAGCGTGTAGGTCTCGTCATCCGTCGCGATGCCGCGGATCAGCTCCACCAGCTGCATCACCGGCACAGGGTTCATGAAGTGAAAACCCATGAACCGCTCCGGCCGGTCCGTGGCGGAGGCGAGGCGCGTGATCGAGATCGAGGAGGTGTTGGAGGTCAGGATCGTGTGCGGCGCGAGATGCGGTTTGATGGAGGAGAAGATCTTGTGCTTGACCGTCTCGTTCTCCGTCGCCGCTTCGATCACGAGGTCGCTGCCGCCGATCTCGGCCACATCCACCACATGGTGGATGCGCTGCATGGCGGCATCGCGGTCCGAGACCGTCAGCCGGCCTTTGCCCACCAGGCGGTCGTAGCCCTTCGCGATCCTGGCGAGCGCGCTCTCGACCTGCACCGGGTTGATATCGTTCAGCCGCACCTCGTAGCCGGCCTGGGCGAAGACCTGCGCGATGCCGGCGCCCATCTGGCCCGCTCCGATGATGCCTACGCTGCGGATCTCCATGATCCCCTCACTCCTGGTCCGGCGGTGGGCATGGCGTCGGCCGCACCTGTCGATCTTGCTGCACCCGCGAGTATCAGCGGGCCGCCGGGCAATACAACTCCGAACGCGTCGCCGCCTTCCGGCGCGCCCCCGTCAATCCCGATCCGCCGACATCTCGACAAATTCGTGACAGATCGCGTAATTTGGAATGACGGAGGGGGAAACGATGAAAAACACTAAGAACGTCATAGGAGCGGGCGCGCTTCTGGCCGTTATGGCCGCATCGTCGGCAAACGCGCTGACGGTGGATTTCGAGAGCGTGACCGTGCCGGATCCGGCGGCAGCGGTGGCGTTCGGCAGCACGACGGTCGGCGGGGTGGAGGCCACGTTCAGCTGTGGCGGCGGTTCCTGCGGGGTCTTCCAATACGGCGGTCCGCAGAACGCGTTCTTCGGCATCGGGCCGGACGAGCCCGTCGGCGGCTTCGGCGCGGCGACGCCGATCGGCTTCCAGGGGCTCACGGACGAGACGGACAACAGCGGCGCGATCGCGGGCTACGACATCGTCTTCGACATGGAAGTCGAGAACCTCTCGCTCGACGTGATCGATCTGGAAGGCACGTCGGCCACCCTGGAGGTCTTCTCGAGCACGAACTTCACCGGGAGCCTCGGCACCGTCACGCTGAACTCCACCCCGCTCGGCGGGCTGGTGGAGAGCATCGTCGCCAATCTCTCGGGCATCCGCTCGGCCTCGCTGACAGTCGCGTCCTCGGGCACGGCGATCGACAATGTGACCTTCGACGCTGTCACCGGCTCGACGGAGATCCCGCTGCCGGCAGCACTGCCGGCCTTTCTCGTCGCGCTTGCCGGCCTCGGCCTCGCCGCGCGCCGCCGACGGGCCTGAATAGCCGGGCTTAAACGAAAAAGGGGCCGGACAACCGGCCCCTGATTGCGCAGGCTGGGGGCGTCTCAGCCCAGCTTATCTTCCAGCTCCGGCAGCAGCTCGAAGAGATCGCCGACGAGGCCGTAATCGGCGACCTGGAAGATCGGCGCCTCCTCGTCCTTGTTGATCGCGACGATCACCTTGCTGTCCTTCATGCCGGCCAGATGCTGTATGGCGCCCGAGTTGCCGACGGCGATGTAGAGATCGGGCGCGACCACTTTGCCGGTCTGGCCCACCTGCCAGTCATTGGGCGCGTAGCCGGAATCCACCGCGGCACGGCTCGCGCCCGTGGCGGCGCCGAGCCGATCGGCCACCTTCTCGATGAGCGCGAAGTTCTCCTTCGAGGCGAGGCCGCGGCCGCCGGAGATGACGATCTTGGCGGAGGTGAGCTCGGGGCGGTCGCTCGCCACCACCTTGTCCTCCACCCAGGCCGAGAGCCCCGGATCCTCGGTCGCTGCCACGGTCTCGACGGGTGCGGGGTCCTGCGCGCCGGCCGCATCGAACGCTGCGGTGCGCACGGACACGACCTTCACCGGATCGGCGGACTTCACGGTCTGGATCGCGTTGCCCGCATAGATCGGGCGGACGAAGGTGTCGGCGTCCACGATCTCCTGCACATCGGTGATCACCATCACGTCCAGCAGTGCCGCGACGCGGGGCAGGAGGTTCTTGCCGGACACCGTGGCCGGCGCCAGCACATGGCCGAAATCCTTGGCGAGCCCGGTCACCAGCGCCGCCATCGGCTCGGCGAGCTGGTTGGCATAGGCCGGCGCATCGGCGCAGAGCACCTTCGCCACGCCCGCCATCTTGGCGCATTCCGCGGCCGCGTCGGCGCAGCCCTCGGTGGCGCAGAGCACGGTCACCGGGCCGAGGCCGGCCGCGGCCGTGACGGCCTTCGCCGTGGCATCCGCCGCGAGCTGGCCCTTGTTCACTTCGGCAATCAGCAGAACCGACATCAGATGACCCCCGCCTCGTCCTTCAACTTCGTGATGAGCTCATCGACCGAGCCAACCTTCACGCCCGCCTTGCGCTCCGGCGGCTCCGTGACCGTCACGACAGCGAGGCGTGGCGCGACATCGACGCCGAAATCCGCCGGCGCCTTCACGTCGAGCGGCTTCTTCTTGGCTTTCATGATGTTCGGCAGCGAGGCGTAGCGCGGCTCGTTGAGGCGCAGATCGACGGTGATGATGGCCGGAAGGGTCACCTTCACGGTCTGCAGCCCGCCATCGACCTCGCGCGTCACGGTCGCCTCGCCATCGCCGAGCTCGATCTCGGAGGCGTAGGTGGCCTGGCTCCAGCCGAGGAGGGCGGAGAGCATCTGGCCCGTGGCGTTGAGGTCGTTGTCGATCGCCTGCTTGCCGGCGATCACGAGGCCCGGCTCTTCCGCATCCACAACGGCCTTGAGAAGCTTCGCGACCGCGAGCGGCTCCACATCGGTCTCCGGCGTCGTGGTCGCCTCGATCAGGATCGCGCGGTCGGCCCCCATCGCCAGCGCCGTGCGCAGCGTCTCCTGCGCCTTCTTCTCGCCGATCGAGACGGCGATGATCTCGGTCGCCTTGCCGGCTTCCTTGAGGCGCAGCGCGGCCTCCACGGCAATCTCGTCGAACGGGTTCATCGACATCTTGACGTTGGCGAGATCGACGCCGGTATTGTCCGCCTTCACGCGGACCTTCACGTTGTAATCGATCACGCGTTTGACCGGCACGAGCACCTTCATCGCGATCTCCTCGGTAGTCGGCGCTCGGGCGCGCCTGTCGGTTCAGAATTCATCAGAGTGGCGATCTAACGCAGATCGGGCGCGTTCCGCAGTGTAAAAACGACGCGGCTGGCCCGGTATCCGCCGGGGCGCGCAGTAGTGGTCATTGACGCGCCCGTCAAGCGTACCCTCGGGGCAACGGCCCCGGGCGGGCTCAGTTCCGGCGCACGATACAGGCGCCGCCCGCGCGCTTGAGGCGCGAGCAGAGGAGCGCTGCCTCGCGCCGGCTGCCCGCCCCGATCTGCACGGACCAGAGCGCGCGCCGGCCGCGGCCGCTGCGCTTCGGCACCACCTGCGGCGACTGGCCGCCGATGATGCGCGAGAAGCGCGACTGGTAGCGATTGAAGGCGCGGAGCGCGCGGGTGCGGTTCATGTTGCCGGCCACCTGCACGCCCCACGGCTTGCGCGGCGTGCCGGCATAGAGCGCGCGGGTGCGCAGGACGGGCAGCGCCGCGCAGGCGTCGTCGAAGCCGAGATTCGGGTTCAGCGGCCGCTCCGGCATCCGCGCGCTCCGGCGTCGGTAGTGCTCGGCCGGCTTGCCGGTGATCGAGAACACATAGTCCCGCGTCTCGAGCGGCAGGCCGCGCAGGCTGTTGACGAGCCAGGCCCAGACGCGCCCGCCGCCGGCGTTGTAGGCCGCCGCGGCGAGGCCGAGATTGCCGAATTCGTTGCGCAGATCCGCGAGATGCCGGGCCGAGGCGGGGATGGCCTGGGCGGGGTCCCACGGATCCTCCAGCCCGACCATCTTGGCGGTCGCCGGCATGAACTGCGCGATGCCCTGCGCGCCCACGGGGCTGATCGCCTTCTCGTCGAACCGGCTCTCCTTCCAGATCAGCCGCGCGAAAAAGGCAGGGGGCAGGTCGTATTCCAGGGCGGCGGACTTGATGAGTGCACAGACGCGCTCGCCCTTCGCGCGCGCCGTCGCGGTCTTCTCGGGCCGCGATGCCGGGCGCGCGGAACGCTCCGGCGCCGCCTCGGTCGGTCCGAGCGCGCGCAACCCGTCGTCCGGCGCGCCGCGGAACGCACCGGCGGGGGACGCGGCGAGGAGGGCTGCGAGGAGGAGCGCTGCGCGCATTACGCCGTGGCCGCCGGCCCGGTGGTCCAGAGCGAGGCCGCGCGTTTCAGTCTTTCGCGCCATTCCGGGTCCTGCTCCCGCTCCGCTTCCGCTGCCAACATGTCCCATGGCCGCTTCGATTCCAGCCACGCTTGCGTGACAGTCTGTGCCGCGATGGTTTCCCAAAGTTCACTTTGGACGATCTGGGCGAGCATCCCGTCGCGATCCATCAGCGCCCAGGCCGGCACTTCGGCCTCCGTCCAGATGGTGATGGCGCGGGCGAGGCGCTGCGGGGCGCATGCGTCCAGGGCGCGCAGCACGCCCTCGAGCGCCACCCCTGCGTTGGCGGCCATGATCAACGCTTCGCCGAGATGAAGATCGGACGCCTCGGCAAACCGCTCAGGATGGGCGCCGACCACGGCCACGAATGACTCCACGAAGCCCTGCATCGCGGCGGCGCGATCATCCGGCCACCGCTCGGGAAAGCCGGACATTCTCAGAAAGTTGCAGGACGCGAACCACCCCGCACCGTTGAGGCAGCGCCCCTCCGCGAGAAACTCGGCGATCCGGGGCAGAAAATAGGCGAGCTCGGCAGGATCGAGCGTATTGCCCGCCTCGCCCAGATAGTCGCGCAGATCGGCCTCGTTCAGCGCATCGAGCGGGTGGCCGAGGAGCCGCGCCTCCTCGCTTTCCTGCCGGAAATCCAGACGGTTCCTGAGGCGCTGAGGCTTCGGTGCGCGTGCGCAGCACCGCCGGAGCGCCTCAAGCGCGGCGTCGAGCGCCGCCTCTTCGGCACTCAGCGATTCGCGCCCGGGACCCACAGGATATCCGCCTTGCCCTCGTCATTGGCGATGCGCCCGGCGACGAAGAACCAGTCGGAGAGGCGATTGAGGTATTTCAGCCCCGCCTCGTTCACCCCCTCCACCGCCGAAAGGGCGACGCAGAGCCGTTCCGCCCGCCGGCAGACGGTGCGGCAGAGATGCAAATGCGCCGCAAGCGCCGATCCGCCGGGCAGGATGAAGGAGCGCAGCGGCTCCAGCCGTGCATTCATCGCGTCGATCTCGTTCTCCAGCCGCTCGGTCTGGGCCGGCACCACGCGCAGCGCCGGGTATTCGCGGTCGCTGTCGCGCTCCATATCCGGCGTGCAGAGATCGGCGCCGAGATCGAAGAGATCGTTCTGGATGCGCGCGATCGCGTCCGCCATATCGCCGGAAGCGTGCAGCCGCGCGAGGCCGAGCGTCGCGTTCAGCTCGTCGACCGTGCCATAAGCGGTCACCCGCGCGGAGTGCTTGGCAACGCGCGTTCCGTCGCCGAGGCCCGTGTCCCCCGCATCGCCGGTGCGGGTATAGATCTTGTTCAGAACGACCATGGTCCGTCTTCCGTTGCTGATCAGCCTGCGTTCTGGCTGAGCGCGAGCAGGACCAGGAGCACCACTGCCACCGCCTGTGCCGCGATCCGCCAGCGCATCATCCGGTTGGAGAAGCTGGCCGAGGCCTTGCCGCTGCCGAACCCGCCCACGCCGATGGCGAGGACGAGAAGCGTCACGAGACAGGCTCCGACGCCGAGATAGAGGAGTATATCAGACATCACCCGCACCTAGCACGGTGATGCGGGGGCGAACAGGGCGCGCGGCATTCTGGCTCTCGCGCCGGCTCCCGCCCCGGGGCTGCGGGGAGGCCCTGGCGCGAGGATCAGTGCCGGGCAGCGACCGCGTCCACCCATCGCGGCGGCAGGGTCCGCTTCAGCGCGGCCATGGCCCAGGTCGGTGTCGTCACCGGATAATGGGTGCGCGGCCGCGGTGCCTCCAGCGCGTGGATCACCTTGGCGGTCGTCGCCTCGCAGGTGAGCTCGCCCGGATCCTTCGGCGGGTCCACGGCAAAGAGGCGCGGCTCAAGCTGCTCGGCATAGAGCTTGGCCCAGAAGCTCTTCTCCGGCTCGATCCAGCGGCGGTAATGGGCCTGCGCGTTCTCGCGGATGCGGGTGCGGATGGGGCCGGGCTCCAGGAGCGAGATGTGGATGCCGCTGCCGCGCAGCTCGAGGCGCAGCGTGTCGGAGTAGCCCTCGAGCGCGAATTTCGTGGAGTTGTAGGCCCCGCGAAAGCGCAGCGCCTGGAAGCCGAGCACGCTGGAGTTCTGCACGATTCGCCCGCGCCGCTGGGCCCTCATCGCTGGCAGGATGCGCCGCGTCAGCTCGTGCCAGCCGAAGAAGTTGGTCTCGAAGATCGCCCGGAGCGCGTCCGTCGGCAGGTCCTCCACCGCGCCGGGCTGGGCATAGGCGCCGTTGTTGAAGAGCGCGTAGAGCTTGCCGTCCGTCGCCTCCAGCACACGGTCCGCGCCGGCGGCGATGCTGGCCGTGTCGGCCAGATCGAGCACGAAGCTCTCCAGCCCCTCCTCCGTCAGCCGCGCCGCATCGGCCTCGGCGCGGCAGGTGGCGAAGACGCGCCAGCCCCGCTTCGCCAGCGCATGGGCCGCATGGTGCCCGATCCCCGTGGAACAGCCCGTGATGAGTACGCTGCGCTCGCCTGCCATGATCCGCCCGCCCCTGCCTTGACCGCGGGCCTGCTAGCAGATCGCGCGCCTGCGCACTAGCGCCGCCGGCGCCGCGGGTTCTTCGTGCTTCGGCTGTGGAAGGCGGGGTCCTTGTTGGCGAGCCAGCGGATGAACTTGGCGAGGCGCGGATGCGCCCGGAGCGCCTCGATGCTCGCATACTCCCGCGCGAGCTCCGCCTCGGTCAGCGTGGCGTGGATCTCGTTGTGGCAGATCTGGTGGAGGAGCACCGTCTCGCCATGCTTGCCGCCCTTCAGCTTCGGCACGAGATGGTGCAGCGACTGGCGCGCATGGGCCGGGATCGGCCGGCCGCAGAGCGGGCATATGGGAGGGCTGTCCGGCGCGGTCATGGCGCCACGCTAGCGCGTCCGACAGGGCTGGTCAGCGGCACGCGCCCGTGCGATGCGGTCGCGGGGATTTCAGGAGGCTGCCCATGACTGATGCGCCGCAGGGCGAGATCACGCTCCAGACCATCGCCATGCCGGCGGACACGAACGCCAATGGCGACATCTTCGGCGGCTGGCTGATGGCGCAGATGGATCTCGGCGCCTCTGTGCTGGCGAGGCGGCGCGCGCGCGGGCGCGTCGCCACGGTCGCCGTGGAGCGGATGACGTTCCTGAAGCCCGTGCGCGTCGGCGATGTGGTCTCGATCCACGCGGTTATGGAGCGCGAGGGGCGCAGCTCCATGCGGATCGCGCTGCAGGTCTGGGTGACGCGCCAGCCGGCTGGCGCGCATATCGAGGTGACCGAGGCCAGCTTCACCTTCGTGGCGATCGACGAGGAGGGGCGCTCGCGCCCGCTCCCCTGAAGAGGCCGGTCCGACGGCGATCAGTGCGCGTGCATGACGGTTTTCATGGCCTTCTCGACGACCGTCTCCATTCCCTTGCGCACGGCGAATTGCAGGACCTTGCCCTTGATTACGCCCTTTACCACCGCCCCGGCGCCGAAGCGGACGGGCAGCTTGAAGTAGGCGGCATAGATCCCGTCGATGATCATCATGCGGAAGTGGTTCAGGAACATCGACTTCACCACGTTGGCGAAGCTCGGATCCCTTGCCATCAGCTTGATGTCGTAGAGGGCATACATGGCCACTTCGACAGTGGCGCGCCCGTTGCTGGAGATCGGCGACAGGAAGTCGCCGAGCCACTCGCCGATGCTGACATTGCCGTCGCGGTTCGCATCCGCATCCTTGTGGAAACTTGCGACGATCGCCGCCTTACCACCGACAAAGCCGATGGCGCCGATAAGCTTGTTGCGGTTCCCTTCGACCGGGTACCAGGTTACGCCAGACACTTCTGTTCTCCTAAGACGCGGATGCGGAGCGCACTCCGTCCGCCTGGGGTTTCGAGGATCGGGGGGCGCGTTGCCCCGCATCGGTGGCGGGGTCGCTGCCGGCCGGCCCGGCACCGAGGAATATTCGGTGTCCGGGCGAGGCGTGACATACCGTATCGGGCGGCGAATTCTGTGACAGGGCTCACGGTTGCGGCTGTTTCGCGCTGGCGGTGCTGGACGCAGGGCACGGGGATGGATACACCACATCTATGAATGACGGCGCGGACAACGACGATATGGAGCGCGAGCACGCGGAGCCGCTCGACCGGGCCCTCGGCGAGCGGTATCTCACTTATGCGCTCTCGACGATCATGCAGCGCGCCCTGCCGGACGCTCGCGACGGCTTAAAACCCGTCCACCGGAGGATTCTTTACGCGATGCGCGAGCTGCGCCTGGAGCCCGGCGCCGCCTACAGCAAATGCGCCGAGGTGGTCGGCGAGGTGATGGGCAAGTACCACCCCCATGGCGACCAGGCGATCTACGACACGCTGACCCGGCTCGCGCAGGACTTCTCGATGCGCTACCCGCCGGTCGACGGGCAGGGCAATTTCGGCAATATCGACGGCGATAGTCCCGCCGCCATGCGCTACACGGAATGCCGGCTCGCCGGCGTCTCCACCGCCCTTCTCGAGGGGCTGGACGAGGACGCGGTCGATCTGCGCGCCAGCTACAACGGGCGGCGCGACGAGCCGGAGGTGCTGCCGGCCGCGATCCCCAACCTGCTCGCCAATGGCAGCGCCGGCATCGCCGTGGGCATGGCGACCTCGATCCCGCCGCACAATCTCGGCGAGCTGGCCAACGCGCTGCTGCATCTGATCGAGGACCGCTCGGCTGATGCGCGCGCGCTGATGCGCCACATCCCCGGGCCGGATCTGCCCACCGGCGGCACCATCGTCGAGCCCGCCGAGAGCATCGAGCAGGCCTATGCGACCGGCAAGGGCGGCTTCCGGCTGCGCGCCAGATGGGAGGTGGAGGAGCTCGGCCGCGGCCAGTGGCAGATCGTGGTCACCGAGATCCCCTATCAGGTGCAGAAGTCCAAGCTGATCGAGCGCCTGGCCGAGCTGGTCACCGCCAAGAAGGTGCCGGCGCTGGCGGATGTGCGCGACGAATCCGCCGAGGATATCCGCCTGATCCTGGAGCCGCGCTCGCGCAACATCGCGCCCGAGATGCTGATGCAGACGCTCTATCGCCAGTCCGAGCTGGAGGTGCGGGTCTCGCTCAACATGACCGTGCTGATCGACGGGCGCACGCCGAAGGTGGCCACGCTGCCGGAGGTGCTGCTCGCCTGGCTCGACCACCGCCGCGTGGTGCTGCAGCGGCGCACCCGCCACCGGCTGGCCAAGATCGCGACCCGGCTGGAGGTTCTGGAGGGCTATATCATCGCCTTCCTGAATCTCGACCGCGTGATCGAGATCATCCGCACCGAGGACGAGCCCAAGCCCGCGCTGATGGCGGAGGACTGGGGCGGCGAGGTGTACCTCACCGAGCCCCAGGCCGAGGCGATCCTGAACATGCGGCTGCGGAGCCTGCGGCGCCTCGAGGAGATGGAACTGCGCGCCGAGCGCGACCGACTGCTGGAGGAGCAGGGTACGCTGGAGGCGCTGCTGGCCGATGACGGCGCGCAGTGGGACAGCATCGCCGGCCAGATCCGCGACATGAAGGCCCGCTTCGGCGCGCCGGAGGCCCTGGCGGGGCTCACGGAGGCGGACGCGCTGGCGGCGGCCAAGCGCGCCACCGACCCCTGGCCGGAGGGGGCGCGGCGCACGGGCTTCGCCGAGGCCGGTGCGGTGGAGGAAGTGCCGGTGGAGGCGCTGCTGGCCGATGACGGCGCGCAGT
>JBCBWF010000570.1:0-2587 GCA_039817245.1 Pseudomonadota bacterium | reverse complement strand
GTTTCCCTGGGGCGGCGCCTGGTCGAGGGTCTGTGTCAGCCGCGCGGTTTCGAGGGTGTAGACGACCTTGTCTCCGACGCCGACGCCGGAAAAGGCGCCTTCTTGTTGGATGATCCGGAAATCCTGGAATGGAATAAAGTAGCGTAGGGTTTCGCCCATGGTGAGCCTCCGCTGTCTCAGGGGGGACGCGCGTATCAACTTCCCGATGGCTGGGAGCGTAGCGATCGGCGCGCTGTGAAATGTCCCGCGCGCGGGGGACAGCGGTTCACGGATCCGGCCTCAGCGGTCGAGCCCGGACGGGAGCGCGGTGATCGTCCGGGTCAGCGCCAGCCGGTCGCGGCAGTCGAGCTTCTGCAGCGCGCGGTCGAGATGGGTCTTCACCGTGTGGGGCGAGACACCGAGCGCCTCCGCCACCGCGCGCGTATCCGCACCCCGGGCGATGCACAGCGCGATCTCCGCCTGCATCGGGCTCAGCCCCGCATAGTCCTGCAGCCGCGCCACCGAGGGCCGGAACGCCGCCGCCGGATCGATCAGGAAGACCTGCGCGATCCCGGGCTCGCCGGCGACCACCTCTGCCAGATACCCCGGCAGGCGGCTCTGCGGGCGCGGGATGCGCCGGGTCGAGGAGCCGCCATCCGCGCGCATCGCCGCGCGCTGCACCTCGTCGCCGAACCAGGCCTGCACCCGCGGCTCGGCGATATGCACCCGCCCGGCGCGGAGCTGGATCCCGCCCGCCCCTTCCAGAATGCGCCGCGCCATCCGGTTCATGGCGATGATCGAGAGATCGGCGCGCAGCAGCAGCACCCCGAATGCGATCTCGTCGAAGGCCGCCTGCAGGCCGCGGGCCAGCGCCGCATGCTCCGCCTGCTTGCGCGCCAGATGCAGCACCCGGTCCACATGCGGCGCGATCCGGTCCAGGAACGCCCGCGCATCCGGGCCCAGAAGCGGCTGGTCGACCGCGCGGAACAGGCCCATGAGCTGCAGCCCGTCCGTCTGGGTCGAGAGCCGGATCCCGACCTCCTGCACGATCCCCTCGCGCGCGGCCAGGCTCGCATCGATATCGTCGAGCATCCGCACCGAGATCTGCCGCGAGCTCCGCCAGGCCAAGTAGCGCGCGCGATGATGCTCGAGCGCGCTGGCGAACTCGGCAAGCGCGCGCTCATTCGACACCGCCACATGCTGCACGGTCTCCGGCTGAAAGCCCTTGCCGGCGATCACATGCATGCCCGTCGGGAAGAGCTGCCAGCCGATCGCCACATGGCTCCGGTCGAGCGCCGCCGCCATGCCGCACCTCATGACGTTGTGAAAACACGCTAACAATGGAGCTTGCGTGGAGCCGGCCCCCGCGCGGTCAACCGGGACCGGGCGATCGGTGATCCCGCCGGCGCGGCTATCCCCCCAGGATCCAGGGCGCGGGCTGCCAGAGGAACCGCTCCGCCGCCCGCTCGATCCGGCCGAGCCCGGGAAAGGGCATGTGAAAGGCCATCAGCGCCGTGCCATCGGCGGCGGCGCGCTCCAGGAGGCCGATCCGCGTCTCCGCCGCCCGGCCCGGATCGTGGTCGAACGCCGTGCGCCAGTGCGGATGGTCGAGATCGAAGGCCTGCTCGTGAAAGCAGTCCGCCGCGTAGATCAGCTCGTCGGCGCCGGATCGGATGCGCACCCCGCAATGCCCGCGGGTATGGCCGGGCAGGGCGATCAGGGACAGGCCGGGCAGGACCTCCTCGCCCTCGCCCGCCAGGCGCAGCCGCGAGCCGCGCTCCAGCACCAGCCGTGCCGCCTCCGCGAAGACCGGCCTGAAGCTCTCATCGATCGTCATCGCGCCGAAATCCGGGCCGTCGCGCCACTGCGCGGCCTCGCGCGCGCCGACCACGATATCGGACCGCGCAAAGCGCTGCTCGCCGGCCTCGTCCCGCAGCCCGCCCACATGATCGGGATGGATGTGAGAGAGGAGCACCAGATCGATCTCTTCCGGCGCCACCCCGATTGCGGCGAGCGCCGAGGACAGCCTGCCGACCGGCGGCGCGAAGGCTCCCCAGCCCGTATCGAGCAACACCCGCCGCCTGTCGATCTCGAGCAGCAGGACATTCGCATCCAGGCGATAGTCCGGCGGCGCCAGATGCCGCCTGCTCATCGCCGCCTCCACCACGGCGCGCTCCACATCGGGTGCATAGGCGGGCCAGGCCGGAAAGGTCATCTGTCCGTCGCTGAGGACCGTGGCGCGGATCTCGCCCACCGCGAAATGATAGACCGCGCTGTTCGCCGCTGCCGGCGCAGCCGCCCCTGCCGCACCCGGCGCGAATAGCCCCGTCGCGAGCGCGGCCGAGGCCGCGCGCCCGAAAGCCCGCCGGTTCATCCCATGCCCCGGCCGCGCCGCGGCCCGGCCCTCGCGCACTCTGCGTGATCCCATCATCGCGTCCCCGATTGACGATTGCGAACGGCCGCGATGTAGTCGGCCTGCTTCCGTCGAGACAGAACGCACTTGCGGGTAACCACCATGTCGCGCCCGAGACGCAGCCATGCGGATTGCCGCTACATCGCCGCGGCACAGGCGCTGAAATGCCTGGGCGGGCGGTGGAAGATCCTGATC
>JBCBWF010000207.1:0-8735 GCA_039817245.1 Pseudomonadota bacterium | reverse complement strand
GATCTCGCCTGCGTGCGGAGCTTCATGCGCTGAGCCTCCAGCAGCAACGCTGATCGGGGCGCGCACAAAGGCTGACTTGCCCGTCGGCTCTCCGCCGCCGAGACTTGCCCGCAAGGCAAGAGGGAGGCGCGCATGTACACGCTCACCATCGGCGACAAGGCCTATTCGAGCTGGTCCTTGAGGGGCTGGCTGCTGCTCGCGGCCTTCTCGATCAAGTTCGAGGAAGAGGTCGTGCCGATGTACACGACCGATTTCACGCTCATGCAGGCCAACCGCGCGCCGGCGCGTTCGGTGCCCCAGCTCTCCTGGCGCGAGGGGGGCGAGACCGTGCGCGTCTGGGACAGCGCCGCCATTGCCGAGACCCTCGCCGAGCGCCACCCGGCCGCGGGTATCTGGCCCCATGACGCGCATCTGCGCCGGCTCGCGCGGATCCTCGCCGCACAGATGCATTCCGGCTTCGGCGCTCTCCGGGGTGCTGCGCCGATGAACCTTCACCGCGAGGGCCGGCCGCTGGCCGATCCCCCGGCGACGCTCGCCGACGACGTCGCCGCGCTGGAGGCGCTCTGGGCCTGGGCGCTCGAGGAGGGCGGCGGCCCGTGGCTCGCCGGGCCCGCCTTCTCGGCGGCGGACGCCTTCTTCGCCCCGGTCGTCTTCCGCCTCACGGGCTACGGCCTCGTCACGGCTGTGTCGGAGGGCTATTGCGCCCGCCTCGCCGCCCATCCGGCGGTTGCGCGCTGGTGCGCTGAGGCCCGCGCCGATCCCCGACGGATCGAGCGGTACGACACGATCGCCTGAGCGGGAGGCCGATGCGGAGCCTGCACCAATCGGCTGATGACAACGCCATGACTTTCTGGTTTGTACCGGAAAGGAGACGGGGGCATTCGAGTTCTTCGGGCTGAGAGGCACCCTTCGAACCTGGCCATGCCGGTGACGGGGGCGCGAGCCGCTTCTGCGCGGCGAGGACGGCAGCAACGCAGGGAGCGCCGAGCGGGACGGTGCGGTATGTGAGTTATGACTGCCGGGCGGGTCAGCATCTTGGCGCGATGCGGGCGGCCGCCCCGCTGATCCACACCATCACGAGCTTCGTGGCCATGGGTATGGTGGCCAATGTCATGCTCGCGGCCGGGGCGGCCCCTGCGATGGTGCATGCGCGCGAGGATGCGTCGGAATTCGCCGCCCTTGCCAGTGCGTTGACCATCAACACCGGAACGCTGGAGCCGGACTGGCTCGACGCCATGCTCTGGTCGGCCGAGAGCGCGCGGGCCGCGGCGCGGCCCTGGGTGCTCGATCCGGATGCGGTCGGTCGCACGGGCTATCGGCGCCAGGCGGGTGCGGCGCTCATGGCCCGCCGCCCTTCGGCGATCCGCGCCAATGCCGGGACCGTCCTCGCTCTCGCGGCGATCGGCAGCCTCATGGAGCGGCCGGGCGAGGAGGCGGGGCTTCAGGCGGCGGAGGACGCGGCACGCGATCTCGCCCGGCGCCTCGGCACCGTGGTGGCCCTCACCGGCGAGACGGATTTCGTGACCGATGGCGAGCGTGCGGCCCTGATCGGGGGCGGCCATGCCGTCATGCCGCGGGTTGCCGCGCTCGGCGGGGGACTGAGCGGGGTCGTCGCGGCCTTTCTCGTCGCGGCCGACGACCCGTTCGACGCAACCTGCGCGGCGCTCGCCTACTACGCCACCGCCGGTGAGGCGGCAGGGCGCGCTTCGGCCGGGCCGGGCAGCTTCGTGCCGGCCTTTCTCGACGCGCTCACGGCCCTCGCGCCGGATGTCCTCGACGCGCGTGCTCAGGTGAGCGCGGCATGAGGGGCGATCCGATGTTCGGCCGGCCCGCGCGGATGCTGCCGGACCTGTCGCTCTATCTCGTCACCGATCCGCTCCTCTGCGGGCCGCGCGAGCTCAGCAATGTGGTCGCCGAGGCGGTGGCCGGGGGCGTGACGCTCGTGCAGTTGCGCGACAAGGAGGCGTCGGACGACACGCTCTGCGCCGAGGCGGAGACGTTGCTCGAATGTCTGCGCCCGCTCGGCATTCCACTCCTGATCAACGACCGGCCCCATGTGGCGCAGCGGATCGGGGCGGACGGGGTGCATCTCGGCCAGCGCGACATGTCGCCCGCTGCCGCCCGCGAGCTGCTGGGCGAGGAGGCGCTTCTGGGCGTCTCCGTGAGGAGCGCGGCGGAAGCGCTGGCGATCGATCCGGAAGTGGTCGACTATGCAGGCGTCGGCCCGGTCTTCCGGACGGAGACGAAGCCCGGCCATCCCGATCCGATCGGCCTTGAGGAGCTTGCCCGCGCGGTGGAGGCCTGCCCGGTTGCCACCGTCGCCGTGGGCGGGATCGGGCCGGAGGAGGCCGCCGCGGTGATGGCCGCGCCCGTGCACGGCGTTGCGGTCATCTCAGCGATCTTCGGCTCGCGCGACCCCCGGGCCGCCGCGGCCGGTCTCAGGCGCGCAATGTCGGAAGGACGTGCATGATCCCCACCGTGCTTTCTATCGCCGGCTCCGACCCCTCGGGCGGCGCGGGCATTCAGGCTGACCTGAAGGCGATCTCGGCGAACCGGGCCTATGGCATGGCCGCGCTGACCGCGCTGACCGCGCAGAACACCACCGGGGTGACGGGCGTGCATCTCGTGCCCGCTGCGTTCGTGGCCGACCAGATCGATGCGGTCTTCGCCGATATCCGGGTGGATGCGGTCAAGATCGGGATGGTGGCGACGGCGGAGATCGCCGAGGCCGTGGCGGATGCGATCGCGCGCCACCGGCCCGCCGCCGTGGTGCTCGACCCGGTGATGGTGGCCAAGGGCGGTGCGAGCCTGCTGGCGGAGGACGCGGTGGCCGCACTCCGCAAGCGCCTGGTGCCTTTGGCGGATGTGCTGACGCCGAACCTGCCGGAGCTGGCCGCGCTGCTCGAGATCCCGGCGCCGGGAAGCCGCGCGGAGATGGCCGAGGCCGCGGCCCGGCTGCGCACCGAGGGGCCGGGGGCGGTGCTCCTCAAGGGCGGGCATCTGAGCGGGGAGGAGAGCCCGGACCTCCTGGCCACGACCGAGGGCGATCTCTGGCTCGAGGGCCCGCGGCACGACACCCGCAACACGCATGGCACCGGCTGCACGCTCTCCGCCGCGCTGGCGGCCCGGCTCGCGCTGGGCGAGGATCTCGCAACCGCTGCGCGCAATGCCAAGGACTATGTGGCCGGCGCGATCGCCGCGGCCGGCACGCTCGGGGTCGGCCATGGCCACGGGCCGACTCACCACTTCCATGCCCTCTGGAGCCCCTCATGAACGCCGAGACCGGCCTTGTGCCCGCCCTTGTCGCCGCCCGCCGCCCGGCCTGGGACGCCTATGTCGACCATGCCTTCGTGCGGGGCATGGCGGACGCTTCGCTGCCGCGCCAGGCATTTCTCAGGTATCTCCGGCAGGACTATGTCTTTCTTGTCCATTTCGCCCGCGCCTGGGCCTTCGCGGTGGTGAAGTCGGACCGGATCGGGGAGATGCGGATCGCGGCGGCCACGGTGCACGCGCTGATCGACGAGGAGATGCGCCTGCACATCGCCACCTGTGCGGAGGAGGGCATCGACGAGGCCGCGCTGGCGGCCACCGAGGAGGCGCCCTCGACCCTCGCCTACACGCGCTTCGTGACCGATGCAGGCCTGCGCGGAGACCTGCTGGATCTGCTCGTGGCGCTGGCGCCCTGCGTGCTCGGCTATGGCGAGATCGGGCGCAGGCTCGCGGCCGAGACCGGCGGGCCGCCGGCCGATCACCCCTATGCCGCCTGGATCGGCACCTATGCCGGCGCCGAGTATCAGGGCGCCTGCGCGGGCGTCTCGGACCTCATCGCCACGGTCACGGCGCGCACCCTCGGGCCCGACCCGGAAGCCTCGCCGCGCTGGCCGGATCTTGCCCGGCTGTTCGACACCGCCTGCCGGTTGGAGGCGGACTTCTGGAGCTACGGGCTCGACGGGCAGCGCGGCGCCTTCGCGGGGCTGGAGGGGATCTGAGGGCCGCTCGGCCCCGTTTTGCCTCGGCAGCGGGTATGCGCCGCGCGTGCACAAAGCATTCAGCAGCGATATGCCGGTTCGCCCGCCGCCGGCGGGGCGCCGATCTGCCCGGCCGGGCCTCTTGCGCGTTTGCCTGAGGCGCCGCCCGTGCCATGATCCCGCCGGGACGTCGACTGGGGGCAGAGCGATGCGGAGGGTGAGCATGGGCGGGAACCGGGCAAACGGGCCGGCGCGCGAGGCCGCGCGATGAGCGGGCTGCTGGCGCTGCTCGACGATGTGGCAGGCATCGCCAAGATCGCCGCCACCTCGGTCGACGATGTGATCGGGCAGGCGGCCAAGGCGGGTACCAAGGCAGCCGGCGCGGTGATCGACGACGCGGCGGTGACGCCGAAATACCTGCACGGCTTCGCGCCCGCGCGGGAGCTGCCGATCGTCTGGCGCATCGCCAAGGGGTCGTTGCGGAACAAGCTCCTGTTCCTGCTGCCGGCCGCGCTCCTGCTCTCCGCCTTCGCGCCTTGGCTGATCAATCCGCTGCTGATGCTGGGCGGGCTCTATCTCTGCTATGAGGGGGCGGAGAAGGTGGCGATGGTGATCTGGCCGCATGAGGCCGAGGCCCATTCCGCCGCCAAGCCGCCGAAGGACCCCGCGCATCTGGAGGAGGAGCGCGCCGCGGGGGCGATCAAGACCGATTTCATCCTCTCCGCCGAGATCATGACCATCGCGCTCGCGGCCCTGCCGGCGGGCAATGTGGTGATGCAGGCGGCCTCGCTCGCGGCGGTGGCGATCGGGATCACGGTGCTTGTCTATGGCAGCGTGGCGCTGATCGTGAAGGCGGACGATATCGGGCTGGTGATGGCGCAGAAGGGCAGCTCGGCCTTCACGCGGCGCCTCGGCATGGGGATCGTGAAGGCGATGCCCGGCTTCCTGAAATGGCTGACCATCGTGGGCACGGCGGCGATGCTGTGGGTGGGCGGCTCGATCATCGTGCATGCGCTCGCGGGCATGGGGCTGGCGGGGCCGGAGCATCTGATCCACGGCATCGCGTCGGGCGTGGCCCATTTGGTGCCGGCCGCCGAGGGGTTCCTCGAGTGGTTCGTGAAGGCGGTCATCGACGGGGCGCTGGGCCTCGCCGTCGGTCTCGGCCTTCTGCCGCTGGTGAGCAAGGTGATCGCCCCGGCGGTCGCGCGCTTCAGCGGCTCCTGAGGCACGGGCCGGCGGCCAGGAGGATCTCGGCGAGGAGGCCGGTGGGGAAGAATGCCGCCATCGACCTCGCGGTGCGCTTTCGGTCCTCCGCGAGGCAGCCGAGTCAGCGCTCATGGAGGACGCGGCCGCGGTGCAGGGGCGGCATCCCGCCGGCATAGCTGGCGAGGAGCGAGGCCGCCGAGGTCGTCGGTGCGGTGCCGTTCGGGGGGGCAGGTCGGGGCTTGCGTCCGGGCGGCCTAGTTGATCTGGAAGATCAGGTCGTAGTCTCCAAAAGTTCCGGGCTCGCCGTTGTAGAAGACTTCGACGGTGTGATCGCCGCTCTTGTAGAGCTGCCCTTCGTATTGGTAGCCGCCCTGGGTCGACTCGAACAGGATGTCGCCGCCGGGAACATAGATGATGTAGTTGAGAAAGGCGCTGTTGCCGCGCAGATCGACGGTCAGGAACTGTTCCTTGCGCGCGCCGAGCACGTAGCGCACCGCATCGCTGGAGCCGAGCGAGTCCGTATAGGTCGCGCCCGTAGTGCCCGGGGCGAAGCGGACGACGATGCGGTCCTGCCGAGGGGCCGCGCCGGCCATGGCGCCGCCGCCGTCATCGGCGAAACCGCTCTCCCCGGTGGATTCGCGGAACTCCGCGATCTCGGGGCCCGACCAGACCAGGCATTCATACTCCCTGCCGTCCGAGGCGCGCAGGCGGACCATGATGGCGGCTTCGGAGAACTCCTCATCGACGACCTCGCCGCCGACATCGCCGATCTCGGTGCGGAGGTAATCGATGCAGGCATTGGCCTCGTCCGAGATGTCGGCCGCGGCGCTGGCGAGCATCACAACCGGCAGGGTTGCGAGGCCGAGAAGGGCTCTGAGGGGCGTCATCGGGCGTTCTCCGTCTGAAGGGGGCTGGTGCGGGCCAAGCTTTCGGGCCATGGGGGCCGGCTCAGTCAGCGGCGGCCTCGGCGGTTGCCTTTCGCAGATCGGCGACGACCTTGGCGCAATCGATCTTCGAGGTGTCCGGCCCCTCGGGCAGCTCCTCCGAAGCGAAGGCCGTTGCGGCGGCGGCGAGGATGCCGGGCTCCTGCTCGGCGGTGATGAGGTCCTGCTCGCGGGCGGCCTCCAGGGTCAGGCAGGCGCCGGCCTGCAGCCCCGTGGCGATGCCGACACCGGCGCCGGCGCCGAGGCCGATCGCGCCGCCGCCGAAGAAGCCGATGAAGCCGCCGAGCACGAGGCCGAGAAGAACGAGAAGAAAGGACTGCATGACATCTCCCTCCGAGGGTCAGCTCTTCTTGCCGAGCCGGGTGCGGATGAGGCCGCCGACATAACCGCCGATGCCGCCCGCCAATCCGCCGATCAGGTAATCGACGAGATCGGGCGCCGACGCGGCGAGGCCGAAGACCTGGGCGAGGAAGGTGCCGAGCAGGACACCGACCACGCCGATCAGCGCGTATTTCCGCGTGAGGCTTAGGCCCCTGAGAAACGCTGTCATTATCGCTCCTGTCAGCCGTTGCGGATCATCCCGCCCGTCCCGCCTGCAGGCAGGGGGCTGCCATGCTCACTCGGCCTTGGCCGGCGCTTCGGGCGCGGGTGCGTCGGCGAGGGCCTCGTCGAGCGTGGCCTCCACGTCGAAGTAGATCGGGCCGAGCGTGGAGTTCTCCGCGTAGAGATGCACCTCGGCGCAGCGCGCGACGATCTCCTCCGGCGTGCCGCCCATCTCGGCGAGCAGGATACCGGTCGCGACGCCGAAGTTCACGGCGATGTGGTGGCGGAAATAGGCGTGCTCGGCAGCGGTGAGGCTCGCATAGTCCGCATGCTCGATGGTGGCGAAGGCGGCGCCGAAGCGCTCGTGGTCGAGAAAGATGCCCGGACAGAGATTGGCCATCGCGGCGTGCCAGGCGAGCGAGATCAGCGTGGTGCGGTCGGCCGGGCGCAGAATGCCGCCATCCATCACGTTGAAGGCGTTCCAGGCCGCATGCGCGCGGTTCTCCGGATGAGCGAGCGGGGCGGGCGGATCGCCGCTCTCCTGCGCCGCGACCGGCGTGGCGAACGGGGCAGCGAACGGGGAGGCGAGGAAGCCGGCGGCGGCGGCCGATACCAGAAGGCGCGTCATCTGCATCTCCTCAGCTCCGGCTCACGCGGAGAAAGCGGCCATTGGCGTCGAAACGGCATTCGAAGGTCGTCACGCGCCGGCCCCTGGGCGGGAACTGGCCGGGCACGATGAAGCGGCCGCGCGAGCGCTCGACCGGCAGGGTGAGGATGTTGCCCGGGCGCTGGTGGAACTTCGCCGAAGCCTCGCCCTGGCAGTAGCGCTGCATGTCCCGCCGGCGCACGCCGGGCCCGCTCGGCTGCTTCGCCGCGTGACGGCCGAATTCGCGCTCGGTCCAGTTCGGCGCGAGGCGGCCGTTGACGTGGTAGCAGGCGCGCTGGCGGCGATAGCAGGTGATGTTGCGCGCGGGCGAGTAGCCGGCGCCGTGACCGTAGTTCGGCGGATCGGCCGGCGCGCGGTAGTCGTCATGCGTGTGATCGCCGGAGACCGCGCCGATGATGGCCGCGCCGACCGCGACGCCCAGCGCCGCCCCGAGGGCCGCGCCCGCATCGTCGGCCTCGCCCTTGATCGAGAGCTCGGTGATCCGCCCGTTCTTGTAGCGGCAGCGCATCACCGCGTTGGGCTCGCCGCGGCGCATCATGGTGCCCATCACCTTGTAGTAGCCGCCGCCGCGGTTGGAGGCGGTGAGATTGTCGAAGCCCCGCGCGCCGTACTGGGCCCGTGCGGCTTGCTTGCAGGCATGCTTGGCGTCCCGTGCGCCGGGGTCGCGCGCCTCGGCCGGGCCGGGGGCGAAGGAAAGAATGGCGGCAAGAACGAAGGGTCCGATCAATCGCATACTGGCCCATCCCGGGAATTCGCTGGCTGGTCGCATCAGTCTAGTACAGGCCGATCACGATTCCATGACCACGGCCCGCCGGCGGCGAGGCGCCGGCCTAGAGGAGGAAGAGCGAGATCGCCGGGAAGAGGGCGAGGCGGGCGAGGCGGAGGAGATCGGCGATCCAGAAGGGGGCGACGCCGCGGAAAATGGTGCCGAACGAGATGTCCCGCAGGACGCCGCGCAGGATGAAGACATTCATGCCGATCGGCGGCGTGATGAGGCTGATCTCGGTGACCACGACGACGAGGATGCCGAGCGTGCCACCCGCCGCGATGGTGCCGCTCGCGAGCTCGTCGTGATAGCCGAAGCGGCGCAGGGGCGGCATTGCGACCCGGGACATGGTGGCCGCCGTGGCGAGCGAGGAGCCGCTGACCGCCGCGAAGCCGCCGCAGCTCATCACGGCCGCCATCGCGAGCCCGCCGGGGAGCCGGCCGAGGAGGTGGTTCGCGGCGGCGAAGAGGCCGGCGGCTATGCCTGAGCGCGACAGCAGGGTCCCCATCAGCACGCAGCGCGGCGAAGACGAGCCCCGCGAGCAGCAGCTCCGTGAGCTCGAAGGCGCCGGGAAGCGGCTGCGCGAACCAGTAGCGCCCGATGACATCGGCGACCGTCACTGCCATGAGGGCCAGGAGGAG
>JBCBWF010000195.1:0-8984 GCA_039817245.1 Pseudomonadota bacterium | reverse complement strand
CCTCGCTCGACCTCATCCTCTTCTATCTGTTCTTCGAGGGCGGGCTGATCCCGATGTTCCTGATCATCGGGATCTGGGGCGGCAAGGAGCGGGTCTACGCGGCCTTCAAATTCTTCCTCTACACGCTGCTCGGCTCGCTGCTGATGCTCGTGGCCATGATCTACATGTACTACGACGCGGGCACGACGGATATTCCGAGCCTGCTGAACCACCAGTTCAGCTATGAGGATTTCGACCTCCTCGGCTGGCATATCGTGGGCGGGGCGCAGACGCTGATGTGGCTCGCCTTCTTCGCGAGCTTCGCGGTGAAGATGCCGATGTGGCCGGTGCACACCTGGCTGCCGGACGCGCATGTGCAGGCACCGACCGCGGGCTCGGTGGTGCTGGCGGCGATCCTGCTGAAGATGGGCGGCTACGGCTTCCTGCGCTTCTCGCTGCCGATGTTCCCGGTGGCCTCGGAGATCATGCAGGACTTCGTGTTCCTCCTCTCGGTGATCGCGATCATCTACACCTCGCTGGTCGCGCTGATGCAGGAGGACATCAAGAAGCTCGTCGCCTACTCCTCGGTGGCGCATATGGGCTTCGTGACGCTCGGCATCTTCGCGGCCAACCAGCAGGGCGTGGACGGGGCGATGTTCCAGATGATCAGCCACGGCTTCATCTCGGGCGCGCTCTTCCTTCTGGTGGGGGTGATCTACGACCGGATGCACACGCGCGAGATCGCGGCCTATGGCGGGCTGGTGAACCGGATGCCGATCTACGCCACGGTGATGATGCTCTTCACGCTCGGCAATGTGGGCCTGCCCGGCACCTCCGGCTTCGTGGGCGAGTTCCTGACGATGGCCGGCGCCTTCCAGGTCTCGAGCTGGGCCGTATTCGGTGCGGCGACCGGTGTGATCCTGTCGGCAGGCTACGCGCTCTGGCTCTACCGCCGGGTGGTTTTCGGCGAACTCATCAAGCAGTCCCTGAGCCAGATCGCGGATATGAACCGGCGCGAGCAGGCGATCATCGCGCCGCTCGTGGTGCTGACCGTGCTCTTCGGCATCTACCCCGCGCTCGCCCTCGACCTCTTCGGTCCGACGGTGAGTGCCATGCTCGAGAATGTGGAGGCCGCGCAGGCATCTGCCATTCAGCTCGCGGCGGATGCCGCCGGCACCGCAACGCAGTGAGGAGACAGCCCCATGCCCGCTGATTTCGCGATCCTCATGCCCGAGATCGCCATGGCCGTCGGCGCCATGGTGCTGCTCCTCTTCGGCGCCTGGGGCGGGGGCGATGCGCAGCGCCACGGCATCAGCGTCTTCTCATCGGCGCTGATGATCGTGGTCGCGGCGGCCACGGTCACCTCCGGCGGGGGCGAGCGGATCGCCTTCCACGGCGCCTTCATCGACGACGGCTTCGCGCGCTTCGCCAAGGCGCTGATCCTCGTCTCCTCGGCGCTGATGCTGATGATCGGGAAGGACTATCTGGACCGACGCGGGATCCTGCGCTTCGAGTATCCCATCCTCGTGCTGCTGGCGACGCTGGGGATGATGCTCATGGTCTCCTCGGGCGGGCTGATCGCGCTCTATGTGGGTCTCGAGCTGCAGTCGCTCGCGCTCTATGTTGTGGCCGCGATCAATCGAGACAGCGCGCGCTCCACCGAGGCGGGGCTCAAATATTTCGTGCTCGGTGCGCTCTCCTCGGGGCTCCTGCTCTACGGGGCCTCTCTGGTCTACGGCTACACGGGCAGCACGACCTTCTCGGTGATCGCGGAGGTGGTGAAGGCGGAAGGGGTCTCGCTCGGCCTCACCTTCGGGCTCGTCTTCCTCTGCGCGGCCATGGCCTTCAAGGTCTCCGCCGCGCCCTTCCATATGTGGACGCCGGATGTCTATGAGGGCTCGCCGACGCCGGTGACCGCCTTCTTCGCCACGGCGCCCAAGGTGGCTGCGGGCGTGCTCTTCGCGCGGCTCCTCTTCGAGGGCTTCGCGGATGCGGTGCCGGCCTGGTCGCAGATCCTGGTCTTCGTGTCGGTCGCTTCGATGCTCCTCGGCGCGATCGCGGCGATCGGGCAGACGAGCCTGAAGCGGCTGCTGGCCTACTCGTCGATCGGGCATATGGGCTATGCGCTGGTCGGGCTCGCGGCGGGCACGCCGGCGGGGGCGGAGGCGCTGCTTCTGTACCTTGCGATCTACGTGGTGATGAATCTCGGCACCTTCGCCTTCGTGCTGGCGATGGAGCGCGACGGGGCGCCGACGGCGCGGATCGAGGATCTGGCAGGCCTTGCGCAGAGCCGCCCCGCGCAGGCGCTGGCGCTGGCGGTGCTGATGTTCTCGATGGCGGGGCTGCCGCCGATGGTCGGCTTCTTCGCGAAGTTCTTCGTGTTCAAGGCGGCCGTCGACGCAGGGCTGGCGGCGCTGGCGGTGGTCGGCGCGATCGCATCGGTGATCGGCGCCTACTACTACCTCAACATCGTGCGGCTCATGTATCTGGCGGAGCCGGACCGCCCGCTGGATCTGAATGCCGGCTTCCTGCAGCGCGCGACCCTGGCCACGGCTGCGGTGCTGATGGCTGCGGGCTGGCTTCCCTTCCTCGGCGGGCTCGGCGTGCCGGAGATGGCCAACGCCGCCGCGGCCTCGCTGATGCGCTGAGCAGGTGCGCGGCCGGCGGCTGAGCGGAGCGGGTTCGTGACCGGCTGGCCCGAGGGTGTTGGCCGCCACGTCCTGGAAGAGATCGACAGCACGAATGCCGAGGCGGCGCGGCGCGCGGCGGCCGGGGAGCCGGCACCGTGCTGGATCCTCGCGCGGCGGCAGACCGCCGGGCGTGGCCGCATGGGCCGGCGATGGGCCATGCCGGACGGCAATCTGGCCGCGAGCCTGCTGATCCGGCCGGGCTGCACGCCGGCCGAGGCGGCGCGCTACTCCTTTCTCGCGGCGTTGCTGGTGGCGCGGCTCTGCGATCGGCTCGCGCCGGGGGCGACGGTCAGCCTCAAATGGCCGAACGACGTGCTGCTGAACGGCGCGAAGGTGGCGGGGATCCTGCTCGAGAGCGGCTCGGCCGGCCAGCGCGTTGCCTGGCTCGCGCTCGGCATCGGGGTCAACCTGGCCCATGCCCCGCCGTCCGGGGCGATCCGTGAGGGCGGCATGGCGGCCACGAGCATCGCGGGCGAGGGTGGGCGCGCCGTCGCCCCGGAGGAGGCGCTCGCGCATCTCGCGGCGTCGTTCGCGGAGCTCGATGCGCTGCGTGCGCGCGAAGGTTTCGCGGCGATCCGCCGGCTCTGGCTCGCCCGCGCGGCCCGGCTCGGCGGTCCCGTCACGGTCCATGCGGCCGACGGGGCCGTGAATGGGGTCTTCGAGGATGTGGACCTAACCGGCGCGCTCGTATTAAGAACCTCCAACGGCGCACTCCGGCGCATCGCCGCCGCCGACATCCACTTTCCGGACTGATCCCTGCCATGCTCCTTGCGATCGATGTGGGCAATACCAACACCGTCTTCGCCCTGTTCGGCGGCGACGTGCCCGTGGCCGAGTACCGCTGCAATACCGAGAGCGTGCGCACGGCGGATCAGTACTTCGTCTGGCTCTCGCAGCTCATGGAGCATGGCGGCCACAACATCCGCGAGATCACCGATGTGGTGATCTCCAACGTCGCCCCGGCCACGCTCTTCAACCTGCGCGTCTTCTGCGACCGGTATTTCGACACGCGCCCGCTGGTTGTGGGCAAGCCGGAATGCGCGCTTCCGGTGGATGTGCGGGTGGACAATCCCCACGAGGTGGGGGCCGACCGGCTGGTGAACACGGTCGCGGCCTTCGAGCGCTACGGCGCGGATCTCATCATCGTCGATTTCGGTACGGCGACGACCTTCGACGTGGTGGACGCGGACGGCGCCTATATCGGCGGCGTGATCGCGCCGGGCGTCAATCTCTCGCTCGATGCGCTGCACGGGGCCGCGGCCCATCTGCCGCGCATCGACGTCACACGACCGCAGCAGGTGCTTGGCCAGAACACGGTCGCCTGCATGCAGTCCGGCATCTACTGGGGCTATGTGGGCCTCGTCGAGGGGGTCTGCGCGCGCCTCGCGGTGGAGCGCGAGCGGCCCATGAAAGTCATTGCCACGGGCGGGCTATCGCCCCTTTTCGCGCGCGGGACCACGGCCATCGAGGCGGTCGACACCGAACTGACGGTGCGTGGGCTCGTGCTGATCCACAAATACAACACGGCAGGCAGGATGAAATGAACGAACAATCGGGCGGGCCGCTCGTCTACGTCCCACTCGGGGGCGCAGGCGAGATCGGCATGAATTGCTACATGTACGGCCTCGGCGACGTGGCCGCCCGGCGCTGGATCATCGTCGATCTCGGCATCGGCTTCGGCGATATGGAGACGGCCCCCGGCGTGGAGCTGGTGCTGCCGGACATGTCCTTCGCCGTGGCGGAGCGCGAGCGGATCGACGCCATCTTCGTGACGCATGGCCACGAGGACCATATCGGCGGCATCCCGCATGTGTGGCCGAAGCTGCAGGTGCCGGTCTATGCGCGGCCCTTCACGGCAGAGCTCGTGCGGCGGAAGATGCAGGAGGCGGGGCTCGATCCGAAGGCGGTGCGCGAGGTGCAGCTCGGCGAACGCGCGCAGGCCGGCGGGTTCTCGGTGGAGTTCCTGAACGTCACGCATTCGATCCCCGAGGCATCGATGCTGACGATCCGCACCGCGGCAGGCACGGCGGTGCATTCGGGGGATTTCAAGCTCGATCCCGACCCGCAGATCGGCGAGCCTTTCGATATGGCGCCCTTCGAGGCGCTGGGGGCGGAGGGGGTGCAGGCCTTCGCGTGCGACTCGACCAATGTGTTCCTCGAGGGCGAGGCCGGCTCGGAAGCGGAGGTGGTCGACAACCTCATCCGCATCATCCGCGCGGCACCGCGTGCGGTGGCGGCGACATCCTTCGCGTCGAATGTTGCGCGGTTGCGCACGCTGGCGATGGCCGCGAAGGCGGCCGGGCGCTCCGTGGTCGTGGCCGGGCGCGCGATGCGCCGGATGATCGAGGTCGCGGTCCAGACGGGCCAGATCAAGGACTTCCCGCAGGTGGTGCCGGATGACCGCGCGGGCGACATCCCGGATGAGAATCTCTTCTATCTCGTCACCGGCAGCCAGGGCGAGGCGCGCGCCGCGCTGGCGCGGATTGCGGCCGGCAGTCACCCGACGGTGAAGCTCGGGGAAGGGGATCTCGTGCTCTTCTCCTCCAAGACCATTCCGGGCAACGAGGCCGGGATCTACCGGCTCTACAACCGCCTCTCCGAGCAGGGCATCCGGGTGATCGACGGGGATATGGAGCGCATCCATGTCTCGGGCCATGCGCGGCGCGGGGATCTGAAGCGGCTCTATACGGCGCTGAAGCCGCGGGTTGCGGTGCCGCTCCATGGCGAGCATCGCCATCTGGTCGAGCACGCCACCTCGGCGCTCGACTGGGGGGCGGCGCATTCTGTGGTGGCGCCGAACGGCGCGGTCGCACGGCTCGACGGCAATGCGCCCGGCGTGGTGGAGGAGGTGGAGACGGGCCGCGTCTATCTCGACGGCTCCGCCGAGGTGGGCTCGATGGACGGGGTGATCCGCGACCGGCTGCGGCTCGCGCGCCAGGGCCACATGATCGTCTCGGTCGTGGTGGCGGAGGACGGTGAGCTGATCGCCGACCCGGAAGTGCGCGTGCACGGCCTGCCGGACGAGGTGGAGGGGTGGGCCGAGACTCTGGAGGATGCCGCAGCGGATGCGGTGGACGAGGCGATGGAAAGCGCGCCGCGGAAGCAGCTCCGCAACAATGCCGGTATCGAGGAGGCCGTGGGCCGCGCTGCGCGCCGCGTCGCCGTTAAGATGGTGGGCAAAAAGCCGGTGCTGACGGTGATCATTCACCGCCTCGAGGACGAGTAGCGCCAGGACGCCCACAGACGCGCCCGCTCATGCCGGGCGGGTCGCGGCGCCCGCTGCCGGGTGTCCCGGGCTTGACCCGGGACCTCCTTGAGCGTCTGGGAGGCTCCGGGTCGAGCCCGGAGCAGACGATGGGCGCCGTCGCGCCCCTCAGGCGGTCAGGCGGCTTCGCTGGCGACGTCCGCGCTGTCGTCCGCCGGCTTTTCGTCGCTCTTGGTGGTGCGGCTCGCCTTCTTGAGCGCCTTGGCGGGCACCGGGCGGAGCAGGAAGGCGGGGACGTGGTCGCCGAGCCCGATCACCGGCGCATCGGCGGGCTCGGAGCGGCCACGGCCGCCACGGCGGCGGCCACTGTCGCGTCCCGCGCCGTCGCGCTGCGCGCTGTCCCGGCCCGATGCGCGCTCGTCGTTCCGGTTCTCGTCCCGGCGGCCTTCGCTGCGGCGCTTTTCCTCTCCGCCCTCGCTGTCGCGGGAGCGGCGGCGGGAGCGGCTGCGGGTTTCGGCCGGGGCCTCATCGGTGGTCCGGGCATCGTCTTCGGTGGCGCTGAAGCCGAGGCCGGCCGGCAGCTCGATCCGCGGCACAGGGGCGCTGATCAGCTCCTCGATCCGGTCGATGTATTTCTGGTCGTTCATCGTGGCGATCGAGAAGGCCGTGCCTTCGCGCCCGGCGCGCCCGGTGCGCCCGATGCGGTGCACGTAGTCCTCCGGATGCGTCGGCACGTCGAAATTCACCACATGGCTCACATTCGGAATGTCGAGCCCGCGGGCGGCGACGTCGGAGGCCACGAGGATCTTGATCTCGCCATCGCGGAAGCCGTTGAGCGTGGCCATGCGGACGGACTGCTCGAGATCGCCGTGCAGCGCGCCGGCATTGTAGCCGTGCTTGGTCAGCGACTTGTAGAGCACGCCCACATCGCGTTTGCGGTTGCAGAACACGATGGCGTTGCGGAACTTCTCGCCCTCGCCGTCCAGCAGGGCGCGCAGGACGGCGCGCTTCTCGCTCTCGGCGCGATCCTTGCGGCTCGGGCGGAACTGGCAGAGACACTGCGTGACCGTCTCGGCCGTGGAGGACTGCTTGGCGACCTCGACCCGCACGGGGTTGTGCAGGAAGGTGGAGGTGATGCGCGCGATCTCCGGCGGCATGGTGGCGGAGAAGAACAGCGTCTGCCGGCTGAGCGCGTTGGTGAGGTTGAAGATGCGCTCGATATCCGGGATGAAGCCCATATCGAGCATCCGGTCGGCCTCATCGATCACCATCACCTGGATGCCGGTGAGCATGAGCTTGCCGCGCTCGAAATGGTCGAGCAGGCGCCCGGGCGTGGCGATCAGGACATCGACGCCGCGGTCGATCAGCTTGTCCTGCTGGGCGAAGTTCACGCCGCCGATCAGGAGCGCCATGGAGAGCTTGGTATACTTGCCGTAGGTCTCGAAGTTCTCGGAGACCTGCGCGGCCAGCTCACGCGTGGGGCAGAGGATGAGCGAGCGCGGCATGCGCGCACGGGCCCGGCCCTTCGAGAGCATCGTGATGAGCGGAAGCGTGAAGGATGCGGTCTTGCCGGTCCCTGTCTGGGCGAGGCCCACGACATCGCGCCCCTTGAGGGCTTCCGGGATCGCCTGGGCCTGGATCGGCGTCGGCTGTTCGTAGCCCGCTTCCCCGACGGCCTTGAGCACCTTCGGGTCGAGTTCGAGATCGGTGAATTTCATTGAGACCTTCTTGCTGCCAGTGTGACTGTTGCGGCGGGGATGGCCGCATCGTCCACGCGGCCGCGAACGCCTCCGGCTTGAGGCGTCGTCTCGTGAGCGGGGTATGCGCGTGTGGTCCTGAAAAGTCAATGAACCGGCTGGACCTGTCCGGTTCCGGGACGATTCGCGGCGGGATTGTGGCCATTCGGCGGATTGCCGACACATATTTGTATCGAAACGAGGCGAACTCGCGTTAATGGTGACTTTTCTATCAATGCGTGCATTATTAACGGGAATTTAAGCAGTCGTGAGGATCGTATCTTGGCGAAGAGACTGGAACAGCTTGCCATCGACCACGAATATGCGCCCGGCGCGGAGCCGACCTTCCGCGACCGGCTCATCGAGTGGTTCATGAACGACGCCATCATGGATCTGTTCAATGCCGCTTGCGTGGCGTTGCTTATGCTGAGCGTCTATTGCTTCCTGCGCTTCGTGCGCTCGGTGCGCCGGGTAATGAAGATCCGCGAGGATGTGGAGCGGATGAAAGCGCGCGAGGCGGCGAAGGACGACTTCCAGAAGGCGGTGCGCGCAGCGCGCGAGGCGCGCGAGAGCCGGGCGGCGCAGGGCGTGTGAGACGCGGCAGGACCGCGCTCGGCGCAGAGAGGTCATCGGGAGGGGCGCGGCGCCGGAAGGGCCGCGCCCCTCTTTCGTTTGGAGCGAGAGAGCCGACGCGGCCTGGCGGTATCGCCGCGCTGCGCGCGCCGATCGGTTTCTTCGCTCTGTCCCTGCTTGTCGCAGGGAAAGAGCCGCGTCACCCGGCAGGACCGTCGAGCCCTTTGGCTGTGGAACACGCGCTTGGCGGGCCGCGGCTGTGTCCTGCCGCAGCCGTTCAGGCGAGGGTTTCCTTCGTGGCCGAGAGGCGGACGGCGGGGTGGTCGCGCTCGGCGCGGTCGATGTCGAATTGCAGGCGCGTCAGGAAGACCGGGTCGCCGTCGTGATCGGCGGCCATCTGACCGCGATAGGCCTTGGAGAAGGCCTCCACCGCCTCGTCCTCCCCCGCGACCCAGCGCGCGGAGCTGTACTGCGTGGGCTCGAAGCGGACGGGCAGGCCGTACTCGATCTCGATCCGGCTGGCGAGCACGTCGAACTGCAGGCTGCCGACGACGCCCACGATCCAGCCGGAGCCGATGGCGGGCTTGAAGAGCTTGGCGGCCCCTTCCTCGGCAAACTGCGTCAGCGCCTTGTCCAGGTGCTTGGCCTTCATCGGATCGCCCGCGCGCACGGCCTGCAACAGCTCCGGCGCAAAGCTCGGGATGCCCTGGAACCGCAGCGCCTCGCCCTCGGTCAGCGCATCGCCGATGCGAAGCTGCCCGTGGTTGGGGATGCCGATGATATCGCCCGCCCAGGCGTCGT
>JBCBWF010000132.1:0-11778 GCA_039817245.1 Pseudomonadota bacterium | reverse complement strand
CCGATCACGCCCAGCACCATGGTGGCGATGGCCACGGGCAGCAGGATCTGCTCGAGCGGGCCCTCCGGGAAGACCAGCGTGCCCGTGCGCATCAGCGCGTAGATGCCGGCCTTGGTGAGGATCGCCGAGAAGATCGCCGTCGCCGCGGTGGGCGGCGCGTGATAGGCGGCCGGCAGCCAGAACCAGAGCGGGAAGAGCCCGGCCTTCATCGCCAGTGCGCCGAAGAGCAGGAGTGCGGCCGCATCCGTGGCCAGCGGCGCGTCGGCCGCCGCGAGCTTGGCGGGCAGATCCGCCATGGTCAGCGTGCCTGCGAGCCCGTGGATGAGCCCCACCGCGCCGAGGAAGAAGATCGTGGCGACGAGGTTGAGCGCCACGTATTTCACCCCGGCATCGAGCTGGAGCCGCGTGCCGCCGAGCACCATGAGCCCGAAGGATGCGATCAGCATCACCTCGAACCAGACATAGAGGTTGAAGAGGTCGCCGGTGAGGAAGGCACCCGTCGCCCCGCCGATCAGGACGAGGAAGAGCGCGTGCCAGCCCGCATGCTCGCGCCCGCGGTCGATATCGGCCGCGGCATAGACGGCGACGGCAAGCCCCATGACGCCGGTGACCACGACCATGATGGCCGAGAGCGCATCGGCCACCAGGACCACGCCGACGGGCGCTGCCCAGCCGCCCATGCCCGCCGCCAGCACGCCCTCGCGCGCCACCGAGGTGCCGAGATGGATCGCGGCCACGAGGTGGAACGCAGCCGTGAGGACCGCGACGGCGCGCGCCTGCAGCCCCAGCCGCGGCGCGAGCAGGGTCGCGATCGCGCCGACGAAGGGGATGAGAAGCGGGAGAGCGAGCTGCCAGCTCATTGCTTGACCTCCGCATTGGCAGGCTCGGCGATGCGCATCGCCTCGGGATCGGCGGTGCCGAGGCGGCGGTGTGCCGCCAGCGCCAGCGCCAGCGCGAAGGCGGCGAGGCCGAAGCCGATCACGATGGCGGTGAGCACCAGCGCCTGGGGCAGGGGGTTCGCCGTCACCAGCGCCGGCGCCATCTCGCCTTCGGCCAGGAGCGGCGGGATCCCGTCCACCAGCCGCCCGCCGGCGAACACCATGACATTGGCGGCCGAGCCGAGCAGCGCGACGCCGAAGACGATACGCAGAAGATGCCGCGCGAGCATGAGATAGACCCCCGTCGCGGCGAGCACGCCCGCAAGGATCGCAAGAACCGGTTCCATCAGGCTTTCTCCTCGAGCGCGAGCACCAGGGCGGAGACGGAGCCGAGCACCACGAGCCAGACCCCGATATCGAAGACGAGGACGGTGGAGATCGGCAGCCCCTTGCCGCCGCCATCGGCGCCGAGGAAGAGCCAGAGCCCCGTGAAGGGCGCCTCGCCCGCCAGCGCCGCCACGAGGCCGGCGCCGAGCGCCGCGGCGAGCCCGAGCGCCAGGATCTCGACCGGATCGAGCCGGAGCGCGCGCCGCGCGGTCTCCGCCCCGTGGCTGATCGCCAGCAGCGCGAAGGCCGCCGAGGCGATCAGCCCGCCGATGAAGCCGCCGCCGGGCTCGTTATGCCCGCGCAGCAGCAGGTAGAGCGAGACGACGAGCATCAGCGCCACCAGGATGCGCGCCGCAGCCTTCAGGATGGGCGTGGTCATGGCGTGTTCTCCCTGTTCGCGGGGGCGGCGGGGGCCGGGCGCAGGCGGATGAGCGCCAGCGCCGCCACGGCCGCGATCCCGACGACGACGATCTCGCCGAAGGTGTCGAGTGCGCGGAAATCGACGAGGATCACGTTGACGATGTTGCGCCCATGCGCCTCCGGTACGCTGAGGGCCGCCATCGCATCCGCAACCGAGCGGTCGAAGGCGGGGCCGGTCGCCGCGAGCGTGAGCAGCATCACCGCGAGGCCGACGCAGATCGCGATGGCCCCGTCGCGAAGCCGGCTCGTCCGCCGCCCCGTGAGATCCGGCAGGTGCACCATCACGGCCGCGATCATCACCACGAGCAGCACATCGGCCAGAAGCTGGGTGATGGCCACATCGGGCGCACCGTAGATCGTGAAGAGCATCGCGATACCGGCACCCACGGCTCCGAGGCCGCCGATCGCCGTCATCCGCCGCTTTGCCGCCGCCGCCAGAACGGCCCCGGCCGAGGCGAGCACGGCCGCGCCGATCGCTGCGAGATCCGGCGTGACGCTGGGTTGCAGGAGCGGCAGGATCCCGCCGCCGAGCGCGAGCCAGGCCAGCGGCGGCAGCGCCAGCGCCAGGAAGCTCGCGCCCAGATACACCCGGAGCGAGCCCGGCTGCATCGCCGCCGTCAGCGCCGAGAAGCCACGCATGATCCCGTCCATCAGCCCGTCCCAGAGCCTGTCGGCCACCGCCGGCACCCGGGCGAGCGCGGCGGCGAGCGGGCGGTGCAGCACGAAGACGCCGACGCCGATGAGCACCGTTGCCACGCTCATCAGGAGCGGCAGGTTCACGCCGTGCCAGAGCTTGAGCGCCACCACTTCGGGCCGGCCGAGGATGGCCGTGACTGCCGGTTGCACGAGGCTGGCGCCGACGAGATCGGGTGCGATCCCGCAGAGCAGGCCGAGCGCTGCCAGAAGCAGCGGCGGCAGCCAGAGCCGGGGCGAGACCTCATGCGGCGTGCGCGGCGTGTTGCCCGGCCGGCCGAAGACCACGCGCAGGATCAGCACCAGCGTGAGCCCCACCATCAGCGCGTTGGACAGGACGGCGGCGGTGGCGAGCGGCCAGGGCTCCTCGGCGATCGCGAGCGCACCCTCGTATTTCAGCTCCTTGCCGATGAAGCCGAGGAAAGGCGGGAAGCCTGCCATCGAGCCCGCCGCCAGCACCGCCGCGGCCGAGGTGAGCGGCATCGTCCGCCAGAGCCCGCCGAGCCGCGCGAGCTCACGCGTGCCCGTCCCGTGGTCGATGGAGCCGACCACGAGGAAGAGTGCGGCCTTGTAGAGCGCATGCACCAGCAGGAACGTCACCGCCGCGGCGATCGCCACCGTGGCAGCCGAGCCGAGGAACATCATGAGCGAGCCGAGCGCCATCACCGAGGTGTAGGCCAGCGCGAGCTTGAGGTCGGTCTGCCGGATCGCGAGGAGGCCGGCCATCAGCATGGTCGCCGCGCCCACGATGGAGAGCGACCACATCCAGACCTCGGTGCCCGAGAGGGCCGGGTGCAGCCGCGCCACGAGATAGACGCCCGCCTTCACCATGGTGGCCGAATGCAGGAAGGCGCTCACCGGCGTCGGCGCCGCCATGGCGTTGGGCAACCAGAAATGGAACGGGATCTGCGCCGACTTCGTGAAGGCGCCGAGGAGCAGGAGCGCGAGGATCGCCGGGTAGAGCGGATCCGCCGTCAGCCCCTCCATCGCCACGATCTCGGAGATCCGCATGGTTCCCGCGGCCATGCCGAGGAGCACGAGCCCGGCCAGCAGCGCCAGCCCGCCCGCGCCCGTGACAAGGAGCGCCTGCCAGGCGTTGCGCCGCGCCTTGGCCGAGCCGTGCTCGAAGCCCACCAGCAGGAAGGAGGTGATCGTGGTCAGCTCCCAGAAGACGAAGAGCAGGATCAGATCATCCGCCAGCACCAGCCCCAGCATCGCGGCCGTGAAGGCGGCGAGATAGACGAAGAAGCGGCCGAGATGCGGGTGCCCTTTCAGGTACCCGCCGGCATAGACCGCGATCGCCGCCGCGAAGCCCGTGATCAGGAGGGCGAAGAGCATGCCCAGCCCGTCCATCCGGAAGGCGAGCGAGATGCCGAGCTGCTCCACCCAGGGCGTGGCGAGGCCCGGTGTGCCGCCCGCGGCCACCGCCGGCAGCCACCAGAGCACGAGGCCGGCGGCACCGGCGGCGGCGAGCGCCAGGGCCCAGCCCGCGGCGGGGCCGAGCGGGTCGGGCGCGGGCAGGGGGCTGCGCGTCGCAGGCGCCTGCGCGATGTCGAGATCCATCCTCATGGGGCCCGCTCCGCCGTCAGGGCGCCGCACCGGCGAGCCATCCGGCCGCGGTGAGGTAGAGCGGCAGGCCCACGATGAGGTTGAACGGGAAGCTGAAGCAGAGCGAGAGCGTGAGGTAGATCTCGGGTTTCGCCTCCGGCAGCGCCGCGCGCATGGCGGCGGGGGCCGCGATGTAGCTCGCCGAGGCGCAGAGGGTGGCCAGCAGCGCGATCCCGCCTTCGGAGAGGCCGAGCGCCCAGCCGCTCAGGAGCCCGAGGACCGCGCCGATCAGCGGCATCACGATCGCGAAGGCCCCGAGGCGCAGATTGATCTGGCCGATGGCGCTTTTCAGGCCGCGGCCGACGCCCATGCCCTGGTCCAGCAGGAAGATGCAGAGCACGGCCGGGAAGTGGCGCTCGATGAAGGAGCCCTGCCACTCCGCCCCGAGCTCGCCCGCGACCCAGCCGAAGGCGAAGGCGCCGAAGAGGAGGAGGACGGCGTTGTTGGTGAGCGCATGGCGCATCGCATCGCCGAGATCCGGCCGATCGACCGTGGCGACGCCGCCGGTGCCCATGGTCCCGCCGCTCACCCCGCCGGCAAGGGCGGGCTGGCCGAGCGCGCTGCGTGCGATGACCAGCGCCATCAGGATCGCCGGCGCCTCCATCACGGCCGCGACCGCGACCATCCAGCCCTCGTACTGCACCTGGCTGGCCTTGAGGAGGGCGGCCATGGTCGCGAAGGTCACGATCGAGATGGAGCCGTAATGGGCCGAGACCGCGGCAGCGTTCACCCGGTCGAGCCCCGTGCCGGCGCGCAACAGCCCGAAGGCCAGGAGCGGCATGAGAAAGGAGAGGAGCGCGCCGGCCGCCAGGGTGGTCAGCATTCGGCCGTCTGCGCCGAATTCGGCCACGCTGGCCCCGCCTTTGAAGCCGATCACGAACAGCAGGTAGAGTGACAGAACCTTCGAGACCTGGCTCGGGAGCACAAGTTCCGTCTGCACCAGCGTGATGGCCACGCCGAGCACGAAGAACAGGATCATTGGCGAGGTCAGTGTCTCTGCGGCGAGAATGAGCGCGGTTTCCATGGTTCTCCCTTCATCCCGGCAAACAAAACCCGCCGCTCCCCTGGAGCAACGGCGGGGGCGCTATCGGCAGGTTTGGATGGAGACGGGTGGGTGCGCGCTTTCATCCCGCATCCGCGAAAAAAACCTCGCGGCGCGGGTGAGCGGCGGCCGGAGCGGTCGCGCTCAGGTGGCGCGGCCGGCCGGGTGCGGGCCTTCCTGCAGGATCCCGGCGATGCGCCGCAGGCCGATTTCCAGGGTCTCGCGGCCCACATTGGCGCCGAGGGCGACGCGGGCGAATTCCCCGCCGATCCGCCCGGTGCGGTAGATCGAGGCGGGCGGCAGCAGCACGCCCTGCGCGGCGGTGGCGGCCACGAACTCGGCCGAGCTCCAGGGCGGCGGCAGCGGGACAAAGGCGATGCTGCCGGCGGGATGGGTGGTGGCACCGAAGGGGGCCAGATGGCGCTCGGCCAGCGCGGAGCGCAGCCCCGTCTCGCGGGACACGCGGGCACGGATCGCCTCCGCCTCGCCGCTCTGCACCAGCTCGGCCGCGAGCGCCTTCACCAGCCAGGGCGTCTGATGGGCCAGCGCCTGATAGGCGCGCAAGGTGGCGGTGGTCTGCCCTGCCGGGGTCAGCACCAGGCCCGCGCGCAGCCCCGCCGCCACGCATTTGGAGAGGCTGGTGACATACCAGCAGAGCTCCGGCAGCAGCGTGGCGAAGCTCGGCGGCGGCGCGTCGATCAGCCGGCCATAGACGTCGTCCTCCACCACCGGCACGCCGTGGCGGCGGATCACTTCGGCCACCGCCAGGCGCCGTTCCGTGCCCATCAGCGCCAGCGTGGGGTTGTGCAGGGTGGGCGAGATCTGCACGGCATCGGGCCTGTGGCGCGCCAGGGCCTGGTCGAGCGCATCGGGCAGCACGCCCTGCGCATCCGCCGGAACGGGTTCGAGGCGCATTCCGATCGCCGTCGCCCCGTCGATCAGGCCGGGATGGATGGTGGGCGCGGTGAGCGCGATGCCGTTGCCGCCCCGCCCGAGCAGCGCGAAGATCGCGACGACGCCCGCCTGCGCGCCGGAGGTCACGAGCAGCCGATCGCGCTCCGCCGGCAGCCCGCCGGCGCGGAGCCAGCCGGCGAGCACCTCCACGGAATCCAGATCGTCCTCGCGCTGGCGGTATTCGGTGAGCGGCAGGCGGCCGTCATACCGCGTGATCAGCCGCGCGAGGGCCGCGGTGATCTCCGCGTCCTGACCCACATTCACCGCCTGGTTGCCGCGCAGGTCGATCATGCTCCCGCCGCGCCCGTCCAGCAGGCCGCCGAACGCGAAATAGGGCTTGCCCTCGCCGCGCGCGAAGGTGCCGCGGCCGACAACCGCCTCCAGCGCGCCCCGCTCGATGCCGAGCTTGTAGGCCCGCGCCACCGCGCCCGGGCTGATCTCCAGCGACCAGGCGAGCTCGCGCACGGGCGGCAGCTGCTGGCCGGCCGCGATCTGCCCGTTGGTGACCGCCGCACAGATCCGATCCGCCAGCCGGCGGTAGAGCGGACCCTGGCCCGTATCGGGCGGCAGGGAGAGTTTTGTATCCATTACAATGTATCTGTACCAGATTGTACCGAGATAGCCTAGATACATGAGCACAATGTCATGCAGGATGCAAGATTGTACTTGGTACAAAGGAGACGACCATGAGACCCTTCTCGATCCCCTCCTCCGCGCGTACAAGCGCGCAGCGGTCCGCGCATCGCGGCTTCGCGCTGCCCGAGCTGGAGCTGCGGTCGGTGCTGCGCCAGCTGCTGATCTGGCAGCAGCGTCAGCGGGGCCGGCGGCGGCTGGCGGAGATGACGCCGGAGCAGCTGCGCGATATCGGCCTGACCGAGGAGACCGCGGCGCAGGAGATCGCCAAGCCCTTCTGGCAGACCGACCGGTCGTGACGGCGGTGTTGGCCCAAGCGCCGGCCGGCCGCCGTGCCGGGTCCGGCGCCGCGTCAGCCTGTCGGGGCCCCGCCCGGCGACACCGGCTCGAGGATCCGCCCGCCTGCGGCGCGGGCATCCTCCGGGTCGTGGGTCACCAGCAGCACGGGCAGCCGCTCGCGCCGGGCGCGTTCGAAGACGAAGCTGCGGATCTGCGCGCGCCGCTCCGTGTCGAGCTTGGAGAAGGGCTCGTCGAGCAGCAGCGCGCGCGGATCGCTCAGAAGCGTGCGCATCAGCGCGACGCGGGCGCGCTGCCCGCCCGAAAGCGTGGCCGGGTCGCGCGCGGCGAAGCCCTCGAGCCCGGCTTCCGCCAGCGCCGCCTCCACCCGTGCGCGCCGCCCGGCACGCCCGCGCACCGCGCGTGAAAGCCCGAAGGCCAGGTTCGCGCCGACGGAGAGATGCGGGAAGAGCACGTCGTCCTGCATGAGGATGCCCACCCCGCGCGCCTCCGGGGCGAGCGCCGTGATGTCCCGCCCATCGAGCCGGATCCGACCCTCCAGCCGGAAAGCCGGCGCGAGCGTGCCCGTGATCGCGGCGAGCAGCGTCGATTTGCCGGAGCCCGACGGGCCCATGACCGTCACGATCTCGCCGGGCGCGATGGCGGTGTCCACGGCCACCAGCTGTTCCTCTCCGAGCCGGACGCCGAGGCCTTCGAGCGCGAGGCCCCGGCCCCGATCGCTGTGATCGTCTCTCATCGCGCCCTCCTCACTGCGCGACCGTCATCGCACGCCGGCGCCGCCAGAGCAGCGCGGGCAGCGCGATCGCCAGCATGAAGGCGGGCAGGGGGGCGGCCATCTGCAGGATCGCGTAGAGCCCGATCAGCCGCCGGTCCCCGCCGGCTGCGAGCGAGACCGCCTCCGTCGTCAGCGTCTCCACCCGCCCGGCGCCGATCAGCAGGGTCGGCAGATACTGCCCGACCGAGACCGCGAAACCCACCGCGAAAGCGGTGAGCAGCGGGCCGAGCAGCATCGGCAGCCGCACGGCCCAGAGGACCCGGTCCGGCCCCGCGCCGAGGCTGTGCGCCACCGTCGCCTGCCGCGTGTCCCAGGCGCGGTAGGGCCCGGAGAGCGAGAGGAAGACATAAGGCAGCACGAAGACGAGATGCGCCGCGGCCACCGCCGCGGGCCCGGGCGTGACATCCCCCGCCGCCGCCGCGATCTGCAGGCCGAAGAGAAAGCCGGTCTGCGGCACGAGAAGCGGTGCGTAGAGCAGCCACAGGCTCCGCGAGGTCGGCTGGCGGCCATGCCGGTGCTCCGCCTCGAGGCAGGCGACCGTGAGCGCAAGTGCGGCGAGAGCGGTCACGGCGGCGATGCCGAGCGTGCTCAGGATCGGGTCGGCAAGGCTCGATCCCTGGCGCATCCAGACGCGGAGCGACAGGCCATCCGGCAGCGCATCCGGAAAGCGCCAGAGCCCGGCGACGGACCAGAGCGCCATCGCTGCGAGGCCGAGCGCGACGGAGAGGGCGATGAGCGCGGCGGCGGCCCCGGCGAGGATGCGGAGCGCGCCCTCGCCCCGCGGCCGGTAGCCCGCCTCGAGCCAGCGCCGTCCGAGCCGGGCCACGGCCAGCTCGCCCGCGCGCCAGAGGAGGAGGGCGCCCGCCACCAGCCCGATCTGCAGCACCGCCCCGGCCGCGGCGCGAAACCAGAGCGTGAGATCCGGGTCGCGCATCCACTCCACGAGCCGCACAGAGAGCGGCGGCGGCGTGGTGGGCCCCAGGATCATCGCGACATCGACGACCGACATCGAATAGGCGAGCACCGCATAGACCGGCAGGCGGATCTGGGGGTAGATCCGCGGCAGCACGCCCGCGAGCCAGGCCGCCACCGGGCCGTAGCCGAGCGTGAGGCCCGCGAGCCGCATCCGCCGCGCATCGGCCTGTGCGAGGGCAGCGAGCGTCATCAGCAGCAGGAACGGCACTTCCTTCGCGACGAGCCCCGCGATCAGCGCGAGGCCTGCCGGGTCGTTCGTGGTGAGCAGGTCCGGCGGCCGCTCCCACCCGGTTGCCCAGGGCGAGACCGCGCGCGCGATCCATCCCGAAGGCGCGATCAGGAAGGCGAGGCCAAAGGCTGCCGCTGCGTGCGGCACCGAGAGAAGCGGGGAGAGCGCGCGCTCGATCAGCCGGAAGAGCCGGCTTCCCTGGAATGCCGCGCAGATCAGGAGCGTGAGCGCGAGCGACAGCGCCGTCGCCGCGAGCCCCGTCACCAGACTGAGGCGCACCGAAGTGCCGAGGCCGGGCGTGGCGAGGAGGTCGTGCCAGGGGGCGAGGCTGAACGCATCGCCGCCGAGCGGCGGCAGCCACCCGAAGGCCGGGGCGAGGGTGCCGGCCAGCCCCGCAGCAACCGGTCCCAGCATCACCGCCAGCGTGACGGCGGGCGCCCAGGGCAGGAAGCGCGCGGGCCGGCGCTGCGGGATCGGCGGGCGCGCATCCCGCTCCGGGGGCGTCGTCGCGAGCCCGTCGCCGGCGGCGCTGCGGCAGGCGGAGGGCGACTCGGCGCTCATCGGCCTGGCATCCGCGTCTCGGTCTGGTTGCCGCTCAGGCGCACGGCGCGGTGGGGCAGGGACCCGGCCCGCCTACTGGCCGAGGCCGTAGCGCTCGGCCCAGTCCTGCTCGATGCGCACCATCCAGGAAGGGTGCGGCTCCGGCAGCGACGCGCCGAGCGCTTCGGGCGAGAGCGTCGCGATACCGAGCTCCAGCGCCTCGAACCGGGCGCGCTCCTCCGCCGGCAGCGCCGCGAGATCGAGCACCGTGAAGCTGCCCCAGACATTCGGGTCCTGCTTCTTCGCCTGCGCTTCCGGCGACATCAGAAAGTCCGCCAGCACCAGCGCACCCGCCTTGGCCGAGGCGTTGAAGGGGATGGCGACGAAGCTCGCATTGCCGATCGTCCCCCCCTCCAACACGTAGCTGCGCACCGTCTCCGGCAGCTCGTAATTCGCGATGGCGGCCGAGGCTTCGGCCGGGTTGAACGAGAAGGCGATATCGATCTCGCCATCGGCCATGAGCTGGCGGAGCGCCGCGCCGTTCTGGGGATAGGCCGCCCCCTTTCGCCAGAGATGCGGCGTCAGCGCGTCGAGAAAGGCCCAGAGCGGCTTGGCGACCTTCGGATATTCCGCCTCCGAGACCGGTGCCAGGAAGATCGCGGGATCCTCCACCAGCCCGTAGAGCGCCTGCTTCAGGAAGGTGGTGCCGAGGAAATCCGGCGGCTCCGGGTAGGCGAAGCGGCCCGGATTGGCGCGGGCCCAGGCCAGCAGCGCCTCCATGCTCCGCGGCGGCTCGGCCAGCACCGCGGTGTCGTGGTAGAACACGATCTGCGCCATGCCCCAGGGCGCCTCCAGCCCCTCCGTCGGCACCGTGAAGTCGGAAACCACGGTCGGTTTGCCCGCCACATCCACATAGCGCCAGTTGGGCAGCGCCTCCGCCCAGGGGCCGAAGAGAAGCCCCGCATCCTTCATCGCCGCGAAGTTCTCGCCGTTGATCCAGATGAGATCGACCGAGCCGCCCTCCGCCTTGCCGGCGGCCTTCTCGGCGAGCACACGGGAGACCGCCTCGCCGGTGTCCGAGAGCTTCACATGCTCGACGCGGACGCCGAAACGCGCCTCCGCCTGCTCGCCCGCCCAGGCGATGAAGCCGTTCACCCGCGGATCGCCGCCCCAGGCGTTCCAGTACACGGTCTGCCCGCGCGCCTCCTCCAGCACCGCCGGCCAGTCCGCCGGATCGGGTTCGGCGGGAGACCCGGCGGGCGAAAGGCCGGGCAGCAGGGCCAGGGCGGCCGCGGCGAGGGAACGGGCTAGGGCGCGGATCATCGGACGGCTCCGGGTCGGCATATCGGTGGAAGGGGCGCTTGTGAAGCGGCGCGGCCGCGTGCGAGGCAGGCGCTCACTCGGCGGCCATCCGGCGCGCGCGGCGCTTGGCGCTGAGCTCCTCGAGCACGGGGCCGAGCACCTCCTCGTGGAAGCGGTCGCAGCCGATGCAGAGGTTGCGATAGGGCTCCCCGTTCGGCTTCGTGGTGCGCGAGCGCTCCAGGAACGTCTCCACCGACCAGCCATGGGCGAGGCCCATGCGCTCGGGATGGCCCATCGAGATCGCCTCCAGCGCAGGATGGCCGACGAGGCTGTCGATCACATCCTCCAGCCGCTCCTCCGCCAGGTTGCCCAGCGGCGCCTTGGTCTTCAGGCAGCAGGGGAAGATGTCTCCGTTCGGATCGATCGAGACCTCCGAGCCGGAATAGCCGCGCATCAGGAAGTTCAGCCCGCCCGACCAGGCGTTGCAGAAATTGTCCGTGATCCCGGCCTTGGAGAGCGAGTTCTCCCAGGCGCGCCCGCGGGGCCAGATCTTGCCGATCCAGGCATCCTCGGTCGCGCCGTAGAAGGAGTAGACCGGCTGCAGGGCGGAGTTCGTGGCGGGCTTGGTCCAGTCGCGCGTCACCGTGGGCAGCGCGCTGTCGACCATGCCGGCGTCTTCGAACATGGCGCGCAGCTTGTCCTGCAGCGGCACGCGCTTGTCGCCCTCCATGCCACATGGAAGTCGTCCATCCCGGCGCAGGAGATCATCCAGGCGCCGCGCTTCAGCAGATCCTCGACGATCTGGGGCGTCACCAGATCGCCGGTGGTCTGGACGATGACCTTGACGGGCAGCCCCTCGGCCGCCTGGGCGGCGTATTTCTTCTGGATCGCCTCCAGCGCGGGATACAGCACCTCCTCGCGCACGGGATCCACCAGCACCTCGCCGCCGGCCAGGATGATGCGTCCGCCGCGCTCCTCATAGCCGCCGGCCAGATCCTCCGACGCGGCACTCAGGTCGCGGTAGACATGGCGCGCCGGCATGTTG
>JBCBWF010000184.1:0-9316 GCA_039817245.1 Pseudomonadota bacterium | reverse complement strand
TACGCCTCCGAGCACGCCTGGATCCTCCAAGGGGCCCGCAAGGTCGCCGCCGAGTTCCGGGACATCACGTCGTGAGCACGGTCCATATCGGCTGCGGGGCCGGCTTCGCGGGCGACCGGTTCGACGCGGCCCTGCCGATCCTCGCCGATATGGCCCGCCGCGATGGGCCGAAATACCTGATCTACGAGGTGCTGGGCGAGCGGACGCTGGCGCTCGCCCAGAAGCTCCGCCGCCGCGACGCCGAAGCGGGCTACTCGCCCTATCTCGAGCAGTATCTCCGCCTCTCGCTGGCCGAGGCCCGGCGCCTCGGCGTGCGCATCGTCAGCAATCTCGGCGCCGCCAACCCCGCCGGCGCCGCGCGCCGGGTGGCAGCGCTCGCCGCGGAGCTCGCCATCCCCGATCTCACCGTCGCCGCGGTCACCGGCGACGATCTCACCGCCTATATCGGCGCCGAGGAGATCGCCGCCCAGCCCACCATGGAGGGCATCCCCATCGCCGGCCGGCCCGTGGTCGCGGCCAATGCCTATCTCGGCGCGCGGCCCATCGCCGAAGCGCTCGCCCTCGGCGCGGATGTGGTCCTCGTCGGCCGCACCACGGACAGCGCCCTCGCCCTCGGCCCGCTCATCCACGAATTCGGCTGGGGACCGGAGGACTGGGACCGCCTCGCCGCCGGCACCATCTGCGGCCATCTCCTCGAATGCGGCGGCCAGCTCACGGGCACCTATTTCGCCGATCCGGGCTTCAAGGACGTGCCGGACGTGGCCAATGCCGGCTTTCCCATCGCCGAGATCGCCGCGGATGGCCGCTTCACCGTCACCAAGCCCGCCGGCACCGGCGGCTGCGTCACCCGCGCCACGGTCACCGAGCAGCTCCTTTACGAGATGCACGACCCCGCCGCCTATATCGTCGCCGACTGCGTGGCGGACGTCACCGCCCTCACCCTCGGCGAAGCCGGGCCCGACCGTATCGCCGTCGACGGCGTGCGCGGCCGCCCGGCGCCGGCCACGCTCAAGGCCACGGTCTGCGTCGACAATGGCTGGCTCGCCGAGGCCGAGCTCAGCTATGCCGGGCCCAACGCGCTCGCCCGCGCCGATCTCGCCGGCGAGATCGTCCGCCAGCGCCTCTCCCAGCACGGCCATAACGGCCCTCTGCGCATCGAGACGCTCGGCACCGGCGCGGTCCACGATGGCGGCGATCCGGCCAAGCGCGCCGCGCGCCGGCTCCCCGGCGACGGCGAGTACCGCCTCCGCGTCGCCGCACCCGCCGCCGATCGCGAGGGCGCCGAGCGGATCGCCGACGAAGTGCTCAGCCTCTACTGCTCAGGCCCCGCCGCGGGCGGGGGCTACCGCCGCCACGTCTTCGCCGAAATGGCCACCGCCTCCATCCTCCTGCCGCGCGACCGCATCGAGCGCGAGGTCCGCATCGAAACCCTCGCCGCCGGCACCGAGGCCGCCCCATGCTGAGCACCCTGCCGCTCCACGCCGTCGCCCATGGCCGCGCAGGCGACAAGGGCGATGTCTCCAACATCTCCGTCGTCGCCTACCGCGCCGAGGCCTGGCCGCATCTGCTCGAGCAGGTCACCGAGGCGCGCGTCCTCGCCGCCTTCGCCCATCTCGGCGCCACGGCCGTGCGCCGCTACGCCCTGCCCAACCTGCACGCGCTCAACTTCGTCATCGAGAACGCGCTGCAGGGCGGGGTGAACAGCTCCCTCGGGCTCGACCGGCACGGCAAGACCCTCTCCTTCCTGCTCCTCGGCGAGGTCACGATCCGCGTGCCCCGCGAGGCCCTGCCGGAGGGATCGCCCTATCTCGCCCAGATGGAGACCGCGCAGTGACCGCAGCCGACCCGAACACGGACACCGTCCCCCCCACCGGCCCGCTCTGGGCCCTCCCCGCCACCGCCATCGCGTCCCTGATCCGCAGCCGCAGCCTCAGCGCGCGCGAGGCGACCGAAAGCGCCCTCGCCCGCCTCGATGCGGTCAACCCCGCGATCAACGCGGTGATCGACGCGCTGCCCGAGGAGGCCCGCGCCGCGGCGGATGCGGTGGACGCCGCGCTCGCCCGCGGCGAGGATCCCGGCCCGCTCGCCGGCGTGCCCGTCACCGTGAAGGTCAATGTCGATCTCACCGGCCGCGCCACCACCAACGGCCTCACCCTCCAGCGCGACCTCGTCGCGCGCGAGGACAACCCGGTCGTCGCCAATCTCCGCCGCGCCGGCGCGGTGATCCTCGGGCGCACCAACACGCCGGCCTTCTCCATCCGCTGGTTCTGCCGCAACCGGCTGCACGGGGCCACGCGCAACCCGCACCATGCGGGCCTCACCCCGGGCGGCTCCTCCGGCGGCGCGGGCGCGGCGGTGGCCGCGGGCATCGGCGCCATCGCCCATGGCACGGATATCGCGGGCTCGGTGCGCTACCCGGCCTATGCCTGCGGCGTGCATGGCCTGCGCCCCAGCCTCGGCCGCATCCCCGCGGCCAACTTCACCGGGCCGGACCGGAGCATGGGCGCGCAGCTCACCGCTGTCTCCGGGCCCCTCGCGCGGCGGATCGACGATCTGCGCCTCGGCCTCCGCGCCATGGCCGCCGCCGATCCGCGCGACCCGTGGTGGATGCCGGTGCCCCTCGAGCCGGCCGATCCCGCGCCCCGCCGCATCGCCTTCTGCGCAGCGCCCGAGGGCATGCCCGTCGCCCCCGAGGTGGCCGCCGCCCTCAGCGCCGCGGCCCAGACCCTCGCAGACGCCGGCTGGGAGGTCGCCGAGGCCACGCCCCCCTCCTTCCGCCGTGCTGCCGAAATCAACATGGCGCTCTGGATGACCGAGTTCCGCCAGACCCTCCACGCCAAGGTCGAGGCGGAGGGCGACGCGGACGCCGCCTTCGTCGCCGAGCGCCTCCTCGCCCATGCCCCGCAGGATCTCAGCGGGTGGGACGCGCTGCAGGCCCGTGCCACCCTCGTCCGCGAATGGCAGGTCTTCCTCGACGAATGGCCGCTCCTCCTCTGCCCCGCCTCCGGCGAGCCCCCCTTCGCGGACCATTCGGATCTGGAGAGCGAGACGGACTTCGCGCGGATCTACGAGGCGCAGCTTATCCAGGTGGGCCTGCCTGCGCTCGGCCTGCCGGGCCTCACGGTCGCCACCGGCCGGCCCGGCGCACCAATGGGTGTCCAGCTCATCGCCCGGCGCTACCGCGAGGACATGCTGTTCGAGGCCGGCGCGGCCATCGAGGCCCAGCACCCGCCCATCGCCCCGGTCGATCCTTTCGCGGCGGGCTGAGGCGCTCAGCCGAAGCGGTCGGCGCGAAAGGCGTCGACCGCCACCGGCGGCGCCTCCCCCAGCGCCAGCGCGGCCACCACGCGCCCCGCCGCCGGGCCGAGCTGGAAGCCGTGGGCCGAGAAGCCGAAGGCATGCACCACCCCCTCGGCCGCGCCCGGGCCGATCACCGGCAGGTCGTCGGGCGTGTACCCCTCGATCCCGCCCCAGGCGCGGTTGACCCGCGCTGCGCTCAGATGCGGAAAGACCCGCCGCGCCGTACCCAGAAACCGCGCCATCCCGGCCATGTCGAGCGTCGTGGCGTTGCTGTCCGGATCCGCGCGCCCGCGCACCCCGCCGCCGATCAGCACCGTGCCGTTGGCGAACTGCTTCAGCGAAAGCGCGCCGCCCAGCACCCCGATCACCGCCTCGGTAAAGCGCGGCACCGCCTGGGTGACCGCCAGCATCGGCGCATGCGCCTCGAGCGGCACCCGGTCGCCGAGGAGCGCCGCCATGCGTCCGCCCCAGGCCCCGGCCGCGTTCACCACCACCGGCGCCGAGACGCGCTCGCCGGCCCGCCCGGTCTCCAGCACCCAGGCACCGCCGCGCCGGGCGATGGCGGCCACCGCCCGCCCCTCGCGCAGCCGCACCCCGCGCGCCTCGGCGCGCCTGCGGAAAGCCTGCACGGTCCGGTAAGGCTGCGCCGCCCCGTCGCCGGGCACATGCAGCGCGCCGAGCGCATCCGGCGCCACCGCCGGCAGCAGTGCGCGCAAGGTCGCGCGGTCCACCATCTCCTCATGCTCGAAGCCCTGCTGGCGCAGGATATCCACCCGCCGGCGCCCGGCCTCCAGATCCGCCTCCGTGAAAGCCACCTTCAGATACCGGCTCTCGCGATAGCCGCAGTCGTCATCCACCAGCGCGCGGATCCGGCGCCAGTCCTGTGCCGCGGCCAGCGCCAGCGGGATCTCCTCCAGCGCGCGCCCCAGCCGGCGCACCCCGCCGGCATTCACGCCCGAGGCATGGCGCCCCACGCTGTCCTTCTCGAGCAGCACCACCGAAGCGCCCGCCTCCGCCAGATGCAGCGCCGCCGAGCAGCCATGGATGCCGCCCCCGATCACCGCGACATCGGCCGTCTCAGCCATGGGGCGCCGCACCCGCGCCCAGATCCGCGCCCTCATCCGCCGGCGCCGCCTCCTCGATCTCCAGATCCGCGAGCTCGCCGAGACTGAGCGGCTTGATCGGCGGGCGGAGACGGTAATACCCCACCGCTTCAGGCCCGCGCCCGGTGCGCCGCGCGATCAGCTCCTGCACCGTCAGCCCGCAGAGCCGCCCCTGGCAGGGGCCCATCCCGGCGCGCGTGAAGCTCTTCAGCTGGTTGGGCCCCGCAAGCCCGGTATCGATCGCCCGGTCGATCTCGCCCCGCGTGATCTCCTCGCAGCGGCAGACCAGCGTGTCCGCCGCCTCCGGCACGCGAAACTGCGGCGCGGGCCGGAACCAGCGGTCGAGGAAGGGCCGCGCGCGCTGCTCCCGCGCCAGGCGCTGGAAGACGGGCCGCGCCGCGGCGTCGCGCGCCGAGGCGGTGAGCCGGCCGAGCCCGTGCAGGATCTGCAGCGCCGCCAGCTCCCCCTTCGCCTCGGCCGCCACCGCGCCGTCGATCCCCGCCCCGTCGCCCGCGACGAAGAGCCCGAGCGCGCTCGAGCGGCCCCAGCGGTCCGTCCGCGGCCGCCAGCAGAGCTGCGTGTCGTCCCAGACCTGCGCGATCCCCGCGGCCATGGCGAGATTGGGGTTCGGCACCACGCCCTGATGCAGGAACACATGGGCGGCCGCGATCCGCTCCCAGGCCCCGCGGTCGCGCTGATACGCGATGCCCTCGGCCCGCTCCGTGCCGAGGATCCGCAGATCCGTCACGCCGCGGATCACCCGCGTCCCGCTCCGCCGGATCTCGCCCAGCCAGCGCTGCCCCTTCAGCAGAAGATCGGCCCGCAAGAGCGCGCCGGGCAGATGCGCCAGCGCGTCGAGCCGGCCCGCCGGCGCGGTCGTATCGAGCACCGCCGCCACCGGCACGCCCGCGCGCAGATACTGCGCCACGACCAGATAGAGGAGCGGCCCGCAGCCCGCAAAAACCGCGCCCTCCGCCGCCAGCGCCGCCGATTTCAGGAGCGTCTGCGCGCCCCCCGCCGTCATCACGCCCGGCAGCGTCCAGCCCGGCACGGGCATCGGCCGCTCCATCGCCCCGGTCGCGAGCAGCACGAAGGGGGCGCGGACGAGCCGCGAACGCCCCTCCGCGGACCAGCCGACCTCGCCCTCAGCGGTGACCTGCCAGACCGTGGCGCCCGCCGCGCGCGCCACCCCGGCGCGCTCCAGCCGCGCCAGCGCCGCGCGTCCCGCGGCATACTCCGCGCCGAGCACGTCGTCCCCGGCCCCGGGCGCGCCGCCCACGCCGCGCCAGATCTGCCCGCCCGGCGCCGGCTGGTCGTCGAGGAGCAGCACGCGCGCGCCGCCCTCGGCCGCCCGCGCAGCCGCCGCCAGGCCCGCGGGCCCCGCGCCCACGATGATGAGATCGCGCCCCGCGCTCACGGGACCGGATCGGCGTCGAGCGCCAGCGCCGCGGCGCCTTCCTGGCGCGCCACCGTCATCCCCTCGGCCACCGGCACCTGGCAAGCCTGCCGGTTCGCCTCCCCGTCGATCACCATCAGGCACTCGAAGCAGGTGCCCATCATGCAGAAGGGCCCGCGCGGCGCGCCGGTCTTCGGCGTCTGCCGCCCGGCCGTGAGCCCCGCCGCCAGCAGCGCCGAGGCCACGCTCTCGCCCGCCAGCGCCGTCACCGCGCGCCCCTCGAACTGCAGCGTCACCGTCGCGCCGGTCCCCCGCGCCTCAAGCCGCCTGAACATCGAACCTCCCCGCGCCGAGCGGGCCGAGCGCCGGGTCCAGCGCCCCCTCCGCCATCGCCGGCGCCATCGCCAGCGCATGGGCCGCCGCCAGCGTCACCCCGCTGTGGCAGGAGATGGCGAAGGCCCCCGGCACGGTCTCCGAGCGGTCGTAGACCGGCAGCCCGTCCGGCGTCATCACCCGCAGCGCCGCCCAGCTCCGCACCACCCGGAGCCGCGCCAGCGCCGGAAAGCTCCTGCGCGCCCGGTCCGCGATGGTGCGCATCACATGCGGCGTGCTTGCGATGTCGAAGCCGGCATCCTCCTTCGAATCGCCCAGCAGAATGGTCCCGTCCCCGCTCTGGCGGATCGTGGTGGTGGGCAGGTCGAGCACCCGCTCCGCCCGCTCGCTCACCAGAACCTGGCCCTTCTCGGGATGCACCGGCTGCTCGAGCCCGATCTGCGGCGCGAGCGCGCGGTTGCCGAGCCCTGCGGCGAGCACCAGCCGCTCCGCCTCCAGGCGTCCCTCGGCGGTCTGCAAGGCCACGCCCCCGGCGCGCGGCACGATCCGCGAGACCCGCGCGCCCGGCATCAGCGTGCCCCCGAGCGCCACGAAGGCCCGCTGCAGCGCCCCGAGCAGGCGCAGCGGATCCACATGCCCGTCCTGCTCCGAATAGGATCCGCCCACGACCTCCGGCCCCAGCCCCCGCAGATGCCGCGCCAGCGCGTTCCGCCCCAGCATCTCGTAGCGAAAGCTGCTGTCCGGCTGGGTGGCGAGCGCCTCCATCCGCCGCCCGCGCGCCTCGAACTCCGCCTCGTCGAGGCAGAGATCGATGCCCCCCTTCTGGCTGAGCTGCAGCGCGGTGCCGGTGCGCTCCTCGAGCTCGGCGGCGAATTCTGGCCAGAGGGCGGCCGAGCGCGCCGTCCAGCCCGCATAGGCGGGGCTGCCCACGCCCTTGCCCTGCACCCAGACCAGCCCGAAATTGCCGCGCGCCGCGCGAAACGCCGCGTCGCCCTCGTCGAGGATCACCGTGCGCAGCCCCGCCCGCGCGAGCCCGTAGCCGACCGCCGAGCCGAGCAGCCCGCCGCCGACGACCGCCGCCTCGAAGCCCGCGCTCATGCGAAGCGCTCCACGCGGTAGGGTGCCATATCCACATTGGGCGCGATGCCGCGCAGAAGCTGCGCCACCAGCCGCCCCGTCGCCGGCGCCATGCCGAAGCCGAAATGGCTGTGCCCGAAGGCCACCACCAGGCCGGGCTGGCCCGGCACGGGCCCGATGCAGGGCAGGCTGTCCGGCAGCGAGGGCCGGCTGCCCATCCACACCTCTGCATCGCCCGTCGCGATCCCGGGGAACAGACGCTCTGCATGGCCCTTCAGCACCTCTGCGCGCCGCCAGTCCGGCGCTGCGTCGAGCCCCGCGAACTCCGCCGTGCCCGCCAGCCGCACCCCGGCCGCCATGCCGCTGGCGACGAATTTCCGCTCCGTCTCCATCACCGAGTTGCGCACCTCCACCCCCGGGCTCTTCAGCACCAGATGATAGCCCCGTTCGGCCTCCAGCGGCACGCGGATCCCGAGCGGGCGCAGGAGCCGCGCCGACCATGCGCCCGCCGCCAGCACCACCTGGCGCGCGCGATGCGCCCCGGCCTCGGTGCTCACCGTCCAATCCTCGCCCTCGCGGGCGAGTGCGGTCACCGCCGTGCGATGGAACCGCACGCCGAACCCTTCGGCCTTGGCCGCCAGCGCGCGCCCCACGCCGCCGGGGTCGAGCGAGCGCGCCTGCCCCTCGATCACCACCGCCGAGCGGTATTCGGGCGCCAGCGCCGGCTCGATCTCGCGCAGCTCCTCCGCGCCCACCTGGCGAAACGGCACGCCCCGCGCTGCGCGCAGCCGCCAGGCGGGCCCGTCCAACGACACCGTCTCGCGCCGCGAGACATGGAGATAGAGGCTGTCCACCACGAGATGCTCCGACCCGGTCCCCGACAGCATCTGGCGGTAGAGATCGGCGCTCGGACGGCTGAGCGCATGCATCGCATCCGCGATCGCCGGCAGCCGCGCCTCGCGCCCCGCCGCCAGGAAACGCAGCGCCCAGGGCGCGAAGCGCAGCGCGTAAGCGGGGCGCACCGAAAGCGGCCCCTCCGGATCGAAGAGCCAGCGCGGCACCGAGCGCCACAGCCCCGGCAACGACACCGGGACGCAGGACCAGGGCGAGATCACGCCGGCATTGCCGTGGCTCGCCCCGGAGGCTGGCGCGTCCCGGTCGATCACATCGACCTCGAGCCCCTGCTCCGCCGCCGAAAGGGCCGTCGCGATGCCGACCGCGCCGGCGCCGATGATGACGACCCGCCCGGTCATTGTCGCTCGACCGTCTCCGCCGCCATGCCGCCGCCCGCAGCGGCGCCGCTCATCCCCGCCGCCTCGCGCGCGCGCCGGCGCGCCAGCACCTGCTGCGCGATCACCGGCGAGACCAGGATGAAGGCGTAGATGTCGCTCGTCAGCCCCGGCGCCACCAGCAGCACCCCGGCCAGCGCCATCGCCGCGCGCACCGCCCCCGGCATCGGCGCCAGGAAGAAGCCCGCCACCGAGGTCGCCACCATGAACACGCCCACCGCGCAGCTGATGGTGGTCGTCACGAAGTCCACCCAGGTGAACCCGTCCACCACGATCAGCATCGAGGGCGAATAGACGAACACCATCGGCACCATCAGCTTCGCGATCCCGAGCGAGAAGGCCGAGATGCCCGTTCGGAACGGATTGGCCCCCGCGATCCCCGCCGCCGCGTAGGCCGAGGCGCAGACCGGCGGCGTGATCTCCGAGATCACGCCGTAGTAGAGCACGAAGAGATGCGAGGCGATCGGCGGCACGCCCAGATTGCCGAGCGCCGGCTGCGCCACCGTGGCGAGCATGATGTAGAGCGCCGTCGTCGGCAGGCCTGCGCCCATCAGAATGCAGGTCACCGCGATCAGCAGCAGCGAGACCAGAAGCGTGATCCCGTCCACCGTGAAGGTCGCGAGCGGGAACCACATCACCAGCGGCTCGATCGCCTCGGCGATGCTGCGCGCGCTGTTGGTGACCATGAAGCCGAGCCGGAAACCGAGACCGGTGGAGTTCACCACACCGACCACGATGCCGATGGCCGCGCAGACCGCGCCCACCGCGAGCGCATATTTCACGCCCATCACGCAGGCATCGGCCACGTCGCGCAGCCC
>JBCBWF010000215.1:0-8441 GCA_039817245.1 Pseudomonadota bacterium | reverse complement strand
GCGGGGCGGCGGGAAAGGCGGGGCGGGCGCGCCGGCGGGTGCGGCGGCTCTGGCGGGACGGGCGAGACGGGCGCGACCGGCGCGCCCGCGCCGGCTCAGGCATCGACGCCCTTCATGCCCTCGGCGGTGTAGCGGGCCCCCTCCACGGGCAGGCCGGCGAGGGCGTCCTCGAGCGCCGCGCAGTCCGCCGCGGTGAGCGCGAGATCCGCCGCCGCCGCGTTGTCGCGCAGATAGGCGGGGCGCTTGGTGCCGGGGATCGGCACGATGTCCTCGCCCTGCGCGAGCAGCCAGGCGAGGGAGAGCTGGGCAGGCGTGCAGCCCTTGGCCGCCGCCATCTCCGCCACGCGGTCGGCGATGCGCCGGTTGGTGGCCACAGCCCCCGCCTGGAAACGCGGCAGCGAGGCGCGGAAATCGCCCGCCTCGAAGCCCGCGCCGTCCTGGAACCGGCCGGTGAGGAAGCCGCGCCCGAGCGGGGAGTAGGCGACGAAGCCCACGCCGAGCGCGCGGCAGGCGGGCAGCACCTCCGCCTCCACCCCGCGCGACCAGAGCGAGTACTCGGTCTGCACGGCGGCGACGGGGTGGACGGCATGGGCGCGGCGCAGCGTCTCGGCGCTGACCTCGGAGAGGCCGATGCGGGCGATCTTGCCCTCCTCCACCAGCCGCGCGAGGCCGCCCATGGTCTCCTCGATGGGGCGGTCGCGCTCGACGCGGTGGACGTAGTAGAGATCGATCCGCTCGATGCCGAGGCGGCGGAGCGAGGCCTCGCAGGCGGCGCGGGCATAGGCGGGGCTGTTGTCGATGCTGCGGCGGTACGCGCCGGCGCCGCGCAGGATGCCGAATTTGGTGGCGACGCGCAGGGGCGCGCGGGTCTCGGCGAGGAAGGCGCCGATCAGCTCTTCGTTGTGGTGGGGGCCGTACATGTCGGCCGTGTCGAGGAAGTCGATGCCGAGCTCGACCGCCTCGTGCAGGACGCGCAGGGAGGTGGCGTCGTCACGCGGCCCATAGAACTCGCTCATCCCCATGCAGCCGAGCCCGAGGGCCGAGACCTCGAAGCCGTCCGCCAGCATTCGCCGTTTCATGGCACTCTCCTTCTTGTGCGTATGCCGGGGAGGTGACATCTCCACTGTGCGGACAGAAGCGCTGCGAATGGCGATGGAGTTTCCGATATCGGAAAGCAGAGCGAGAGCGAGCTGGTCTGGGACGATGTGCGCGCCTTTCTCGCGGTGGCGCGGACGGGCTCGCTGAGCGGGGCGGCGCGGGCGCTGGATCTGGGGCTGGCGACGGTGTCGCGGCGGGTGGAGCGGCTGGAGGGCCGGCTCGGCCTGCCGCTCTTTCTGCGCCAGCCCTCGGGCTACCGGCTGAGTGCGGATGGCGCGGGGCTGCTCGAGCGCGCGGAGGCGATGGAGGCCGCGGCGCGCGCGCTCGGCCGGCAAGCGGACCGGGCGGCGGAGATTTCGGGCAGCGTGCGGCTCGCGACGGCGGAGAACCTCGCGACCGGGCTGATCCTGCCGGCGCTGCCGCGCCTCTGCGCCGCGCATCCGGGACTGACGCTGGAGATCGTGACGGATATCGCGACGGCGAATCTCACCCGGCGGGATGCGGATATCGCGCTGCGCATGGTCCAGCCCGATCGCGGGAATGTCACGCTGCAGCGGCTTGGGCGGCTCGGCTACGGGCTCTACGGCGCGCCGGGCTATGTGGCGGCGCGCGCGGGGCAAGGCGACGCGGCGGATTGGGAGGGGGACGGCTTCATCGCCTGGGGCGAGGCGCAGGCGTCGCTGCCGGCGGCGCGCTGGATCGAGCGGGTGCTCGGCGGACGCGCGCCGGCGCTGGTGACGAGCTCGCTCGCGACGCAGGTCGTGGCTTGCGCGGCAGGGCTGGGGCTTGCGGTGCTGCCGCATTTCCTGGCGCGGCCGCGGGGGCTGGTCTGCCTCGATGCGGAGCTCGGTATCGATCAGCCGATCTACCTCGTGACGCAGGCCGATCTTGCCCAGTCGCACCGCATCCGGGCGGTGGCGGATTTTCTGCGAGCGCTGGTGGCAGAGCACCGCGCGGCGCTGAGCGGTGAGGAGCGCTGAGCGATGGCGCATCGGCTTGAGCGTCTGCTGCGCTCGCTCCCTCCCACGTCATCATTGACCCCATATCGCGAACATAGAGTGAACGCTGTCGGGGATCGATCTGGCCGGTAGAAAAGCGAAAATGGTTACCCGGCCTTCACACTATGTTGCGCAAAATGACGCGGGAGGGAGCGGCCGCAAGTGTCTCCAGAGCGCGGCGGACAGCGCGCTCAGCGCCTATGAATCGCCTTTGCGTTTGCGGTAGTAGCGGGCGGATTTGGCGCGGCTGCCGCAGGTGGCCATGCTGCACCAGCGCCGCGGCCGGCCGCGGCCGCGATCGATGAAGAGCCAGGAGCATCGGTGGCAATTGCGAAGGCGCGCCAACTCCGGGCTGCGCAGAAGATCCTCGGCGGCGAGCGCCGCCCGTGCGGCGGGAAGCGCGAGGCCAAGCGCTGCGGCGTCGCACCGCCACGCATAGCCGGCGCCCGTGCGCCTGAGCGTCGCCTCGGCGAGGGCCGCGCGGATCGCATCGCCGACCGCATGCCGGGCCGCGGCGGGCCAGGGCGCGCTATCGGTTTCCGCCGTCAGGCAGACATGGAGCGCCTCACGAAACGCGCAAGCCCCATCAAGCACCGCGGCTGCGCGGGCGGTGGCCGCGGCGGCATCCGCGCCGAGGGCAGCGGCTTCCGCTTCGGTCAGGAGCCGCGCCGCGACGGACCAGCGAAGGAAAGCCGCGTAGTCCGCCAGCCGATCCGCATCGCGCGCCTTCGACCGCCCGCCCGTGGTGTTCACGAAGTCGAGCGCCGGATGGCCCCCGATCAAGGTCTCCGTCGTCCATGCGCTATCGGCCAACCGGGTCATCCCTCACCCCATACCGCCGCAGAGAGAGGATATCAGTCACACGCCACGATCCCATATATCATCAACGCCGCTGCGGGTGAGAAGAGGAGGCGGCGATGGACGGCTGGGCACTCGACGAGACCTACGAGACGCAGGCGGGCCGCGTCGCAGCGGGGCGCGCAGGCGACGGGCCGGCCTTGGTGCTGGCGCATGGCTGGCCCTGGTCCTCGATCTCCTGGCACCGGGTCATCCCTGTCCTCGCCCGCCGCTTCCGGGTGCACTGGTACGACATGCCGGGCTATGGCCAGTCGGAGATGCGCGCGGACCGCTCCACCGGGCTTGACGCGCAGGGGGCCGTCTTCGCGCAGATGCTGGGGCATTGGGGGCTCAGCCGCCCGCGCGTGGTGGCACATGACGTCGGCGGTGCCGCCACGCTGCGCGCGCACCTCCTTCACGGCTGCGAGTTCGAGCGCTACGTGCTGATGAACGTGGTCGCGATGCGGCCCTGGGGCTCGGACTTCTTCGCGCATGTCGGCCGGCATATCGACGCGTTCACCGGCCTGCCGCCGCATATCCACCGTGCCCTTGTGGAGGCCTATATCCGCGGCGCCCTGGTGAGCGACATAGCGGAGCCGGATCTCGAGCGCCTGGTGGCGCCCTGGCTCACGGAGAAGGGGGCGGCGAGCTTCTACCGCCAGTTCGCAGCGGCCGACGAGCGCTTCACCGCGGAGATCGAGCCGCTCTACGGCAGGGTGCGGTGCCCCGTGCGGATCGTCTGGGGTAGCGAGGATCCCTGGATCCCGCTCGCCCGCGGCCGGGCACTCCATGAGGCGATGCCGGCGGCGGAGTTCGTGACCCTGCCGGGGGTGGGCCATATGCCCCAGCTCGAGGCGCCGGAAGCGGCGGCCGCAGCGCTCGACACCTTCCTCTAGGCCAGCGGGCCGGGCGCAGCGCCGATCGGGGTCCCGGGCTCGACCCGGGACCTCCCGGGGCGCTCAAGGAGGCCCCGGCTCAAGGCCGGGGCGCACCGTTGCGCCCGGGTCCCATGGTGCGCTCAGCGACGGGACCTGGCGGCGGCACGGATCTCCTCGGTCGTCACGAGGCCGTCCGCATCGGCGTCGACGCGGCCGAAGGCCATCTCGTAGCGGCCCATGCGGCGGATGAGATGCGCGCGGCCGATCCCGTCCTCGGCATTGAGGTCGATCAGCGTGGTGAATTCGGGGAAGGTCAGCGCGCGGTCGCCGTTGGCATCGGCCTCGAGGAAGTTCGCGCGAGCCTGTTCGCGGACGGCCTCGCTCTCCTCTGCGGCGGCGAGGGGGGCGGTGGCGAGGGGGGCGGCGGCGAGCGCGATGAGGACGACGAGCGGCGTGGCGGTGCGATGCATGCGGGTCTCCCGGTGCAGGATGCGGATATGGCCAGCGTAACACGCGCGCGGTGGGCCCTGCCCTACGCGGCAGAGCGTCTTCTGCCCGCGCTACTGGAACCAGCGCGCCCAGCCGGCCTCGTAATAGGCGACGAGCGGGTGGGTGATGACGGAGTTCTCCTCCACCTCCAGCGGCCCGGTATCGGCGGGGAAGACCTGCATCGCGGGCCAGAGCGCGGGGGTATAAAAGCGCAGGCCCGGGGGCGGGGGCAGCGGCTCGGCCCGGCGCGCGCCGAGGCTCACCAGCACGAATCCCCAGTCCCCGAAGCTCGGCACATAGGCGTGGTAGGGCACGGTGGAGAGCGTCTCGCCCGGCGCGTAGGGGTTCGGCGCGCCGGCCAGCGTGCGCTCGATCGACCAGAAGGCGCGGCGCGCGAAGAGGGGCGAACCCGCCTGGGTCACCAGCACCCCGTGGCGCGCGAGTCGGCGGGCGAGGAGCGCGTAGAACTCGCGCGCATAGAGCTTGGAGACCGCAAAGCTCGCGGGGTCCGGCAGGTCGAGGATGACGACGTCGAAGAGCCCGTCACTCTCCTGCACGAAGCGCCAGGCATCGGCGTTCACCACCCGTGCGCGCGGGTCCGAGAGGCTCGCGCCGTTCAGCGCGGCGGTATCGGCGCGGTCGCGGAAGAGCGCGGTCATGCGCGGGTCGAGATCGACGAGGATCGCCTCCTGCACATCCGGCCAGCGGAGCACTTCGCGCAGCGCCATCCCGTCGCCGCCGCCGAGCACCAGCACGCGCGCGCGCCGCGGCGCGCTGCCCATCGCCGGGTGCACGAGGCTTTCGTGGTAGCGGTGCTCGTCGAGGCTGTCGAACTGGATCGCGCCGTTCAGAAAAAGCCGCGTGCGCCCGGCCGTGCGCGTCAGCACGATGCGCTGATAGGGGGTGGATTCCGCCAGGATGACCTCATCCTCGAAGAGCGCCGCATCGGCCAGCGAGACCAGCCGCTCGCTCCAGGCGAAGCCCGCGATGCAGGCGGCGAGCGCGCCGAGCCAGAGAAGCCGCAGGCCCCAGCCGATCCGGTCGCGGAAGAGCCAGAGCGAGAGGGCGGCGACGGCGAGGTTGAGGATGCCGAAGAAGAGGCTCGCCGCCATCAGTCCGAGCTGGGGCACGATGACGAGCGGAAAGAGGATCGCGGCGGCCAGCGCGCCCGCGTAATCCGCCGTCAGCACGCTGGAGAGCGTGGTGCGCAGCGCCCCCTCGCGCTCGAGGATCCGCGTGATCAGCGGGATCTCGAGGCCGGAGAGCACGCCGATGGCGATCACCACGCCGAAGAGCACGGGGCCGAGACTGTCGAGCCAGCCATAGGCGAGAAACAGCATCGGCGCCGAAAAGCCCCCGATCAGCCCGAGCAGGATCTGGCTCGCGGCGAAACCGGGCTCGAGCGCATCCACATAGCGCGAGAGCCAGGCGCCGAGGCCCATGGCGCTCATGAAGACGCCGATCACCAGCGAGAACTGGGTGATGCTGTCGCCGAGCAGATAGCTCGCCACCGCGCCGGCGATGAGCTCGTAGACGAGCCCGGCCACCGCCACCACGAAGGTGGCGGCCAGCAGCCACGGCCCCTCGGCGGCCGCGCGCGGCGCGCCGGCCCCGGCGCTCAACTCAGGATGACCGCGCTGATGAGGATGGCGAGCGAGAGGAAGATCGCGCCCATCAGCACGGCGATGGCGAGGTTGTGCTCCTCCTCCACCTCGCGGCGGAGCGAGAAGGGCGTAAGCGCCTCGATGATGAGCCAGCTTACGATGAAGAGCCCGAGCCCGAGGGCGGTGTAGACGATCGTGGAGATGATCTCCGCGATGTCGATCCTGCTGAAGAGATCCATCGTTCCTCCTTACTTCACCCGTCCGCCGACGCCGTAGCCGCCGCCCGGGGAGCCTGTGCGTGCCGAGACCACCGTGCCGCTCGCCCCCTGGACGCCATACCAGGCGAGCGCCGTGAAACCGCCCACGAGGGCGACGAAGAGTGCGAGGACGATCAGGCGCGGTACCATTCAGTCGTCGTCCTCGTCCGACCAGTCGCTGCCGCTCCACCGCTTGGCCGAGTAGTAGAAGCGGCCGAGAAGAAAGCTCGCCCCGAAGAGCGCGAAGAGGCCCGCACCGATCCAGAGCCACCAGGCGGCGACCACGCCCTCGCGCACTTCGATGCGCATCTGCTGGGGATCGCGGCCTTTGCTGCTCCAGCGGCCGCTTTCGCTGAGCGCGACCTCCAGGCCGTAGCGCCCCGCTGGCAGGCTGAGGCGGATGCGGCCGTCGCGCGAGCCCTCGGCCCAGCGCCCGTCCTTGTCGCGCCCGTGATAGAAGCCGAATTCGTGGGAGAAGCTTGCGACGACCTCCTCCTCCTCGTCGAAGACCTCGCCCTCGAAATAGGCCCAGGAGTTGTCGACATCCGCCTCGAGGTCGAAGGCGACGAGCTGGGAGCCCCGGGTGATCTCGAATTCGGCGGTATAGGTCGCGCCGGCATGCACCATCTCGGAGCGGTGGACGGTGCGCTCGCCGCCCATGATCACGAGAGAGAGGACAAGGCAGGCGAACGCCGCGGCGAAGGCGGTATTGCGCGTGAAGCTCTGCAGGGGCGTGCGGTGGAAGGGCTCGAGCGGGTGCATGCTCGCAGGCGGTGGCAGGGTCTCGGGGTCGAGCCCGAAGCTCTCGAGCAGGGCCGCGCGCGGGGGCAGCGTGGTGAGCTCGTACTCCATCTCGCCCTCGCTCTCGCGCAGGTCGAGCATGGCGGTGTCGCCGAGGCAGCTCACATAGCGTATCCGGTCTCCGATGGCGGGCACGAAGTTGAATTCGCCCTCCACGAAGGTCGTCACCGCGGTGCCGGAGGCGTAGTACTGATAGCGCTTGCCGCGGAGGCGCACGGCGGGCCGGTTCTCGGCCTTCTCGATGTCCGCATGGGAGAGCCGCGCCGGGCGGGGCGCCTCGCGGATCTTGCGGGTGAAGACGAGATGGCCCTCCTCCCAGGTCAGCCAGGCATAGCCGTGGCTCGGGGAGTAGAGCTGGTGCTCGACCCAGGACCAGTGGTCCGCGCCGTAGCGCTCCTCCTTGCCGATGATGCCGATCACGGTCAGGGCGACACCGTTGATCTCGCCCTTCGCGCCGATCGAGAGCGGGGTGGCTGGGCGCTTCAGGTCGCGGAACCGGCGGAGGACCTTGTAGTCGTCCTGCGCGTCGAGCTCGGCGCCGCAATAGCCGCAGATATGGGCGCGCACGCGGCCGCCGCCGAGAACGTCCAGCCCCGCCCCGCAGTGGGTGCAGCTGATGGCGGTGGCGCGCGCGGGGCTCATGCGCGCGCGGCCTCGGGGCTCTCCTCGACCTCCCAGGGGTCGATCCAGTCGCCGAAGAACCAGGCCTCCTGGCCGTCCCAGCGCTCGAGCGTGGCGAGCGCGCCCTGGGGGCCGGAGAGGTCGTAGTAGTTGTGCCGCTCGCCGATGGCGATGACCTCCGGCAGCTCGCCGCGCACGGCGATGCATTCGGCGGTCTGCGCCTCGGCGACCGTGAAGTCGAGCCCCGCGATCTTCACATGCGCGCCGAGCCGGGGGGTGAACCCCTTGGGCCAGTCGTCGGGCGGCATCGGCCGCTCCACCGCCACATCGCCCTCGTCCACGCTGATCCAGACGGGGCCCTTGCGGAAGAGGCACCAGAATTCGTCCCACCAGCCGCGGCCGTAGGAGAGGCGGATCTGGCCGATCGGGCGCACGCGCTCGCCGGCGATCCTCGCCTCGCGGCCGAGGGTGAGGAGGCCGGGGATGTCCTGCATCACGCCCTGCTGGCCGGCATTGCGGAAGACGTCGTCCACCAGCATCTGCGTCGTGTTGCAATGGGTGCAGGCGACGAGCTTCGACGTCTCGATCTCGCGGCGGATCGGCGCGCCGCAGTTCTGGCAGTGCATCTCGGCCACGTGCAGCCCCCGCTGGCGAGCCCCCATGTGCAGCTTGAGCCCTCCGCGGTCTCGGCGCAACTGCCAACTGAAACGCCGGTCCGGACGACGTCACATCGTGTTAGGCGCGGATCTTGGCAGGCGCGGCGCGGGGCGGAGGGCCACCGGAACGCGCTGCGCCGGCCCGCACGGGGCCGGCCAGCGGGACTAAATGCGCCGGCCCGCACGGGGCATTTGTTGCTGT
>JBCBWF010000675.1:0-1623 GCA_039817245.1 Pseudomonadota bacterium | reverse complement strand
CGAGACGGCCCATCCGCCGCCCCGGCCTGCCCGCCATACCAGCCCGCCCGCCAAACTGGCCCGCCCGTGATGAGAGGACGCTGCCCATGACGCCGCCCACCGCCCTGCCTGTCGATATCGGCGCGATCCATTTCGTCGGCATCGGCGGGATCGGGATGTCCGGCATCGCGGAGGTGATGCTCAATCTCGGCTACAGGGTGCAGGGCTCGGACATGCGCGCGAGCCCGATCACCGAGCGGCTGGAGGGGCTGGGGGCGCGGATCTTCCTCGGCCAGCATGCGGACAATCTGGGCGATGCGGGGGTGGTGGTGATCTCCTCGGCGATCAAGCCGGGCAATCCGGAGCTGGAGGCGGCCAAGGCGCGCGCGCTGCCGGTGGTGCGCCGCGCGGAGATGCTGGCCGAGCTCATGCGGATGCGCTGGAACGTGGCCGTGGCCGGCACCCATGGCAAGACGACGACGACCTCGATGGTCGCGGCACTGCTCGATGCCGGGCATATGGATCCGACGGTGATCAATGGCGGGATCATCCAGGCCTATGGCTCGAATGCGCGGCCGGGCGACGGGCGCTGGATGGTGGTGGAGGCGGACGAATCCGACGGCACCTTCGTGAAGCTGCCCGCCACAATCGCCGTGGTGACCAATATCGACCCCGAGCATATGGACCATTACGGCTCGCTCGAGCGGCTGCGCGCGGCCTTCGACCAGTTCGTGCACAACATCCCGTTCTACGGCGCGCTGGTGGCCTGCATCGATCATCCCGAGGTGCAGGGGCTGATCGGGCGGGTGGATGACCGGCGCGTGGTGACCTACGGCTTCTCGCGCCAGGCCGATGTGCGCGGCGACGATGTGCGCCACGAGGATGGCTGCGTGCGCTTCGACGCGGTGCTGCGCGGGCGCGACGGGGCGGAGACGCGGAGCGCGGTGCGCCTGCAGATGCCGGGCGAGCACAACGCGCTCAATGCGCTGGCCGCGATCGCGGTGGCGCGCGAGCTGAAGATCGACCCGGATGTGGCGGCGGCGGGGCTCGAGGGCTTCCGCGGCGTGAAGCGGCGCTTCACGCGGGTGGGCCAGTGGCAGGGCGTGTCGGTGATCGACGATTACGGACATCATCCGGTGGAGATTGCGGCGGCGCTGAAGGCGGCGCGGGCGGCGAGCTCGGGCCGGGTGATCGCGATCCACCAGCCGCACCGGTTCTCGCGGCTGCACGACCTGTTTCCGGATTTCTGCGCGGCCTTCAACGATGCGGATGTGGTGGGGATCACGGATGTCTATGCCGCGGGCGAGGAGCCGATCGACGGGGTGAGCCGGGATGCGCTGGTGGGCGGCTTGCGCGGGCATGGCCATCGCTCGGCCCATGCGGTGCGCGCGCCGGAAGGGCTGGCCGGGTTCGTGGCCGAGCATGCGGGGCCGGGGGATATGGTGATCTGCCTCGGCGCGGGCTCGATCTCGGCCTGGGCGAATGCGCTGCCGGATGCGCTGGCCGGGCTGATGCCGGAGCGGCGGACGGGGACGTGAGCGCGCGGCTTTCGGGCAGCGCGCTCGGCCCGCATCCGGGCCGGCTCCGCGGGGGCATCGAGCCCCCCCGGACCCGCCGTCGGCTGCGCCGCCGGGGGGCGAGCGG